>JAJYWF010000002.1 GCA_021791635.1 Actinomycetes bacterium
CCGGTCGGGAGGCCGGGAAGGCTTCCGGCGGGAAGTGTCGGCGTGCTCACCGGCAGAGACGGTACGTCACTGGTGAGGACACTCTGGATCGCCGCCGGCGTGGCCGCGGTCCCGGCCGCCAGACCTCCGAGCAGTGCTCCCGCGGTGGCGAAAGCGGCACCGCCGGCAGCGAGCACACCCACTCCCCCGACCCGGCCCAACTTGCCGTGCGTGATACGGCGAAGCCGGCCGGCCCTCACCAGCGTCGGCCCGGTCTCCGCGGCCGGCCCGGTACCCACCACGTGGGGGGCACCCTGCTGGTCGTAGGATTCTTGGAAGCTCATTTCCTGTTTCCTTTCTCTCGCTTCGGTCATTACTGCATTGGTTGGCATCGGTTGATTGCCACGGTGTTGCCTGCCCGATGGCAGTGGGTACGGCTACTGCAGCTGTGAGGTCATGTGGGGGTGAGGGTCCAAGCTCCGATACGGACGATCGAGCCGATCACGGGCAGGGTCACCGTTTCGGCGTACTCTCCCGGAGCCGTGCCACCGGAGATGGTCACGACCGTGCTCAGCACCACTTGTGTGGGCACACCACCGGTCGAGCGGATGGCCACGTTCAAGGCCGCGTCGTGCCCGGTGATCTGGGCACCGCTCAAGGGCACCGGTGGCGCCACCCCGGGGCCGGCTATGGCGTCCCACCAGTCGGTGCGGTCCTGTTCGGTGGCGTGGATCCCCCCGAAGTAGGCCTCGAGGGCCGCGGCTTCCAGGTCCAGTGGGCCAGGTGACTCTTCCCACGAGGGTGTCGTTGCCCCCGAAAGCGACATCGTGCCCATAGGCGCCTCGTTCTGCTGGAGCGTGAGCCCCTGGGACACCAGGGCTGCCGGTGCCGGCACGGTGTACGCCGTCAGACCTTCTCCCTTCGAGCTCGAGCCTGGCAACGAGGGCTCTGAGACCTTCGCCGGAGCAGGAGTCGAAAGGGTCTCGGTGGCTTGTACCAGATACCGCTGCGTGGTGAAGAACAGGGCGTCGGGTGGATAGCAGGTGTCGAGGACGAGCGTCGGCCCACTGGAGTCGGGAACCTGCGTCCCTTGCTGGACCACCTGATGGCCCGAGACCACGTAGTGAACAGTGGTGCAGGCAGTGCGGTACACGAGCTGGTCGCCCGGCTTCAATTCGTTCAGGTGCACGAAGTAGCTCACGTCGTGAGCCAGGAGCACTGACGTTCCACTCTGCCCCGGCCACACCGAAGAAGGGTCGTGCCCCACGGCCACGCTCAACTGGCCATCTCCCGTCCCCTGCTCCACCGGAGCTGTCAAGTGAATGGCGGGGATGCTCAGCACACCTGCAAGCTGCCCAGGCTCGTTCGCCGTCACCACGCACGGCGTCGGGTGGGACGCGTCGGCGGCGTGGGTCCGCTGTATCACCCGATGCTCGCCGGCCAGAAGGATGGACTGGGCTCGAGCCTTGTGGGCCTGCCAGCCGTACGCGTACCCGCCGAACGCCAGGGCTCCCCAGATCAGGACGACGCCGATCCCGGTGATCCCCACTCTGGCCGCACGTCCGAAGCGACGGGCATCCGAGGGGCTCTCCGGGGCGCCGTCGGAGCAGCGATCGGCGGGCATGCGACGACGGGTGGCGGGTCGCCACATGAGTCATGCCCCACCTTCCCCAGCCGTCCCGGACCTTCCGGGCTTCCCTGGTCCGCCGTCGTGGACCGGCGCTCCCGCCGGCCCGAAGGAGTACCGCCGGGCCGGACCCGAGACCAGAGGGGAAACGGAGGAGGTCCCGGTGGCCCGGCCCGGCGGTCGACCGCCCGCAGAGGGGAGCGCGGGTCGGACGAATGAGGTCAGTGAGTGGACGAGATGTCCGAGGCGGCGCCGGGCGACGAGGCCCAGACCGACGAGGAGCGAGAGACCGAAGAGCGCCAATGGGAGGGTTCCCGACCAGAACTCTCCGGTGTGCACTGTCGTCGCTCCCGGCACCGTCGCCGTCACCGGCGGGGTCGGAGCCGGAGTCGGAACCGCCGTGGTCGGGGTCACGGCTGCCGTGGCGGCCGGGATGGCTCCTGTCACGGTGGTGGTGGCCGCTCCGAGGACGATCTTCAGGCCACCGTCGGTTCCTGTAGGACCAGCCCCGATGCTTGGTAGGGCGTCGACGCTGATGCCTGTGGCCGACGCCGAGCCCTTGCCCGCGCCGGGCGTCGCCGATCCGGACCCGACGTCCACCGTGCTCTCGAGGGGGGTCCCGGCGAGGAAGGTCTGGGACTGTCCCGGGGCGATCGAGACCGTCTGCGCGGTGCCGACCGGCGGGGCGACCGTCACGCTCACCGTGGCCGGAGAGTCATCGGCGGTCACTTGCCCGGTCGACCGGTCGAGGGTCGCAGTGGCGCTGGCCGGCCCTACGCTGACCGTGAGGAGTGGCCCGCCGCCTGCTCCGAGGCCGGTCAGCAGGCTGATCGTCGAGCCACTGTCGCGGGTGGTCGCCGTAGCCGTGCTCGCCGAGACTGTGACCGAGGACGTCGACGATCCCAAGCTGGCGGTGACCACGGAGGTGAGCTGGGAATTGGCTGCTTTGGCCACGCCCTGGAGGACTGTGGCCAGTGGGAGCCCTCCGCTCGGAAGCGAGGGCAGCGTCCCCAGAATGCCCTGCAGGCCACTGGCCAGGGTGCTCCCGGGACTGATCGGGAGCGGCAGGGCACTCGTGGAGGGGCTCACCCCGATCGTGGCCACCTGGCCGGTGGCGGTGGCCGAGGGCAGCCCGCCCGAGCTCACCGACGCCGACGCCGAGCTGCAGCCCGAACCGAGGTCCACCACTGTGCTGAAGGGCGCCGGAAAGGGGTTGGAGATCTGACTGCAGGATTGAGGAAGGTTCTGGGACTGGTTGGGGGCGCTCGCCGTGGCCTCCTGGTTCGACACTTCGGCCGGCGTCAGGACGCCGGTGCCCCGGGCTGCTGGAGCGGTGTTGCTCCCTGCCGCTGCCGAGGACGCGGCACCCACGAGGGTGGTCCCACCGGCGGCCAGCTCCAGGCCCGTGCCCGCAGCCTTCAGTGTGAACGCCGTTCCGGTCCCGGCGCCGGCAACCTGAGCTGGGCCCAGGCCGGCGGCGAACAGGGTTGCGGCGGCCGTGACCAGGCAGAAGAGCGCGCCGACTGCCGCCCCGTGCCGCAACGTCTCTTTCCGTGCTCGATGCTTCACCGTCATCCCCGATCCTTCGCCGAGACCGGCTGGGCAGCCGGCCCGGTGCACTCCGTCTTCACATGAGAGAACGGCCCGGACCCCGGCACCTTTCGGCGCGATGGGAAAAATCTCCGTCGGGGGCGCTATCCTCTGACCAGGCGGGGAAGGTGGGATGCACGTGGTACCTGTGAAGGAGGGGATCAGGATCCGGCCCCACGCCGCGGGGGCCGAGGTTGACGGCGCCGTGGACTTGGCCCGCGACCGCGTGCTGGTCGAGCGGTGCCAGGCCGGTGAGAGCGCGGCCTTCGAGGAGCTCTACCACCGCTATCACCGGCGCCTTTTCCACTTCTGTCTACGGCGGCTCCACGAGTCCCACGAGGCCGAAGACGCCGTCCAGGAGGCATTCACGCGGGCGTGGCGGGCCCTCCCCGGACTCGCCGGCGACCGCCGCTTCTATCCGTGGCTCACCGTCATCGCCGCCAACATCTGTACCGATGTGCTCCGGCGCCGGTCCCGGCTGACTCCGACCGATGAAGTCCCCCGGCCCCATGCCGACGTCGAGAGCCGTGACATCGACGAGACGATCATGCTCGAAGTCGATACCGACATGGTGGCCAAGGCGCTCCAGAACCTGTCGGACCGCCATCAGCGCGTTCTCCAGCTCCGAGAGGCATCAGGGTGGTCGACCCAGCGCATCGCTGAGTACGAGGGGGTGGCGGTCCCGGCGGCCGAGACCCTCTTGTGGCGCGCCCGTCAGGCCTTGAAGCGGGAGTTCGCAGCTCTCTCCGACACCGGTGCCCGGCTTGGGATCGGTCTCGGAGCAGGCCTCCTCGCCCTCCGGCGCCTGGTCGGCCGGAGCGCCGCCAGGGTGGCCGCGAGGGTGGCCGGCCAATTTCCCCAACTGCAGCAAGCCGAGTGGTTGGGGCGACCGGCGGCCGTGGCGGCGTCGGTCGTCCTCGCCGCTGGCGTCGTGGGAGGCGCAGTCCTCGTCACCGTTCCGCGGTCCTCTTCCCCGCATACCGTGAGCATGCCGAAGGTCGCGCCCGGCACCAGTGCGGCGGCGACCTCGCCGCGGTCGGCTACGGCCCGCACAGGCTCAGGGGTCGGCTCGTCTGGGACGGCCAAGGGGTCCAGTGCGCCGGCGCCCCAGCCGGCGTCTACGTCGGTTGGGGCGGGTGCGCCCGGCATCAGTACGTCCGGCGCCGGTTCGCCGGTGGTGACGGCCCCGTCGGTCACCCTGCCCGTCTCCAGCCTCCCGTCGACCATCACCAGCCTCCCGTCGACCATCACCAGCCTCCCGTCGACCATCACCAGCCTCCCGTCGACCATCACCAGCCTCCCCTCGACCATCACAACCACGATCTCCGCGGCCACCAAGTCGATGACCGGTGCCGTCCAACCGGTGGTCTCGGGAGGGAGCACACTCCTGCACCGCCTACTCACAGGACTGGGAGCCCTCGGGGGGACCACAACCTCCAAGTAGCTGCGCGAGCAGAACCCCTGGTAATTCCTGACCAATCTGGTAGGCTTTTGCCATGAGCCCCCGGCCCGGCACCTTGTTCAGCTTTCCCAACCCGGTCAACGAGAAGGCCGCCCGCACTGTGGCCGCCGGGGTGGTGGTGATGGCGGTGGCGGCGGTGGCCTTCGACCTGCCGTGGCTGGTCGTCCCCCTCGCCGCCGGTTTCTACGCCCGGGTGCTGACCGGACCGACCCTGAGCCCGCTCGGCCAACTCGCCACCAGGGTGATCGCACCTCACCTGCTCGGTGCAGCCCGGCCGGTCCCAGGGCCTCCCAAGCGCTTCGCCCAGGGAATCGGCGCGGTCCTCACCAGCGCGGCCCTGGTGGTCTGGGCGACGGAAGGATGGGATCCTGCTCGTTGGCTTATCGGGCTCCTGGCGGCCGCGGCGTTCAGCGAAGCGGCCTTCGGGTTCTGCCTCGGCTGCACCGTGTTCGGCCGCCTCATGCGGATCGGCCTCATCCCCGAGTCAATCTGCGAGGAGTGTGCCGACATCGGCCGCCGGCACCCCACACTGGTCCGCGCCGGACCGGGCTGATCCTCACCGCACCCCAGTCGACCTCACCCGACCCCGGTCGGGTAGTGACCGACGACGGCGCCGTCGACGGCGCGCTCCAGGCGCCTCCACGCCGCCACGGCCTCGACTCTCTCGACCGGCTCGAGCACCACCTCGTCACCAGGTCGACACTGCCCGATCTTCCAGCAGTCGGCACGCACGACGACGGCCACGACGGGGTAGCCGCCGAGGGTGCCGTGGTCCGGTCCCAGGATCACCGGTCGCCCGTCGGGGGGCACCTGGATGGCGCCGATCACCATCCCCTCGGAGCCGATCTCTCCCGGGACCCGTTCGACCTCCGCATCGCCCACCGGGCGAAGGCGGACGCCGACGCGGTCACTCGACGAATCCACCACAAAACGTGCCGTGCCCAGGCGATCGAGCGCGTCGAGGGCGAACCACGAGAGGTGCGGGCCGGCGACGACCCTCAGACGCCACGGGGATCCGGTGGTCTTCTGGTCCTGCCCGAGCATGCCCGGGACCAGGTGGTCGCCGAGGTACCCGGCCCGGTCGGCCATTCCCAGGACGTCGCCGACCTCCAGCGCGCCCGGCCCGATCCGCGACAGCACATCGCTCGAGCGGCTCCCCATCACCGTGGGGACGTCTACCCCTCCGGGCCACGCAACGTAGGTGCGGAGCCCCGAGCCGAGCCGGCGCACCGCCACCTGTTGGCCAGCCGACACCGGTACCACCCGGCCTGAGTCGACCCGTCGATCGTCCACGGCGACCTCGGCGGATCCGCCGACGACCGCCAGGTAGGTCGTGGCCAGGCAGCGGAGCACCGGGCCGTGTGCCGTCACCTCCAACGCTGCGGCCCCACGCCGGTTCCCGACCAACAGGTTCGCCAGCCCGTGGGCCAGTGCATCGGCCGGGCCGGCGCGCGGGACGCCAAGGTGGGCTACGCCCAGACGTCCACCGTCTTCGACCAAGGTGTGCATACCGGGGTCCAGCACGGCGAAACGAGGATCGGACACCGACTCCCACGGTCGACGCGACGATCGGGAGCTCCCTTGCGAAGTAGTAGGCCCAGGAGTCAGGTCGGGGACGAAGCGGACGGCGTCCCCTGGAGACAGCAGCCCGTAGGGCGGCACCTCTGGGTCAAAAGGCCGCCACCGGGTCCGGCCCACCAGTTGCCACCCCCCGGGCGATGCCCGGGGGTACACCGCGGCGAATCCCCCGGCGAGAGCGACCGATCCGGCTGGGACCGACGGTCTCGGGGTGTCCCGGCGGGGCACCGAGCACAACCGCTCGGGCAGCCCGCTCAGGTACCCGAAGCCCGGTGCGAAGCCCACCATCTCCACCCGGAACGTGGCACTGGTCATCAGCTCGGTCAGCTCTTCTGGGCTCACCTGGGCCGACCGGCAGACGAACTCAAGGTCGGGCCCGTCGAACGCCGTCGGCACGGTGTGAGTGCGCCGCACCTCGGGCACCGCAGCACGATCCAGGTCCAGTCGGGCCACCTGCTCGACCAACGACTCCACGTCGGTGACGGTCGGATCGATCTCGACGAGCACCGACCGGCTCCCGGGCACCACTTCGACGACACCGGGCAGGTCAGCCGCGGCGATCCCCGCCGCCCAGTCGGGAACCCGCCGGGACCGGTCGAAGGTGAAGAGCATGCCGGCGTCCCCCATCGGCACGCCGGAGCGGCCGGCGCCGGCGATCACCGCACCTGCGCTCGGAGCACAGCCGATCCGACGTAGGGAGCCACGACCACACCCGCCGCCTCCAGGGCCCGCCGGACCCCGGTGACCAGGGCGGGGGCGCCCGGGGTGTCGCCGTGGACACACAGCGTGTCGCAGAGGAGCGGGAGGGGGTCACCCGACACCGGCGTCACCGTGCCGGTCAGCACGATCGACAGGGCCTGCTCCACGGCCTCACCGACGTCGGTGATCACCGAGCTCGCTTCCGACCTCGGCACCAGGGTCCCGTCCGATCGGTAGCGGCGGTCGCAGAAGGCCTCGGCCACGACCGGGACGCCGAAGGTGGGGGGCACCCCGGCCGTGGCCGCGCCGGCCGGCATCACCAGGGCGACCGGCGCCGCGTCACCGCCCGAGCTCCCGCCCGCGAGCACGTCCGAGATCGCTGCGGCACAAGCTTCGTCGCCGGCCGTCCGGTGGTACAGGGCGCCGTGGGGCTTGACCGAACGGATGCCGGTACCCCACTCGCGAGTCACCGTGGCAAGGGCGTCGAGCTGCCGGCGGACGTCGGTGGCGACCTGGACGGGGCTCCGCTCAATGTCCCTCCGGCCGAACCCGGCGCGGTCGGGATACGAGGGATGGGCCCCGACCACGACCCCGCACGACACGGCGGCAGCCACGACCCGTCGCATGGTGGTGTCGTCGCCGGCGTGGTAGCCGCAAGCCACGTGGACGGTCGTGGTCGCGGCCAGGAGCGCTTCTTCGATGCGGGCCGACGCGTCACCGGTGGATTCGCCCACATCGGCATTGAGATCGACCCTCCGGACGGCGTTCATCGCCGCGCCCCGGCCAGCGTCTCTTCCTCGTCGACCACCCCGTCACGCAGCACCACCCGGCGGTGGCGCAGTGCCGGTACCCGTGGGCCAGGAAGGACAGTGCCGGTCACGTTCAGCGGATCCGAGGCCGCGACCACGATGTCGGACTCCCCCAACGGCGCACGACGCACCCGGGCCAGCTCCGACAGCGCGTCGGGCAACGCGTACTGCTCGCCGGACAGGCCGGCGACGAAGCGTCCCCCCAGCGCCACGCCGCGGGCTTCGAGTCGTCGGAGGGCACGAACGACGTCCCGCCACGCCAATCCGAAGGACTCACGTCCCCATACTTCCCAGACCACCACTCCCCACCTCTGCAGCATCCGGCGGGCCACGACCTCGGCCAGCTCTTCACGATCCGGACCCTCGGATGCGGCTCCGCCTCCAGAGCCTCGGAGCTCGCCAGGTCCCCGGGCCTCGTCACGATCCCCGGGCCCTCTCGGATCGAGGAGGAGCGACCATCGTCCCTCCCCGGCGTACTCGTGCCGCCGCGACCGGCCACGGCTCCCCAGGGCCAGTGGGGCACCGGGCCGGCGAGCGGGGTATGAGCGTCCACGCCGGCCGCGGCCCAGCAGGACCCGCACCGCCGAGAAGGTATCGGCCGTGGCCACACCCCGAGCCACGAGGTCCCAGAGCCCCTGGTCCACCTCTTCTGGAAGGCGCCCGGACACTGCTCCGAGCTCGGACCGAAAGCTGGCGCCGCGGGAGCGCAATGCCGCCAGCACGTCGGCCGACGCCCCGCTGACCGGCGCCGCCGCAGCCTCACCGTCACGCACGGCGTCGAGGAGCCAGCCCAAGTCGCTCCGGGGCATGACGGAGAGCGGAGTGGCCGGCGAGGGGACCGTCGATCCCCGCCGCTCGGACCCTGTGGCGCGACGCTCGGCCTCGATCCTCGGCGTCAGGCGACCCCACCCCACTTCACCGGCCAGGCAGAGCTCGTCCAGCCAACGGGGGTCGTACCCCTCGACGCGGAGCGGCAGGACGTGGCGCTCCCAGTCACCGGCCGCCACCTCGATCCCGGCCAGCTGCTCGATCACGGCCATCAGGCCCGAGCGCCCGTGGAGCCGGGCTCCCGGGGCGGCATGCTGCCACTGGGTGAGGAACCGCATGTAGTCGGTGATGCTCGCCGGCTCCACCCTCTCGCGGCGCCGGGCCCGGCTGGCAGCGTGGAGGCGAACCAGGAGGTGACGGGCGCACCACCGGTCGTCGGGAAGGCGGACGGCACTGCCACCAGCTTCCAGCCGGGCCAGGCCGGTGCCCAGGCGAGACGGGCTGACCGGCGCTCCCCGCAGCTGGCTGGGGTCACGCCCGACGCCGCTGGCAGGAGGCACCACGGGACCGTCGCCGATCAGGTCGGCCTCGGTCACCGGGCCGGCCACTTCGAGATGCCCGGCCAGGCAGTCCGCCAGGGCCAGGTCGTCGGCGTCGTTCAAACCCGCGGCCTGGTCCCGTCGCTCGGTCGCCGCCCAGCACCCCTGCACCGCCACCGCACGACCATCCGCGACCAGCGCATCGAACCACCCCCGCCAAGCCGTCACCGGCCGGCACAGCACCAGCGAGCACAAGAGATCGTGCAGCTCGTCGGGGCCGCGGGGCCGGGGGCGGACCGTGGCCAGCACCTCCGCCGCCGCCGGGCCGTCCAAGGCGGCGAGCTGGTCCACCGGGACTGGCAGGATGCCCGGGTCTCCGGACGAACCCCGGCGCAGGGTGACCGCCCGGGACCGCCGCTCCTCCAGAGGCGCGTCGTCCAAGAAGGTGGTCGGTCGACCACTGAGGATCCCGTGGGCCAGGACCGAGGGCTCCGTCGTCTCCACCAGGTGCAGGTCCACCTTCCCCGCCTCGAGGTCGGCCAGGAGCGCCGACAAGCCGGCGACATCGAGGGGTTGGGTGAGGCAGTCCCTCACCGTCTGGGTCGCCAAGACGTGGTCGGCCACGGACACCGGCCCGGGCGGCGCATTCTCCTGACAGGCGGCCAGCGCCGGCCAGGCTGCGGCCATCACGTCGTCGGCGTCCATACGCTGGAGGTGGATCGGCCGGCGCTTCCCGGCCCGCGACCGGGGGACCACGAGCGCCACCGTGCAGTTCCACCGCCACCTGGCCCGGAGCATCGGATGGAACAGGACTGCCTGGGTCAGGACGTCGCCAGCGCTGCGACTGGACAGCATGGGGAACACCCGGTCGAGAGGGAAGCTGTGCTGGGGCCCGAGGGACAGGGCCACGGTGTCGTCGTCGGCCGCCGCTTGGAGCTCGAAGTCGAAGTTGACGCAGAGCCTCTTTCGGAGAGCCAGCCCGAGGGCGCGGTTGATCCTCCCCCCGTACGGCGAGTGGATGACCAGCTGGGTCCCCTCGGTGTCGTCGAAGAACCTCTCCACCACCAGCTTCCGCTGCGTCGGCAGGGCCCCGAGGGACGCCCACCCCTGGGCCAGGTAGTGCACCACCTGGTCGGTCGCTCCCGCGTCCAGCCCGCAGCGGTCACGTACCACTCGCCGAGCGGGCTCGAGACGGTCACCGTCCCCCGACCGGTCACCGTCCCCCGATCGGTCACCGTCCCCCGATCGGTCACCGTCCCCCGATCGGTCACCGCTGGCCGCAG
Organism: Actinomycetes bacterium; assembly: GCA_021791635.1. Lineage (GTDB taxonomy): Bacteria > Actinomycetota > Acidimicrobiia > Acidimicrobiales > RAAP-2 > JAJYWF01. The sequence goes on from JAJYWF010000002.1 coordinate 10,335, forward strand.
CCAACGCCGACGCCACCTCGGCCCGGAGCTCACCTACCTCGGCCGAGAGCTCAGCAGTGCGGGCAGGAGCCTCCCCCAGCCAGAAGGGGACGGTGGGGGCCGCATCGCCGGCGTCGGCCACCCGCACCGTCCCCACTTCGACCTTGCGGACCCGCCACGAGTGGGTGCCGAGGAGGAAGACGTCGCCGATGTTGGCCTCCACGGCGAAGTCCTCGTGCACCGAGCCCACGGTCACCCCGTCGGGATCCAGCACCACCCGGTAGTCACCGGTGTCGGGGATGGACCCGCCGTTCGTGAGGGCGGCGAGCCGGGCTCCCCGCCGGGGACGGAGCCGTCCGTGCACGGCATCGCGGTGGAGGTGGGCCCCACGCCGTCCCCGCCCGGTGGGTATCCCCCACGACACCAGGTCCACCACCTGATCGAAGTCGGAACGGTCCATCGACGCGTACGGCGCCGCCCGCCGCACCAGCTCGAACAGCGCGTCCTCGTCCCACTCCCCGGCCGCGGCCACTTCGGCGACGATCTGCTGGGCCAGCACGTCGAGCGGCGCCACGACCGGCTCGAGCGAGTCCAGCCGCCCCGATCGGACGGCGGCCAGCAGGGCGGCGCACTCCACCAGCTCGTCTCGGCTCAGCGGGTAGAGCCGGCCCACTGGCTTCCCGTGGACTTGGTGGTTGGCCCGACCGACCCTTTGCAGGAACGTGGCGATGGCCCGCGGCGAGCCGATCTGGCATACCAGCTCGACCGGCCCGACGTCGATGCCCAGCTCGAGTGAGGCCGTGGCCACCAGGGCCTTCAGCTGTCCCGCCCGCAAACGCGTCTCGACCAGCCGGCGACGGGCGGCCGAGAGGCTCCCGTGGTGAGCGGCCACCGCCGGGCCTTCGGCCCCAAGGTCGGAGGCCCCGTCCCCGAGCCGCTCGGCCAGCTGGTGGGCTACCCGCTCGGCCAGCTTGCGGGTGTTCACGAACACCAGGGTGGTCCGGTGACGGCGGATGTGGGCCGCGATCTTGTCCAGCACCTCACCGAACTGGTGGTGGCTCGCTACCGCTTCGAGCTCGGTCGACGGCAGCTCGATGGCCACGTCGATGTGGCGACGGTGGCCGCAGTCCACCACGGCCGGGCGGGGTCGACCGCCGGCACCGGTGAGGAGATCGGCCATGAGCGACAACGGCCGCTGGGTGGCCGACAGGCCGATCCGCTGGAGGTGCCCCCCGTTGCTTTCCACCAGAGAGCTCAACCGCTCCAGGGTGAGGGCCAGGTGAGCCCCTCGCTTGTCGCGGGCCAGGGTGTGGACCTCGTCGACGACGACCGTGTCCACGCCGCGCAGCATCGATCGAGAAGAAGCGGCCGTGACCAGCAAGTACAGCGATTCGGGGGTCGTGACCAGCAGGTCGGGCGGCGAGCGCCACATCGCGGCGCGGGCCGGGCCCGGGGTGTCGCCGGTCCGCACGGCGACCTTGAGCTCGGGCACCGGCACGCCGATCCGCTCTCCGGCCAGGCGGATGCCCTCGAGGGGGACCTGGAGGTTCTCGTGGACGTCGACGGCCAGCGCCCGCAGGGGCGACACGTAGACCACGGCGGGGCCGGGTCGGTCGGAGTACACGGCGGGGTCCGACGGGCGGGGTCGGTCGGAGTACACGGCGGGGTCCGGCGGGTGGGGTCGGTGGCCGGCGGCGCCACCCGACGGGGTGGTCCGCTGGCAGGCGGCGTCGATCGCCACCAGAAACCCGGTCAACGTCTTGCCCGTCCCCGTGGGCGAGGCGACCAGCACGTCCCGCCCGGTGGCGATCACCGGCCAAGCAGCCTCCTGGGGGGCGGTCGGTCCTTCCGGGAACCGTTCCGTGAACCACGTGTGGACGGCGGGGTGGAAGCCAGCCGGCATCGCCGGCGCCCCCGGGCGGTCGGTGAGGGTCACCCCCCTATTCCACCAGGAGGGAGTGACGGGCGCACCGCTGCCCCACGGTCACCTCCCCGTCACGCTCATCCGATCGACCCCCTCGGGATCGTCGAGGGCCGAGGCCACCGCCGCCCGACCGGCGTCGATCATCTGGGCCGATGCCGTGAAGTCACGGTAGTCGGCTCCGGGCTCGCCTCCGGCGGTGAGCACGGTCAGCTCGACGTCGGGGGGCACCATGGCCAGCTCCCGGGCGAAACGGGCGTGGATCGCCACGAAGAACGCCGTGAGCACTGCTTCGACCGGACGGCTGGGAACCGGGGGCCGGTAGTCGAGCGGACCGCAGAGGAGGACGTAGATCCGCTTGATCCCGGCGTGAAGCGGTCGGCTGATGGGGACGTTGTCGACCACGCCCCCGTCCACCAGGAGCTCGCCTTCGAACTCGACCGGCGGGAAGATCGCCGGGATCGCCGCCGAAGCCAGCACTGCGTCCACGACGGGCCCGCGCGTGATCCAGCGCTCCTGGCCCCCGGTGAGCGACGTCGCCACCACTTCCAAGGGGATCAGCGCGTCCTCCAGCAGCTCGAACGCCACCCCCTCCTCCAAGATGCGGCGCAGCCCGGTGTTCGGATGGACCGAGGATCGGTGCTGGAGGAACCTCCAGGGACCGTGGGCCCGGCCCCGCGGGAAGACCGTCTCTCCTGAGAGGTTCCTCCACACGTTCTCCAAGCGCTCCATTCCTCCGGGCGTGGGATCGCCGCAGTACGCCGCGGCGTTCACCGCTCCGACCGAGGCGCCGTACACGCGGTCGGCACGGATCCCGCGGTCGACCAGCTCGGCCAGCATCCCCACCTGTACGGCCCCACGGCTGCCCCCGCCGGCCAGTACGAAGGCGGTGAGGCCGGTCCCGACCGGTGCGGGATCGCCCGGCACTCCGACGAGAGCGCCGATCCACCTCCGGCCCCGGGACCCACGGGCCCGCCACGGACGGAAGGGGTGCCGCGCCTCTTCGGGCTCGCGGTCCCCCACGCTGCGATGATCGCCGGCCGAGCTCGTCAATCCGAGCGCTCCCTGGCCGTCCCGTGGCGTCCGTGCGGACGGTGCCCGTTCGTCCGGGGGGAAGCGATCCGTCCGTCGTCGGCGTCAGGAACCCGCTGTTGACGGCGGGCCCACTCTGCTCGTCCCACCCGGTCACGGCGTACCGCCCAGGAGACGGTGATGACGGCCAGGACGACGAACGCCACCACGAACAGGCCGAAGACGACATCGAAGGCGACGGCCACCGCCAACATCGCTGCCGGGTGGAGGGAGAGAAGGGCGTCGGGTCGAAGCACTCCACCCAGGCTACGGGCTGGGCGAACCCGGGAAGCGTTACATCCCTGGTCCACACTGTCCCGATGACCGCTCCGCACGGCGAAGGGCCTCTCCCACCTGGGGACCGGGCCGTTCTCGGCCGCCTCAGGGGAGACCCGTCCCGACGCCCGCGCACCGACCCGTCCCTGGCCGGCGGCTTGAGGGAGTGGTTGGAGGACGGCGTGGGTGCGGCTACCAGGGAGTTGCCGCCCGGCTCACCCCCCGTGTGGATCGACCGTTGGGCGATGTCCGGCCGACCACCGTTCGACCCCGACGCCCCCTTCAACGTCTCATGGGCCCGCCGGGCCATGCTCGCCGTGCTGTTCCGCCAGCTCGTCGTGACCGGGCGCATCGACGACCCGGTCGCCGACGCCGTGGGGGCGATGGCCGTCGACGAAGGTGGGGCACGGGTGCTCGAGGGCCTTCGGGGCCTGCCACCGGCCGAGCGAGCCGCCGTCCGCCGGGCCGTTCTCGCCGGCGCGTCGGTCATGGCGTCGCAGTGGGCGGCCATCCCCCCGGCGTGGCGACCGCGGACCCGGGACCGCATCCGCATTCCGCTGGCCGGTGGCCGGGTCGTACTGGCCACTTCCCTCGACCTTGTGCTCGGAACACCGCCGGGGGGCCGGCGTACGGTCTGTACGGTCAGGCTCTCGGCCGGTGCCGGGTCGAACGCTGACCGGAGCGACCGCCTGTTCGACGCGCTCCTCGAGACGCTCCGGAGTGGCGCGCCACCTTTTCGGGTCGCCACCTACGATCCCACGTCGGGTGAGCTCGAGACCCTCGACGTCGTCGACGATCACCTGACCGCCGCCGTGAGCCAGGTCGTCGGAGCCGTCGCCGGCAGGTGCGTCCCCGCCCGGGGTGCCGAGCGCGCCGCGTGATCTCCTCGGACCCGTCGGACGGGTGCCGGCACGACCCCGGCCGGTTCCCGGTGCTGCCCACTTCTGTCGCCGCCTGGCAGGGCTCGCCGGTCGCCGGGCGTGTCACCGACACCCTCACCTCCCCGGCCGAGCGATTCCCGGTCGTGTCCGAGAGGACCCGGGCCGAGCTCTGCGCACTGATCGAACGCACCTTACGTGACTGCCGAGGTCGACCACCGGGGCCGGGGTCGACCACCGTCACGCCCTTCCTGGTGCGCCAGCTCCACGCCCGCCGACCCCTTGGCCCCTTCAAGTGGTCGCCCCGGACCGCCCGCAGGACCATCGGCGTCGCCGCCGCCCGGCGATGCGTGAGCGGACGGTGGACCACGCCGGGCACGGAGGTCGCCGCCACGGTGACCGACCTGGTCGGCAGCGCCGGTCGTCCCGGATCGCTCGGCTCCTGGCTGGCCGGGCTGGACAGACCGGTCTTGGCCGCCACGGTGGCCGAGGCCACTACGTGGGCGACCAACCTCCTCGACGCCCTCGACTGGTCTCGCCCCGATCTCCACCCGCTGGTCGGTACCGCCGATCGATGGTGGCGCTCCGGGGGGACGGCCAGGCTCGCCGTCCGTGGACGGACCGACGTGTCGGTCGCGGTGCCAGGCCCCCTACCGGGCGCCGTACCGGTCACCACCACGGACGCGACGCCGATCGGTTCGGACGGCCACCTTCCGAGGGCGACCCTCACGATGTTCGACGGGAGCCCCAGACCCTCGGGATGGATCGAGCTGGGGCTGGATGCCCTCGTGTCGGTGTTGTCCGGGCCCGTGGAGGAGGTTCCCGTCAGGGTGAGTGGATGGTGGCCGGCCGCCGGCCGCCTGGTCGTCCTCCAGGTCGACCCCGGCCTCCTCCTTCGGACGGCCGAAGCCGTCGCCGCCACCCTCTCGGAGACTGTCGACCAGGATCGTGACCAGGGCCCGTGGGGAGCCACTCGGGGACCTGGAAGCCGAGTGGGCCGGCCCACGGCTGCACGCCGTACTGCCCCGGGGGAACGGGAGGCCGTACTTCGACGGTAGAGTCACAGCGGCCATGGAAGCTCGGGACGATCTTCGTAACGTGGCCATCGTGGCCCATGTGGACCACGGGAAGACCACCCTGGTGGACGCCATGCTCCGTCAGACCGGCGCCTTCCGGTCCAACGAGGAGGTGGCCGACCGGGTCTTGGACTCGGGTGACCTCGAGAGGGAAAAGGGAATCACCATCCTGGCCAAGAACACGGCCGTCCGAGCTCGCGGGGTGAAGATCAACATCGTGGACACGCCGGGCCACGCCGACTTCGGCGGGGAGGTCGAGCGTGGTCTGACCATGGTGGACGGAGTCCTGCTGCTGGTGGACGCGTCCGAGGGTCCGTTGCCCCAGACCCGCTTCGTCCTCCGCAAGGCGCTGGAGGCCCGGCTCCCGGTGATCCTGGTGGTGAACAAGGTCGACCGGGCCGACGCCAGGGTGGACCAGGTGGTCCACGAAGTCGAAGAGCTCTTCTTGGACCTGGACGCCGACGAGCACCAGATCGACTTCCCCATCCTCTACGCCAATGCCCGAGCCGGTTGGGCGACCACCGAGCGGGGGGTCGAGGGCACTGATCTCGGACCCCTCTTCGACGCCATCGTCCGCTGGATCCCGGCCCCAGAGTTCGATCCCGCCGCACCGCTCCAGGCCCTGGTGTGCAACCTCGACGCGTCGCCCTACGTGGGCCGCCTGGCCATCTGCCGGATCTATCACGGGACCTTGCGCAAGGGGGAGACCGTCGCCTGGTGCAAGCTGGACGGGACCGTCGAACCAGCCCGCGTGACCGAGCTGTACGTGACCAGCGCCCTGGAGCGGGTGGCCACCGACGAAGCAGGGCCCGGCGAGATCGCCGCGGTGGCCGGTATGCCCTTGGTGACCATCGGGGAGACCCTGGCCGACGCCGAACACCCGGTGGCCCTCCCGGCCATCGTGGTGGACGAACCGAGCTTGACCATGACCGTGGGGATCAATACCTCTCCATTGGCCGGTTCCGGCGGCGTGGCCGGGACCAAGCTCACGGCCCGCCAGGTGAAGAATCGCCTCGACGCCGAGCTGGTGGGGAACGTCTCGCTCCGGGTCAACCCCACCGACCGGCCCGACGCCTGGGAGGTGCAGGGACGGGGTGAGCTCCAGCTGGCGGTGTTGGTGGAGACCATGCGCCGGGAAGGCTTCGAGCTGACCGTCGGGAAACCCCAAGTCGTGACCAGGACCAACGAGGGGGTTCTCGAGGAGCCGATGGAGCGCGTCGCCGTCGACGTCCCCGACGACTACTTGGGGATCGTGACCCAGCTGCTGGCCCTACGGAAGGGGTTGATGGTGGAGATGGTGAACCACGGCACCGGCTGGGTCCGCCTCGAGTACCGGGTTCCCGCCCGAGGCCTCGTGGGGTTCCGAACCGAGTTCCTCACCGAGACCCGGGGCACGGGCGTGCTGCACCACGTGTTCGACGGCTGGGAGCCCTGGTGTGGCGAGCTCCGGACTCGGCGCAACGGCTCGATGGTCGCCGACCGGCGGGGGGTCACCACGACCCATGCGCTGATGAACCTTCAGGACCGGGGCACGCTGCTGGTGGGACCCGGAGTGGAGGTCTACGAGGGAATGCTCGTCGGCGAGAACGCCCGCAGCGAGGAGATGGACGTGAACCCCACGAAGGAGAAGAAGCTGACCAACGTGCGGTCGTCTACTGCCGAAGAGCTTGAGCGGCTCACCCCGCCGTTGACTCTCTCCCTCGAGCAGGCACTGGAGTTCATCGGGGAAGACGAGTGCGTCGAGGTGACCCCGTCGGCCGTCCGGCTCCGCAAAGTCGTGTTGGACCGGACGGTGCGCGGCCGTCAACGAGGTCGGGTGCGGTCAGCGGCCCAGTCGGCCCAGTCGGCCCAGTCGGCGCGCGAGGCGGGTGCTCAGGCCGAGGTGGGCGGCCGGTAGCGGTAGCCGAAACCCCGGGCGTTCTCCAGTGGGCACCCCTCGACCCCGGTCCAACCCAGCCGCCGTCGCAACCCCATGACCGTGAACTTGACCCGGTCGGTGCGCGATCCGCTGGGATCGTCCCAGACCGCCTTCAGCAGCTCGGGGACCGAGACCACCTGGTCACACCGGCGGACCAGCTCCACCAGGAGGCGGAGCTCCGTCGGGGTGAGGTTCACCTCGCGGCCGTGGACCCTGACTGAGGACCGGTCGAACTGCATCGACAGCACGCCATCGTCATAGGCGTCCTGTTCCCCCCTGGGCGAAGGGTGGCGCCTGAGTAGGGCACCGATCCGGGCCAGCAGCTCGGCGTGGCTGAACGGCTTGGTCATGTAGTCATCGGCTCCACTGAGAAGGCCGCGGGCCTTCTCCGACTCCAAGCCACGAGCGGTGAGGACCAGCACCGGGTTGGGGCTCATGCTCCGGATGCGTTCGAGCACTTCCCAACCGTCCATTTCGGGTAGGCCCACGTCCAAGAGCACTACGTCGGGAAGCTCGGCTGTGAAACGCTCCAGGCCGGTCTCGCCGTCGGATGCCCATGCGGCTACGTACCCAGCTCGCTCGAGCACCAGCCCCAGCGACCTCCCGATGTCCGGGTCGTCTTCGATGACCAGGACGCGGAACTGGGTCATCGTCCCTGGGCCCCGGGAACCGCCGCCGAAAGTGGGGAGAGGCGCGTCCTGGATGTGGCGACGTCGCAGATCACCACGGTGAAGGTCGACCCGCGCCCCGGGACGCTGCGCACGTCGACGGAGCCCCCGTGGGACTCGGCCACCCGGCGCACGATGGCTAGGCCCAGGCCCGAGCCCGGCGCCGACCCTCGTCGGGCGTTCGACGCCCGGTAGAAGCGTTCGAACACCCGGCCTTGCTCGTCTTCGGGGATACCGATCCCGGTGTCGGACACTTCGAGCCTCCACCCACCCGCCACCGGATCCAACCGCAGACTGACGGAACCCCCCGGCGGGGTGAACCTGACGGCATTGGCCAGAAGGTTGTCGACCAGCTGACCCAGTCGTTGACCGTCCCCCCACAGGGGCGCTCCCTGACCGACGTCCACCGTGACCGACACCCCCCGCGCCGCGGTTGTCGGTCGGATCGAGGCCACGGCCATCTTCACCACGTCACCCACGTCGACGAGCTCCAGGTCTGCCGGCGCCGGGCTGCTCTCCGCCCGGTCCAAGAAGAGCAGATCCTCCACCATTCGCTGCAGACGGTCCACGTTCCGGACGATCACCGAGAGGTGTTCTCGCTGCTCGGTGACGCTCTCGCTCCCGAGCCCGGAGCTCAGGATCTGCGTGAAGCTGGCGATGGAGGTGAGGGGGGTCCGGAGCTCGTGCGAGACCGAAGCCAAGAGCTCGGTCTTCAGGGTATCGAGCTCGGTCAGGCGGGCGTTCTGTTCCCTCTCCATCTCCAGGAGGTACTCGCGCTCGGCCGCCAGTGCCGCCTCGTCGGTGACATCCCGGATCAGCCACATGTGCCCCAGGTCCAGGCCGTGGTCGGCGATGGGCACGAAGTCGGCGGCGATCGTCCGACCGTCGGCCAGCACGAAACGGGCGTCCACCTCGAGGCGGCCGGCGTCGACGATGGACTCCAGGCGGGCCATGGCCTCTTTGGGATCGGCCCAGATGTGCTGGAGCCGTCCACGCAGGTCGGCGGCGTTCGACCCCACGACATCGTCTGAAGGGATCGAGAGCCCGAAGAGCTTCATGCAGGCCGGGTTCACGGCGATGGTCGTCCCGTGCTCGTCGGTGACGTGCACACCCAGGTGCATGGCGGCAATCAGCCCCGACAGGCGGGCATTGGCCGAGCGGAGCGCATCGTCGGCCAGCCTGCGTTCGGTCACGTCGCGCGAGTGCAGGACGATCCCGCGCACCGACGGTTCGTCCACCAGGTTCACCCCGGCGGTCTCCACCCAACGGCACTCTCCCGCCGGCCCCCGTAGCCGTACCTCGTGGAGGAGCCCGGGCGATACCTCATGCCCCTCCACCAGGGCCTCCAGCGCCCGCTTCGCCTCCTCGCGGTCGTCGGGATGCACCGCTCCCCACCAGCCCACCGAGGCGAGTTCGGAGCTGTCCAGCCCGAGCCCCCAGGCTGTGGAGACGCTGCTCGATCGCCACGTCCCGTCGGCCTCGAGGATCGTGAGCACGTCGGGGAGGCGGTTGAATATGACCCGGAGCCGCTCTTCGCTCAGCTGGAGAGCCTCGTTCGCCTGCTGGCGCTCGGTCAGATCGTCGGCGACCAACAGCCAGCCGCTGGGCTTGGACCCGTTCCCGGTGATCGGCGACACCCGGGAGCGCACCCACTTGACCGACTTCCCATCAGACGAGACGATCCGGGATTCGTAGCTGACCGGTGATGCCGTCTCCACGGCGTGCCGCCCGGCGAGCCGGGCATCGGCCAGGTCGTCGGGATGCACGTAGACCATCCAGTGCAGACCTTGGATCTCGGCGAGGGGCCAACCGGTCATCTCGCTCCAGCGCTTCGTGGCGTAGACGACATGCCCCCGATCGTCGATGGCCACCATCGCAACCAAGGAGCCCAGGATGTCCAGGATCACACGGCACCCCCACGTCCGTCCCGATCGATTCTACCTTTCGGGGAGCCCGCCCGGTCCTGAGATCCGTCCATGGCCCCGGGGTGGCTACCCTTGCCACCACGGAGACCGGGGCACCGGCGGCCTCCGTGCCGGAGGGATGGCAGAGCGGACGAATGCGCGGCTCTTGAAAAGCCGTGGGACTCCGGTTCCCGTGGGTTCGAATCCCACTCCCTCCGCTCTTATTGGGCGGCAGTCCGTGGGCGCCAGTCCGTGGACGGCGTTCAGGCCGGACCGACGCGCCGGCACCTGGGCTCGGCCGTCAACCGATCTGGTCGCGCAACCCCGCCAGCCACGCGTCGGCCTGCTTCCACGCATCCCCGGCGCGGCGGCGGCGAGCCCGGGCGTGGTCGCCGGCGGCCGGGTACGACCCGAGGAACTTGACCCCGGCCAGCTCGGCGTGAAGGGTTCGGAGGCAGTCGGCCACGATCTCGTCCGCCACGTGCCCGTCGAGGTCGATCACGAAGCAGTAGTCGCCGAGCCCGCGCTTGGTGGGGCGTGACTCGACCTTGGTCAGATTGATGTTCCGGGCGGCGAACTGCCCCAGTATCCCGTGGAGGCTGCCGGGCCGGTCGGACCGCTGGAAGCACACGATGCTCGTCCGGTCGTGCCCGGTGGGAGGCGGTATCCCGGCACGGGACACGGCGATGAAGCGGGTCTGGTTCCCGATGTAGTCCTCGACGTCCTCGGCCAGCACGGACAGGCCGTACAACTTGGCTGCCAGCCGCGGCGCGATCGCGGCGTCGCCCGGAGTGCCGCTCCCACCCACTTGGCGGGCCGCTTCAGCGGTGGAATTGGCCGCCACCGGGGTGGCCTCGGGAAGGTGCGAGGCCAGGTACTTCCGGCACTGTGCCAGGGCCACGGGAAACGACAGCACCCGTCTCACCCGCGCCAGCTCGGTGCCCGGAGCGGCCATGAGGTGGAGGTGGATGTCGAGCACCACCTCACGCTGGATCAGCAGGTCGAAGTCCATCACCAGGGCATCGAGGGTGTCGCGGACCGTGCCGTCGATGGCATTCTCGACCGGGACGAACCCGAGGGCCACCTCACCCGAGTGGACTGCCTCGAGGACGTCGGCGATCGTCGACCTGGCCTCGAAGGCCGCCTCGCGGTAGTCGGGCTCGGTGAGCAACGCCTCCTCGGTGAAAGTGCCCTCGGGGCCGAAGAAGGCGATCGAGGTCGCACGGTTGCTCACACCCGGGCAGGATAGTGACCCTGATGGACGAGCCCGCGCTCCGCCAACTCCTGGCCGACGTCACGTCGGGGACGCTCACGCCCGACGACGCCGTCCAGCGCCTCCGGCGCCTGCCCTTCGCCGACTTGGGTTTCGCCCGGGTCGACCACCATCGTTCGCTGCGCCAGTCCCTGCCCGAGGCCGTGTACGGACCGGGGAAGACCCCCGAGCAGTGCGCCGCCATCGTGGTCGAGATGCTGTCTGAGCCCGGGGGGCCGGTCCTGCTCACCCGCGCCGACCCCCTCCAGCTTCGAGCCTCCGTGGAAGCGGTGCGGGGGAAGGGATACCCGGAGGGAACGGTGACCCGATCAGGCCCGACGGCGACCGCGTCCTGGCGACCGGCCGACCCCCGTCCCGGAAAGATCCTGATCATCACCGCCGGGACCGCCGACCTTCCCGTGGCCGACGAGTGCGGCACCGTCCTCGCATCGCTGGGGTACCGACCGACGCTGCTGAGCGACTGCGGGGTGGCCGGCGTGCACCGCCTCATCGCCACGGCCGACGAGCTCATCGACGCCGATGCTGTCGTCGTGGTAGCCGGGATGGAGGGCGCCCTGGCCAGCGTCGTCGGCGGCATCACGCCGGCGCCGGTCGTCGCGGTGCCCACCGGCGTGGGGTATGGCGCCGCCTTCGAGGGTGTCACGGCCCTGCTGGCCATGTTGGCCTCGTGCGCCGCCGGGGTGACGGTGGTCGGGATCGACAACGGCTTCGGGGCGGCGTGCGCCGTCGCCCGGCTCCTGCAGTGAGCACCCCCGAATCGACCGCGGAGTCCCCCACGACACCGGCGATGCAGTCGGTGGCCTGGTTCCACTGCTTCGCCGGTATCGCCGGCGATATGGCCCTCGGGAGCCTGCTCGACGCCGGTGCCGACCTCGACGAGGTCCTCAACCTGCTCCACCGGATACCGCTCGACGGGTGGGGGCTGGAGGTCGAGGAGGTCCTGCGCGGCGGCATGGCCTGCACCCGGGCCCTGGTCACCGTCACCGGCACGAGTGCCCCGAGCGACGATGTCGGTCGGACCCACGCCCGCATCGCCGAGCTGGTGAACCTGGCCCGCCTCCCCGAGCGGGTCACCGACCGAACCCTGTCGATCTTCGACCAGCTGGCCCGAGCCGAAGGTCGCGTGCACCGTACGGATCCGAGCGCCGTGCACTTCCACGAGGTCGGAGGGCACGACGCCATCATCGACGTGGTGGGCACCGCGGCAGCCCTCGAAGTGCTCGGCGTCGACGCCGTGGCCTCCTCCCCGGTAGCCGTCGGGACGGGCACCGTCCGCACCGATCACGGGATCTTGCCGAACCCGTCGCCGGCGGTCGTGCGCCTGCTCCATGGGATCCCGACCTACGGTCGGGCCACGACGGTGGAGCTGACCACGCCGACCGGTGCTGCCATCCTGGCGGCACTTTGCGAGGACTTCGGGCCCATGCCCCCGATGCAGATCGGCGCTACCGGCTTCGGTGCCGGCGCCGCCGAGCTCGACGAGCTGCCGAACTGCGCCCAGGTCGTGGTGGGGCTGTCGACCGATCCCGGGTCCATCGGCGACGGCCAACCCGTCATGGTTCTCGAGACCAACGTTGACGACGCCACCGGCGAGCAGCTCGCCCACGCCGTGACCCGGCTCATGGAGGCCGGCGCCCACGACGCCTGGATCACCCCGATCGTCATGAAGAAGGGACGCCCGGCCCACACCCTGCACGCGCTCTGCGACCGGGACCAGACTGCCCCCTTGAGGGAGATCATCCGTCTGACCACCGGCACGTTCGGCGTCCGGACCCTCAGTGGCGTCCGGTGGCCGGTGCCCCGGGGCTTCGCCGGCGTCGAGGTCGGCGGGCACCACCTGACCGTGAAGGTCGGTCCCGAACGGGTCAAGGCCGAGTTCGACGACGTGGCCGACGTGGCAGACCGCACCGGCCTGGGAGTCCACGAGGTGAGCTCCCGAGCCGAAGAGGCGTGGCGGCGGGGGCAGGAGACGCCGGCGGAGCAGCGCGAGGGGGGGACACGATGAGCCGGATCACCACTCGGCTCGGGGTATCGAGGACCACGCTGTGGGCCTCGGGGGTGGCCGTCACGGCCATCGTCGTGGCGATGGCCCTCCTGGTCTCGGGGGTGTGGGGACCCGGAGGGACCCCGACGGGGTCGGCTCCGACCACCCCCGCCTCGGGGAGGAGCGGTCGGGCGAAGACCGCGGCCGCCGGTTCCGTGACGACCGCCCCGATCACCTGGGCACCGTGCCCCACCCCGGCGGGGTACCGCTGTGCGACGGTGGTGGTCCCGGTGAGCTACCGCCACCCGAGGGGGCCCACGATCCCCCTCGCCGTCTCCGAACAGCCGGCGATCGATCCCGTGGGTCCGCCTGGGACCTTGATCTTCAATCCCGGTGGGCCCGGCGAGAGCGGAGTGGAGATCCTCCCCGTGCTGGCCGCCCTGGTACCGCCGGCGGTAGCCCGCCAGTTCAACCTCGTGAGCTTCGACGAGCGCGGCACGGGTGCCAGCGATCGGCTCACATGCGGTCCCTCCCCCGCGGCGGCAGCTTCCGTGGATCCGGTGCCGACCCGGCCCGGTGCCCCACTCCCGGGCACCGGACTGTTCGAAGACCTGGCGAGGTCGTGCCGGAAGGCCTACCCGTCGCTCCTCTCCCACATCGACACGATCGACGCCGCACGGGACATGGACCGGATCCGCCAGGCGCTCGGCGTCGACCGGATCAGCTACTGGGGGCTGTCGTACGGGACGGTCCTCGGAGCGGTGTACGCCCGGATGTTCCCCCGGCACGTCCAGTCGATGATCCTCGACGGCGCGGTGGACCCGACGCTTCCCCTGGCCACCCAGGCCCGCCAGGAGGCGCCGGCGATCGCGTCCTCCCTCAGCCACTACTTCACCACGTGCGCCGCCACCGACTGCCCGCTCGGCCCCCACCCGGCCGCCGCCTTCGATCGGTTGGAGTCGTCCCTCGAAAGAGAGCCCCTCCCCGCCCCCGGTCACGGCGACAGCTGGCCCGTCACGGTCGGAGATCTGGCAACGGCCACGCTCTTCGCCCTCAGTGTCCCGACGTTCGCCGGCACATTCTCGAATGCCCTGGTGGCCGCCGAGCACGGGAACGGCGCACCCCTGCGCGCCCTCTCACTCGAGTTCGAGCTGGACCTGAACGGCACGTCTTTGGTGGGCCCGCAGTGGGCGTACACGTGCAACGACTCGACCGCGCATCCCAGTGCCGGCGCCGCCGGTCGGCTGGCCCGCTCAGTCGCCGGCCGGTACGGCCTCATCGGCGCTTACGCCGTCACCTACACCCTGGGTGGCTGCGTGAGCTGGCCCCGGCCGAGCCGGCCGGTGACCGGTGTCCGGATGACGGACGGTCCACCCGTCATGGTCATCGGCAACTCCGGCGACCCCAACACCCCCCACCTGGCGGCGGCCGAGCTCGCCTCGGCTCTCGGTCGGGCCCGGCTCGTGACCTGGGACGGCTGGGGGCACACGTGGCTGCTGAACGGCTCGTCCGATCCGTGCATGGTCCGGATCGTGACGTCGTACCTGGTTGACCACGTGGTGCCCCAGAGCGGCACCACGTGCCACTGAGCCCGGGTCCGGGACCACCCTCGAGCGGCGAGAGCCGCTAGAGCACACCCTGGGCGGTCGAGCGAGACAGGTCGACCAGGTCCTCGAGGACCACGTCGAGGAGCCGGAGGAGCGGGGACACGTGGCCCTCACCGGCGAGCGGTCGCCACCTGGCTCCGTGGACCTGCCCGGCCAGCCAGGCGCCGTGGGCCGTCGGCACCCACGGGTCGTCGGCGCCGTGCCACACTGCGAACGGCACGTCGATGGTCGAGACGTCGAAACCCCAGTCGCCGGCCAGTCCCCTCACGTCGTCACACCACCCGTCCAGACCCAGGGCCAGCGCACTCCGCAGGGCGTCACCGAGGGGCTCGGAGGCGCCCCCGACCATCGCCGCCACGTCGGCCGCGGCCGGGGCGGCCCCGAACACCGATGCCAGCTCCGTCAGTGGATCAATGGCCTTCCCGTGGTGCGCGGCCTCTGGCCCGCGGTCCAGCAGTCGGGCACGGGCCTCGACGCTCCTGACCAGGTCGGGCATCCCCCGATCGGCGGCACCGAGGGCCTCGGTCAGCCCCGGGGCCATGCCGGCGGCCCAGTCGATCCCCTCGGCCGCCATCGGCGCCAAGGAACCGAGCGTTGCCCCGGCCAGGCACCGGTGACCCAGTTTCGCCGCGCACGCCAGAGCGCACGGCCCTCCGGCCGACCACCCGATCGTGTAGAACGACGTGTGGCCCAGGGCGGCCAGGACCGCCTCGGCGTCTGCCGCCGTGTCGGACACCGTCCGCGGCGTCTGCCGCGTCGACGACGAGTAGCCGGGCCGGGACCACGTCACCCATCGCAGGCCGTGCTGCGTGGCCGCTTCGGCCGCCGCCGGCCACGGTGCGGCGGCGAACGGCGTCCCGTGGTGGAAGAGGACCGGCGTGCCCCAGTACGGGCCGCTGGCCAGGACCTCCAATACCCGCCCCCCGGGAACGACGACCTCCCTGGCCTCGACTCCTGCCCCCACCCCGGGGGTGCGGACCTCGGCCGGGACGACGTCGGCGAACGAAGGGAGCTCTTCGGCCTTCCGTGCCGCGACTTCGGGATCCGGCGCGTTGGGGTCCTGATACGCGGGCAGGGGCGGGGGCGGGACCGCCTGGCCCTGGGGGTGGAGCTCGGGTGGGTACCACCGACCGTCCGAAGCCACCCACCAGCCCGGACCCTGAGGGGTATCGCTCACCTCAACCTCCGCTCCCTGAAGATCGGCTGCAGCGTACGTCTAATCGGCGGCTTCGGCCAGCGCCTCGGCCAGCGCCGGGTGCACCAAGATGCTCTCGGCGATGTCGGACGCACGCAGCCCGGCGGTCACGGCCACGGCGAGGACGGAGATCAGCTCGGCCGCGTTCTGTCCCACGATGGACCCGCCCAGCACCACCCCGGTCGCCGGGTCCGAGATGATCTTGACGAAGCCCCGAGGGTCGTCGTTGATGAGGGCCTTGGCGCTGGCGGCAAACGGCACCTTGGTGACACGGATCTTGCGTCCCTCGGCGAATGCGTCGGCTTCGGCCAACCCCACGTCGGCGATCTCGGGCTCGGTGAAGATGGCCGAGGCCGCCTTGTCGTAGTTGAGGTGTCGATGGGCGACCGAATGCCCGCCGAGGACGTGCTGGGCGATCTTTCGCCCCTGCATCGAGGCCACCGAGGACAGCGGGAGCTTCCCCGAGAGGTCACCGGCGGCGTAGATGTGGGGGACGTTGGTCTGGCAGTGGTGATTGATCGGCACGTAACCGGCGTCGTCCACGACCACACCTGCCGACTCCAGGCCCAGGCCCTCGAAATTGGGAAGAGAGCCGACGGCCAGGAGCATGTGCGACCCTGCCGCAGCCCGGCCGTCGTCGCAGTGGACGACCACACCGCCGACACCGATCTCGACACCGACGGCCCTGGCCCCTTTGAGCAGGCGCACCCCTCTTCGGAGGAAGTCCTCCTCCAGCACCGCCGCCACTTCGGGGTCCTTTCGGGGCAGCACCTGCTGACGGCTCACGATGAGGGTGACCTCGCATCCGAGCGAGGCGAACATGTGGACGAACTCGACGCCGGTCACCCCCGATCCCACCACCACCAGGTGCTCGGGAAGGACGGCGGGAGGGTACGCCTGACGGGTGGACAGGACCCGCTCCCCGTCGGGACGGGCCCAGTCCGGGACCCGGGGCCGCGACCCGGTTGCCACCAACACGGCGTCAGCCGCCACCCTCCGTGCTCCACCTTCGGTCTCGACCACCACGTGGTGCGGCCCGTCCAGGCGGCCTTCCCCCGCCACCATCTCCACGCCCTGGCTGCGAAGGATCGACACCAGGCCATCCTCCAGGCGGGTCACGATCGAGTCGATCCGGTGCCGCAGGCCGGGGAGGTCCAAGTGACCCTGGATCGGATCCAACCCCATGCCCGAAGACCGGTCGACGAAGGCCATGGCTCCACCCGTCGCGATCATCGCCTTCGAGGGGATGCAGTCTCGCAAGTTGGCCGCTCCTCCGATGATGTCGCGCTCGACCAAGGTCACGTCCACACCGGCTCGGGCGGCGTGCATTGCCGCGTTGCTCCCCGCCGGACCACCTCCGATGACGACGAAACGCATGACGGTTTCCTCCTGGCTCAACCGGCGTCGACCGCGCGTACCCGATCGACCGATGCCGGGGTCGGCGATCAGGCGATCTGGTGCCGGTAGACGTTGGTGGTACGCGGGACGAAGCCCAGGCGGACGTAGAGCCGGTTCGCCGACTCCCGCTCGGGACGGGACGTGAGGTCCACGGTCCGGGCTCCGGCGCCGCGGGCGATCTCCACAGCAGCCCCGACAAGGGCCGAGCCCACCCCCGAGCCGCGGCTCCGCCCGTCGACGACAACGTCTTCGATCCAGGCCCGTAGCCCGCTCGGGACGCGGAACGTGGCCAGGGTGAGCGACCCCACGATGACCCCACCCGGGTCCCGAGCCACCAGGAGCGTCGTGGCCGGTGTGCGCACGAGGCATTCGAGGTGGGCGACGGTGACCTCGGGTGCCGACGACGACAGTTGCGGCAGCAGGCGTCCCATGGCCGCCACCAGCTCGTCGTCGACGACCTCGACCTTCTCGACCCCGCACTCCACTCCGCCGATGCTCATGACCGCGCTCAGCGATCCTGGTCGCCCGTATCCCGCCACGTCGGGAGTCGGACCTGGTCGTAGAGCACGTCACGGTGCTCTCCGGCCAGGGCGGCGAATACGTGCTCACCCCAGCGCTCGACACCTACGAGTGGCGACGGCAGCGTGTCGCGAGTGAACCAGCCCACGTCACGGCACTCGAGCGGGTGGGGCGTGAGCGTTCCTCCCTTGGACCGGCAGTGGAACACCAGTGAGTACAGCGGCACCCGGGTGAAGCCCAGGCGTAGCCCGTCCAGCACGGCGATCAGGCGGACCGGCTCGACTTCGATCCCGGTCTCCTCGCGTACCTCCTTCACCACCACTTCGGCCGCCGAGTACCCGACGTCGCACCAGCCGGTGGGGTAGAGCCACACCCCCGAGTCGGCCCGCTGGATCAGCAAGAGCTCCCCCCGGTCGTTGCCGACCGCCGCCCCGACCGCCACCTTGGGCGTGACGTACCCGGGCACACCCCGCCCCACCTCGCTCAGCCACTCTTCGACCCGGCCCTGGGCGTCTTCGGGCACGTCCCCGGTCCCGTCCACCTCGGCCCGGATGTCAGCCGCCACGTGAAGGATCTCCTCGAAACGCTCCTGCTCGTAGAGACTTTCGGTGAAGCCGAGCCCGGTCTTGGCGATCGCCGCCAGGCTCTCGCTCCACCGCAGGAGGGTACGAGTAGGCACGACCTGGTCCATGACGACGACGCTACCGCGCCGCAGCCGGCGACGGTTCCGCTTGCCGACCCTGCACACCGACGGGTCGCACCGTGGACCAGAATGTGGCGTGCCCGTGAACGACGACTGCCGCCACTACGTCATGCAGACCACGCCCCGGCGCGAGAAGCTCGAGCGATGCCGGGTCGGAGCCAACGAGCCTCTGCCGTTCTCCTGTCCCGACGGATGCGTGTTCTACGAGCCTCGCAAGGTGTCGTCGGCGGGTTGGCACGTCGCCCGGGAAGATGGCCCGTCCGACACTTCCCGGTGACATCGGTTCCGTTCCCGACACTCAGCGCCGGACCGATCCGACTGCGCCGGTTCCAGCTCCACGACGTGACCGCGGTGGTGGCAGCAGGTGCCGATCCCGTCACTCCGCTCGTCTCGTCCGTGCCCCCGAATTGCTCGGCGCCCGAAGCGGCGGCGTTCGTCGAGCGCCAGCGTCACAGCTTCCAGGACGGGACCGGCTACTCCTTCGCCATCGCCGACGCCCGGTCTGACCGCGCTCTCGGTGGGCTCGGGCTGTGGCTCCGGGACGCGGACCTGGGACGAACTTCGGTCGGGTACTGGGTGCTGTCGGAGGCTCGGCGGACGGGGGTGGCCGGGAGGGCGCTGGACGCTGCCTGTGCGTGGGCGCACCGCACACTTGGGATCCCCCGTATCGAGCTCTACGTCGAACCGTGGAACGTGGCCTCCATCCGGACCGCCGAGCACGTCGGTTTCGTCTGTGAGGGCCTCGTCCGGAGCTGGGAGGAGGTAGACGGCGAGCGACGCGACATGCTCATGTACTCGCTGCTCGCTTCCGACCGGCCCTGACCGCGGCACCGGCCGTCGGCCAAGCGAACGGTGACGGCGTTCAGCTCTCCAGGACGTCCCCGAGGAGGTCCACCCGGATCCCCTGCTGGCGGAGCCAGACCAGGGCCGCGTCCACAGCCTCCCCCGAACCGTCCAGCTCGCACACGATCCATCCCTGGTGGTCGTCGACGTTGGCACGGCGGATGTTCGGCTCCACGTCGAACCGCCGGACCATCCGGGCCAGGATCGGAGCCTGCACCAGGCTCTCGGGGAACGTCAGCTTCACCCTCACCTGGATCACGCCCGTCCTCCGCCTTCTTCGATCGCCCCGGAGACCGTGGTCGCCCCGGGAACCGTGGACGCCCCGGGGACGAGCATCCGGTTCATGCTCCCAGAGCGGAAGCCGTCGAGGTCGAGGGCGACGAACGCATAGCCCGATGATCGCACCGCGGTGACCACGTCGGCTCTCCTGGCCAGCACGTCGGCCAACTGCTCCTCGGGCACCTCGACCCGGGCCGTCGGGCCGTGGTGGCGCACCCTCACCTGGGTGAACCCCAACCGGCGCAGGGCAGACTCGGCCCGGGCCACCGAGCCCAGGGCCCCAAGGGTGACCGGCGTGCCGTAGGGAAGGCGGGAGGCCAGACAGGCGGCAGCCGGCTTGTCCCAGGTCCGGAGGCCCAGCCGACGTGACCAGCTCCGCACGTCGGACTTCGTCAGCCCGGCCTCGGCCAGCGGGAACCGTGCACCCCGTGTGGCAGCAACCTGCTGGCCCGGTCGGTAGTCCCCGAGATCGTCCACGTTCACTCCCAGCACTACCGTCGCCCCCTCGGCGACGGCGACCGGCTCGAGCGCGCCCATCAGGGCATGCTTGCACCGGGCACACCGGTCGGGTCCGTTGGCCACGTAGGCCGGGTCGTCCAGCTCGTCGGTCACAATCGCCCGCCAGCGCAGCCCCCACTCGGAGGCCAGGGAGCGGCAGTCCTCTCGCTCTTCGGGGGCCAGCGACGGTGAGATCGCGGTCACACACAGCACCCGGGACGGCCCCAAAAGGTCGTGAGCCACCCAGGCCAGGAATGCCGAATCGCTCCCCCCACTGAACGCCACCACCACCCGGTCCAGATCTTCGAGGACCCGGCGCAGGGCGGCGAAGCCGTCCTCGTCCCCCCCGGGCGCGGCCCGGGCCACCGCGGTCCGGGTGACGCCAATCATCCTGGGCTCCCGGCGGTCGGGGCCACCCCGGTCGCCTGAGCGACCCCCGACAGGACCTCGGGCAGGTCTCCGACGACCCCGGTGTAGAACGGCCCGAACTCGGCGAACACAGCCGAGGCTTCGTCGAAGCGCATCTGGTAGACGCAGTCCTTCAGATCGTCGGGATGGACGCCGAACAGCGTGACCCCCCACTCCCAGTCGTCGAGACCGGTGGAGGCGGTGATGAGCTGCAGGATCCGATCGTGGAAGGTCCGGCCCAGCGCACCGTGACCCATCATGAGGCGCTTCCGCTCCTCGAATTCGAGGCTGTACCAGTTCTGGTCGGCCGCCCGCCGCTTCGACATCGGATAGAAGCAGAAGGCCCGCTTGCCCTCTGGGGGGAGCTCTGGGTAGAGGCGGGCCTGCTTCATCGCGTCTGGGATCCCCGCTGCGTACTCGGAGAGCTCGGTCACCGACACGTAAGAGGCCACCGGCACCAGGCCGGCACCGTGCACCGCCGTCTGGAACTCCCGTTGCCCCCACAGGTCCGAGCCGAGCACCACGAGGCCGACATCCGCCTTGTGGCCAAGCATCGCCACCGACACCACGTGACCACCTTGCTCGCCGACGTGGTCCACCGCGTCCCCGATCCGCACGGCGTCCAGCGCGCCTGCCACCCGGCAGAAGAGATGGAGGACGCTCACCCCGACCGAGGGTCGAAGTGGCTCTCTACTCGAGCCTTCGGGCGTCGTTCCCATGGCCTCAGCTTACGGAAACGGAGCCGGTACGCGGTCGAGGGGCGCCCGCAGGCGCCCCTCGACCTTCACGACACGTGCCGATGGAGGCGATCAGTAGTCCTCCATGCCGCCGCCGGGCATGGCCGGGGCCTTCTCTTCGGGCTTGTCCACGATGACCGCCTCCGTGGTGAGGAAGAGCGCGGCGATCGATGCGGCGTTCTGGAGGGCCGACCTGGTCACCTTGGCGGCGTCGATGACCCCGGCCTTGAAGAGGTCACCGTACTCGCCACTGGCGGCGTCGAGCCCTTCGGCACCCTTCAGGTTTCGCACCTTCTCGACGATCACTCCACCTTCGAGGCCGGCGTTCACCGCGATCTGCTTCAGCGGCTCTTCGACGGCCCGGGCCACGATCCTGGCACCCGTGGCCTCGTCCCCTTCGAGCTTCTCGCTCCGCTCGAGAACTGCGGCCTGAGCCCGGAGGAGAGCCACGCCACCTCCGGGCACGACGCCTTCCTCGATGGCGGCCTTCGTGGTGGACACAGCGTCCTCGATACGGTGCTTCTTCTCCTTGAGCTCCACCTCGGTGGCGGCGCCGACCTTGATGACGGCCACCCCACCGGACAGCTTGGCCAGCCGCTCCTGGAGCTTCTCACGGTCGTAGTCCGAGTCGGTGTTCTCGATCTCGGTCTTGATCTGGTTGATCCGACCCTTGATGTCAGCCTCGTCACCGGCCCCTTCGACGACGGTGGTCTCGTCCTTGGTCACCACCACCTTGCGGGCCTTGCCCAGGAGGTCCAGCCCGACGTTCTCGAGCTTCAGGCCCACCTCCTCGGTGACGACCTGGCCTCCGGTCAAGATGGCGATGTCCTGGAGCATGGCCTTGCGCCGCTCTCCGAACCCCGGGGCCTTCACCGAGACGCTCTTGAAGGTGCCACGGATCTTGTTCACCACGAGGGTCGCCAGCGCCTCTCCTTCGACGTCTTCGGCGATGATCACCAGCGGCTTGCCGGACTGCATGACCTTCTCGAGCACCGGGAGCAGATCCCGCACGGCGGTGATCTTCGACCCCACGATGAGCACGTAGGCGTCTTCCAACACCGCTTCCATCCGCTCGGGATCGGTCACGAAGTAGGGCGAGATGTACCCCTTGTCGAAGCGCATCCCCTCCACCAGGTCCATCTCCATCCCGAAGGTCTGGGACTCTTCGACGGTGATGACGCCGTCCTTCCCCACCTTGTCGATGGCTTCGGCGCTCATCCCGCCGATCTCGGTGTCCGCCGCCGAGATCGAGGCCACCTGGGCGATCTGCTCCTTGGAGTCCGTCTCCTTGGCGATGCCGTGGATCGAGTTCACCGCTTCTTCCACCCCGGCCTCGATGCCCTTCTTCAACGACATCGGATTGGCTCCGGCGGCGACGTTCCGGAGGCCTTCGTGCACCATCGCCCAGGCCAGCACCGTGGCGGTGGTCGTACCGTCCCCGGCCACGTCGTCGGTCTTCTTGGCCACTTCCTTCACCAGCTCGGCACCGATGCGCTCGTAGGGGTCTTCGAGCTCGATCTCCTTGGCGATGGACACCCCGTCGTTGGTGATCGTCGGGGCACCCCACTTCTTGTCGAGAACGACGTTGCGGCCCTTGGGGCCCAGGGTGACGCGTACGGCGTCGGCCAGCTTGTTCATGCCGGTTTCGAGCGCCCGGCGGGCTTCCTCGTCGAAAGCGATCAGCTTGGGCATGGGTTCTTCCTCCGTTGGTCGGTCGGCCCCGGTGGTGGGGTCGATCTCCCACTCACCATATCGGGCCCGTTAGCACTCTCATTCACTGAGTGCTAATAGCAAACCACGCCGGGAGGCCGAGCGCAACTGCACCCCAGGCGACCTGGTCCGGTCGGTCACCCGGGGGGGCCTCGGGGCTTCGGATCCCCGGTGCGACCAGCGTCGCCTTCAGCCGCCTGCGACGGCCGGGACGATGGACACCGTCTGCCCGTCGGTCACGGTCGTGGCCAGCCCGTCGAGGAACCGCACGTCCTCGTCGGCCACGAAGACGTTGACGAAGCGCCGCAGGCCGCCGTCGTCGTCGAAGAGCCTGGGGGCGAACCCGGGGTGGGCCCCGTCGAGAGCGTGCAGCACCTCTCCGACGGTGGACCCTTCGACCTGCACCTCGCCAGCGCCGGCGGTCAGGGTGCGCAGCTGGGTGGGAATGCGGACGGACACGGTCATCTCGTTGGCTCCTTGCTGTGGGCTGGGCATGAGGTCGGGGGGACGTCGGGGCGGGGCGGGGTCATGCCGGAGGCGGGGTTGCGCCCCTGTCCTCGCTGCCCCCGAGATCGTCCACGACGGTGACGGCCTCGTCAAACGCACTCAGGGTCGGGGCGATGGTGACCGTCGGACCGGTCCCCGGAGAAAGCGCCTCGACCGTCTTCAGCCCGTGCCCGGTCACCAGAGCCACCACCCGTTCGTCGCGGCGTACCACCCCCGATGCCGCCAGCTTGGCCAGCGTGGCGATGGTCACCCCACCGGCAGTCTCGGCGAAGATCCCCTCGGTCCGGGCCAGGAGCCGGATCCCGGCTCGGATCTCGTCGTCGGTGACCGCGGCGCAGCCACCGCCCGAGTCGCGGATGGCGGACAGCGCGTACCAGCCGTCGGCCGGGTTCCCGATGGCCAACGACTTGGCGATGGTCGAAGGCTTGACCGGGCGGATGGCGTCGGCCCCTTCGGCGAACGCCGTGGCCACCGGAGAGCACCCGGCCGCCTGGGCCCCCGAGATCCGCACCGAAGGACGACGGTCCAGCAATCCCACCTCTCCCAGCTCGGCGAACCCCTTGGCCACCTTGGTGAGCTGGCTCCCCGAGGCGATGGGGACCACCACGTGGTCCGGTGCCTCCCAGCCGAGCTGCTCGGCGACCTCGAAGGCCAGGGTCTTGGACCCTTCGGCGTAGTACGTGCGGATGTTCACGTTGACGAACGCCCAGGTCGGGCGCTCGCTGGTCAGCTCGGCACACAAGCGGTTGACGTCGTCGTAGGTTCCCTCGACCGACACCACGGTCCCGCCGTACACGGCGGTCATCGTGACTTTGGCCGTCTCGAGGTCGTGGGGGATGAGGACCACCGACGTCATCCCGGCCCGGGCGGCGTGGGCCGCCACCGAGTTGGCCAGGTTCCCCGTCGACGCGCACGCCGCCACCTTGAAACCGAGTTGGCGGGCTTTGGTGAGAGCCACCGACACGACTCGGTCCTTGAACGACCCGGTCGGGTTGGCCGTGTCGTCCTTGATCCAGAGCTCTCCCAGGCCAAGCTCGGCCGCCAAGCGGTCGGCCCGGACCAGCGGGGTGAAGCCGGCACCCAGGTCGACCGGGGCGTCGTCGTCGACCGGGAGCAGGTCCCGGTAGCGCCAGATCGAACGGGGGCCCTCGGCGATGCGGCCCCTGCTGACCACTGCGGCGATTCCGCGGTAGTCGTAGTCGACCTCCAACGGGCCGAAGCAGTAGTCGCACACGTGGAGCGCTTCGGCCGGGAACTGGCGACCGCATTCCCGACAGCGCAGTCCCGTGACATGGTCCATCTCCGTCCTCCTCATCGGTCGGGCGTTGGCACCTGTTGTCGGCGCCCACGGGACCACGGTGTGGTCGGGAAGCCGGCAATGGTTGCCGCGGCGTCACAGGGCCCGTCCCTCAGCCGCTCTGGATGATCCCTCCATGGTGGTCCACGCAAGCGGCGCGCGTCAATGCCCCCACGAGAGCCCCGGGGAAGACGCCGACGTCCCCGGAGGACACGGTTCTACCCGACCGGTCAAAATCGGCGATGATCGGACCATGAGCGCCGGCCCCCGGACCTTCTCCCGCTCCACGATCGCCACCGAGTTCTCCACCGGACGGCTGGTGGCGGCCAAGGGCCGGCGGTCGGTGACGGTGTGCATCCCGGCCCGAGACGAGGCCCGAACGGTTGGCGCCGTGGTGCGTGCGGTGGTCGAGCCCCACGTGGCCGCGGCCGGTGGATCCGGCCTGGTGGACGACGTGCTGGTGGTCGACGACGGCTCGACGGATGGCACCGCCGATGTGGCCCGGGCGGGCGGGGCCCGAGTGCTCACGGTGGCGCCGGAGGACGCCGGGGGCAAGGGCCGGGCCATGCAGTCCGGTCTGGCCGCCTCGGACGGCGACCTGGTGGTGTTCCTCGACGCCGACGTGGAGAACACGACCCCCGAGTTCGTCACCGGGCTCCTCGGGCCGTTGCTGGTGCTGGACGACGTCTGCCTGGTGAAGGGTTTCTACGAGCGTCCCATCGGCGCCGACGCCAGCGGCGGTGGCCGGGTCACCGAGCTGATGGCCCGACCTCTCATCGAAGTCCTGTTCCCGGATCTGTCGGGTGTGCGCCAGCCGCTGGCCGGCGAGACCGCAGCCCCCCGCCAGGTCCTGGAGAAGCTGACCCTGGCCGGGGGGTACGGAGTGGAGCTGGGACTCTTGGTCGACGTGGCCCACCGCTTCGGCACCACGGCGATCGCCCAGGTCGACCTCGGCGTGCGTGTCCACCGGAACCGCCCGCTGGCCCAGCTCCGTCCCCAGGCGGTTGACGTCCTTCGGGCCGCCCTGGACCGGGTAGAGCACCTCTGAGCGGGGGAATGCGGGTGAGAGGAGTTCCGGGCCGGTAGCGTCGGTGGGATGCCCGAGGTTGTCGTGGTCTCCAACCGGGGTCCCCGCTCGTTCCAGCTGGACCGTACCGGCCGGCCGGTGCCCGCCGGGGCCGCCGGCGGAGTCGCCGGCACGTTGGGCTCCCTGCTCCGTGGGAGCGACGCCACGTGGATCGCCGCGGCCATGAACCCGGCCGATCGGGCGGCGGCGGCGGCCGGAATGATGTCGGGAGAGGGGATCCGGGTGCTCACTGTCGAGCCCGAAGCGGACGTGTACCGCATGGCCTACGACATCGTGGCCAACTCCACGCTGTGGTACTGCCACCACCACCTGTTCGACCTGTCCCGCCGGCCCCGCCTCGACCGGCGCTGGCACGAGGCCTGGGAGGCCTTCGGGGAGCTCAACGTCCAGTTCGCCGACGCCGTGGGCGATGCCGCGCCGACGGGCGCCGTCGTCCTGGTGCAGGACTACCACCTGGCGCTCACCGGCAGCCTCCTGGCCAAGTCCCGCCCCGATCTGCGCACCGTGCACTTCAGCCACACGCCGTTCGCCGGGCCCGAAGCCCTGCGCTCCCTGCCGGAGGCGGTGACCTCGGAGCTGCTCGCAGGCATGGCCGGTTTCGGCGCCTGCGGGTTCCACACCTCACGGTGGGAAGCAGGATTCAGGTCGAACTTCGAAGACGGCGCCCTGGCCCGGGGATCCGAGCCCCCGCCCCCCCCACGCACCTTCGCCGCACCACTGGGACCGGACCTCGACGGTCTGGCCGCCGAGCTCGCCGCCCCCGAGACCCAGCGGGCCCGTCGTGAGCTCGACTCGTGGATCGGTGACCGTCAGCTCATCCTCAGAGTCGACCGGGTGGAGCTCTCGAAGAACCTCCTGCGGGGCTTCTGGGCCTACGAGGAGCTGATCGAGACCCGACCCGGGCTGCGGGGGAAAGCGGTCATGCTGGCCCTGCTCTACCCATCGCGGCAGGGTCTGGCCGACTACCTGGCCTACCGCTCGGAGGTCGAGCACGTGGCCGCCCGGATCAACGACACCTGGGGCTCGCCCGACTGGACCCCGGTGGTGCTGGACGTGGCGGACGACCGGAGCCGGTCGTTGGCCGCCCTGACCCGCTACGACGCACTCTTGGTGAACCCGGTGCGCGACGGGATGAACCTGGTGGCCAAAGAGGGAGCCCTGGCGAACACGGTCGCGGGTTCGGTCGTTCTCTCGCGAGAAGCCGGTGCATGGGAGGAGCTGCGGCCGGCGGCCATCGGCATCAATCCGTTCGACGTGTCCGAGACGGCCGCGGCGCTGGACCTGGCACTGGCGATGGGTCCCCACGAGAGGGCCGAACGTTCAGAGACCTTGCGCCGGATCGTTCGAGGCCGCGGTGCCGCCGACTGGCTCGCCGACCAGTTAGACGCGGCGCGGGTCCACACCGCCGGCTGATCCCGGTCAGTCGGGCCGAGGTGAGGTCACGTCCGCCAGCCGTTGGAGAAGCCGCACGGCCCCGGCCGCACCTTCGACCACGACGTCGGCGGCGGCGGCCACCTCCGGCGGGCTCTCACCGTCGACCACGGCTACCCGGGCCACGGTCACCCCGCTGGCGGACATCGCCGCCAGCGCCTCGAAAGCCGGGAGGTCGCCCAGGTCGTCACCGAAACAGGCCACCGGTGTGAAGCCGGCCCCGAGCCGGCTCACCACCCGGCCCTTGTCCACGTCGAGGGGCGGGCGGAGCTCCATCGACATGCGTCCGGGCTGGACCGCCAGGCCGGTTCGCTCCACCTCTTCGTCGCAGAACCGGGCAACCCAGGCCTGGGCGTCTGGCCTGGCCCGCCAGTGCAAGGTCACCGAGAGGCCCTTCATCTCCACGCCGACCCGGCGGGGGGCCCGGGCCCCGGCCCGGTCGGCCACGTCGGCCACGATCGGACCCCAGGCGGCGGCCTCTTCGGCGACCGCCAGCACCCCGTCGGGGTCGACCATCTCCATCCCGTAGAGACCGGCCAGATGCACACCGACGGGGTGGTCCAGCACCTGTCGGAGAAAGGCGGCCGGCCGGCCGGACACCACCGCCACCAGCCCCAGACCGGCAGCCAGGCGGGTGAGCACGGTCGGCACACCGGGCAGCGGTCGGGCATCGGAGGGATCGTCCACGATCGCCGCCAGCGTGCCGTCGAAGTCGACGAACAGCGCGCTCTGTGAGGGGCGATCCCGCAGCGGGGCCAGGGCGGTCGGGAGGTCCACCGAGGCCATCTCGCTCAGGTGCCGGCAGCTGTTGTGCCCGAGCCGGACGTGGCTCCCGAAGACGACGTTGTGCCCGAGGAAACCGCCGTCGTACTGGTCGTGGTCGTGACCTGTGAGGACAGGTCCGGCCCCACCACCACCACCACGCTCGCGGCTGTGGCCCCGGTGATACCCGACGACGCCGGCAGCGGCTGGACGGCCGTCGCCTTGACGCCCAGGGTCGTCGCCAGCTGCTCCGCCGGCTTCTGC
Organism: Actinomycetes bacterium; assembly: GCA_021791635.1. Lineage (GTDB taxonomy): Bacteria > Actinomycetota > Acidimicrobiia > Acidimicrobiales > RAAP-2 > JAJYWF01. The sequence goes on from JAJYWF010000002.1 coordinate 38,528, forward strand.
TGGCCACTGGCGAAGTACACCACCGAAGCTGTGACCTTGGGGGCTGTCGTGGGTGTCAAGGTAGTCCACCCTGCGGACTTCAGCTTGTTGGTGAAGTAGCCGGCAGCTCCTGTCGTGGTGCTGCCGTTGGCCACGAGCACTTTCACGCTCGGGCTCGGTGCCGGCGCCGTCGTCGTGGTCGTATGGGGCGTCGTGGTGGTGGTCGTGGTGGACGGCGGAGCGGCGGTCCCACTTCCTCTCGAACTTCCGACCCGGATGAGGAGGACACCGAGCACCACGGCCACCACGATCAACACCACGGCCCGGCCGACGGCGATCCGCTCGGGACCCGGCCCTCCACCCCCTTCCCCGATGCGCCCGTCAGGGTTCTTCGGCCCGTTCACCGGTTCAGCCTGCCAATCACCGGCGCCGGGCGCAAGGAGCAGGGGCGGTTCGGGGCATGATGATGCACGGGAGAAGGACCACGAAGTGGACGGGAGGGATCACATGTGGAAGGACTTCAAGCAGTTCGTTCTCCGTGGGAACGTGACGGACCTGGCGATCGCAGTCATCATCGGGGCGGCGTTCACCGCCGTGGTGTCCGCGCTCGTCGAGGACCTCATCACGCCGCTGATCGCGGCCATCGTGGGGAAGCCCACATTCAGCCAGCTGACCTTCACGGTGCACCACAGCATCTTCCACTACGGCTCGTTCGTGAACGCCGTCGTCACCTTCGTCATCGTGGCCCTGGTGGTGTTCTTCTTCGTGCTCAAGCCTCTGACGGCGCTCATGCACCGGATGGGAGTGCTCCCCCCTGAGGAGCCGCCGCGCAAACCGTGCCCCGAGTGCACTACCGAGATCCCCGAGGCGGCGCGGAGGTGCCCCCAGTGCACGGCCGTCCTGGTGAGCACCTGAGGGCTCAGCCCGGCCGCGCGGCCCGCTGGCGGGCAACTTCGAAGCACGCCAGCGCCCCGGCCACCCCCACGTTCAGCGAGGGCACGGAGCCGTGTTGAGGGATGGAGACCACCGCATCGCACCGGCGACGGACGAGCGGTGCCAAGCCACGCTCTTCGCCCCCCACGACCAGGGCCACCGGACCCGTGCCCAGCGGGAGCTGGTACATGCTCTCGTGGGCCTCGCCGGCCAGGCCCACCGTCCACACACCGAGGGCCGCCAGCCGTTCGATCGCCGCCGGGATGCCTCCCACGACGGCGAAGTCCAGGTGCTCGACGGCGCCGGCCGCCACCTTCACTGCGGTCGGGGTCAGACCGGCAGCCCGGTGACGGGCCAGCACCACCCCGGTGGCGCCGGCGCATTCGGCGCTCCTCAGAAGCGACCCGAGGTTCCTGGGATCGGTCACGCCGGAAACCACCAGGAGAAAGGGCTCACGACCTTCGGGGCCGTCGCGGACCAGACTTTCGAGAGGCACGTCCTCCACCGGCCGGGCCAGGGCCAACACTCCCTGGGGGGCGTCAGTACGGGCCTCGAGCTCGATCCGGCGGCGGGGCACCGTCTCCACCCGGACCCCCCGGCGGACGGCCCAGAACTCGATCTGGTCGAGCTGCGGGGACGGGTCGAGACCTTCGGCCAACCACAGGCGCCGGACCGGGCGCCGGCCGGAGGTCAGGAGCTCCAAGACAGCCCGCCGACCTTCGACCTGGTCGCCTCCGAGGCCGGGTGGCCGCGTACGGGGAACCCCGCCGCCGCGTCCGAGGACCCGGGCTCCACCGGAGCGACCTGCGCCGCCACCCCCGGCGCGACCTGCGCCGCCACCCCCGGCGCGACCTGCGCCACGGGATCCCCCGGCCCGGGGACTCATGGGGCCTCGGGCACCGCGTCGAGGAGCACCACCGCCGTGCAGACCAGACCCTCGCCCCGACCCAGGGCGCCGAGCCCTTCGGCCCGGGTGGCTTTCACCGATACCGGAGCGCCCAGCACCGCCGCCACGCGTTCGGCCATCCGCCGGCTGTACGGCGCCAAGCGCGGGGCCTCGGTCACGACCGTGCAGTCGGCGTTCACGACCCGGAGACCGTGTCCCGAGACCATCTCCACCACCTGGGAGAGAAGGGCCAGGCTGTCGGCCCCTGACCACCGGGGGTCCGAATCGGGAAAGTGACCTCCGAGGTCACCGAGCCCGGCGGCACCCAGGAGGGCATCGGCCAGCGCGTGGGCCACGGCGTCCCCGTCGCTGTGCCCGGCCAGGCCCGGGCTCCCGGGGACCACGACCCCCCCGAGCACGAGCGGTCGGTCCGGATCGTCGGAGAAGGGGTGGATGTCGATCCCTTGACCGACGCGCAGCGTCACCCGAGGACCTCCGGGCCGGCCGCCAAGAGGAGCTCGGCCCGGACCAGGTCGGCCGGCGTCGTGACCTTCACGTTGTCCGGGTCCCCGGGAACCACCCTCACCGTGGCTCCCAGCGCTTCGACCAGCGCCGCGTCGTCGGTGGCCTCCCCTGACGTGCCGTGCGCCCGACGCAGCACGTCGGTCCGAAAGGCCTGGGGGGTCTGCACGGCCACCAGCTCGGCACGGTCCAGCGTGCCGGCGACCGTGACCAGGGCTCCCGACCCCACCACTCGCTTCACGGTGTCCACGACCGGGACACCGCAGAGCGCCCCGGCGACCTCCCCTCCGACGGCGGCCACCACGTCGTGGAACAGACGGGGGCGAGCGAGGGGCCGCACGGCGTCGTGGACCACCACGACGGGGACGTCGGCCGGCACCTCGGACAAGCCCTGACGGACCGACGCCGAACGGGTGGGACCGCCGGGCACGACCAGGTCGGCGCCAAAGGACCCCTCGGGACGGGGACCGACGCCTTCGGGAACGACGACGACCACCTTGTCCGCCACCGATCGCGCCGCCGCCACCGACCACTCGACGACGAGACGCCCGCCGAGCGGGGAGAACTGCTTGGGTCCGCCGAAGCGGCGACCGGAACCGGCGGCCACCACCACCGCCCACACCGGACCCGACGGCCGGGCCATGGACCGGCGTCTATGGCAGCGCTTCGTCGAGGCGCTGCTCGGCCGTCTCCTCGTCGACGGCCAGGGCGAAGGTCAGCTCGGAGACCAGGATCTGACGGGCCCGGCTCAGCATCTTCTTCTCACCGGCCGAGAGCCCTTTGTCCTTGTCACGGATGGAGAGGTTCCGGACCACTTCGGCGACCTGGTAGATGTCCCCGGATCGGAGCTTCTCGGAGTGGTTCTTGTACCGCCGGGACCAGTTCGTGGGCATCCGGGCTTCCTTCTTGCGGAGCACGGCGAACACCTCTTCGACCTCTTCGTCGTTTATCACCTCGCGCAGGCCGACACCTTCGGTGTTGTCAGCGGGAACCATCAGCGTCAGGTCGCCGTAGGCCAGCCGGAGCACCAGGTACTCACGGTTCTCGCCGAAGGCCTTCTTCTTCTCCCGACGCTCCACCACCGCCGCTCCGTGGTGGGGATAGACAACCTTGTCACCGACCTTGAACACAGAACTCCTTAGGTTGCTGACCGTTCGAGCACCCGGGTCGGCGCCGCCCTGTCGGGCCGCGCCGACCGGCACCGGCGGAGGGGGGGTGGGTGCACCATTCTACCGCACCGGCGAACACCGGCGGCTCGTGCCCGCACGTCGTCAGTCGTAGCGCTCGAGGATGCTGGCCTCGACCAGCCGGGCCAGGCCGTTCTTCACCGCCCGGGCCTTGGCGCCGCCCACCCCGCCCACCTGCTCCAAGTCTCCGAGAGACGCCTGCATGATCCGCGGGAGGGTGGCGAACTGCTCGACGATCCGCTCGATGGTGGCCTCGGACACCCGTGGGAGGCGGCCGAGCAAGCGGAGCCCCCGGGCCTCCACCGCCTCTTCCAGGGCTGTCGGCCCCGAACCCAACCCCAGCGCCGCGACCACCTTGCCCATGTCCAACAGATCGTCCGAGCTGAGGCCGTGGAGGGTGGCCAGCGTCGCGTTGGCCCGGTGCTCACGGTCGGCGCGACGCCCTCCCCCACCCCCGCGCTTGCCGACTCTTCCCGCGCCCTCGGCCACGTAATCGAGCACGACGAGGCGCAGCGCCTCCTCGAGCCCGGCGGCGAGCTCGTCGACCTGGAGACGGATGAGCCGGCCGTCGCTCCCGAGCTCGACCAGGTGGCCCCGGATCTCCTCGGAGAAGCGCAGCACCATCTCGCCCGGCTGGAGCACGGCGACGACGTCGCGTACGGACACGGCGTCTTCCACCTCCAGGGTGGACAAGGTGGCCAGGGCCACGTCGAAGCGGGTCTTGAACCGCTGCACGGTGGACAGCGCCTGGGCGGCCCGGTCCAGCACCCGGGCGGTGGGCTCCAAGGTGTGCTTACGGTCGTGGCGGTAGACGGCGACCGTCGACATCTCCTCGGAGACGGTGACCACGGGGACGTCGACCGAACGGGCCACCCGTTCGGCGGTCCGGTGGCGCGTCCCGGTCTCGCTGGTCGGGATGGAGGACCGGGGGACCAGGTGGACGTTGGCCCGGGCGATCCTCGACGCGTCGGCGGCCAGGATGACGGCCCCGTCCATCTTGGCCAGCTCGGAGAGGCGCTGGGGGCTGAACTCGGCGTCGAGGAGGAAGCCCCCGGTGCAGATCGACAGCACGTCGGGTCCGTCGCCGATCACCACCAGAGCACCGCCTTTGGCCTGGAGGATACGTTCGAGCCCGGCCCGCAGCCCGGTCCCCGGAGCCACGAGGGCCATCGCCTGGATCAGCGGATCGCCGCCGGGTTCGGCCACGACGGCATCGTACCCGTGGCGAGGGCCGGCACGTCCCCGCCGGCGCGATCCGTCAGCCCGAAGGCCACGTCGAGGGCCTCGACCAGCGTCCCAACCCGGAACAGAGCCAAGGCCGCTGGTCCCTCGGCCGTCGACGCCGGGACCAGCGCCCGCGTGAACCCGAGGCGGGCGGCCTCGGCCAGCCGGCGGTCGGCACCGGGGACCTGACGCACCTCACCGGCCAGCCCGATCTCGCCGAAGGAGATCAGGTCGGCCGGCAGGGCCAAGCCCTGCGCCGCCGACGCCACGGCCAAGGACACCGGAAGGTCGGTCGCCGGCTCCACCGCCCGGACCCCGGCGGTGGCCGAGACGAACAGCTCCCCCGACGCCGTGACCACCCCGGCCCGGCACTCCAGCACCGCCACCAGGCTGGCCAACCGGCGCGGGTCGATCCCCTGGGCCGTCCGGGCGGCGCTCCCCCTCCCGGCCCCGTAGGCCAGAGCCTGGATCTCGACGACCAGGGGACGCCGGCCGTGGAGGAGAGCGGACACGGCGCTCCCGGGCACCTCGGGGCGTCGATCGCCCAGGAGCAACGGGCCCGGGTCGGCCACCGCCCGCAGCCCCTCCTCGCCCATCTCGAACAGCCCGACCTCCCCGGTCGGGCCGAAGCGGTGCTTCACCGCTCGCAGCAGGCGGAGGGCGTGGTGGCGGTCCCCTTCGAAGGAGAGCACCGTGTCCACCAGGTGCTCGAGGGCCCGCGGCCCGGCGAGCCCGCCCTCTTTGGTCACGTGTCCCACCACGACCACGGCCGGGCCCTCCCGGCGGGCCAGCTGCGCCAGCCGGTCGGCACACGCCCGCACCTGGGCCAAGGTACCGGGCACCCCGCTGACCTCGGGGTCGACCAGGGCCTGCACCGAGTCGGCCACCACCACGTCGGGGTGCACCGCGGCCACCGCCTCCCCGACGAGGGTCACGTCGGCGCCGCCGACGACGAACAGTGACGGCGGGATCGGTCCGAGGCGTGCCGCCCGGACCCGCACCTGTGACGTCGACTCCTCGGCCGAAGCCAGGAGCGCCGACCTCCCCGACGACGCCGACGCCAGCAGCACCTGGAGCAACAGGGTCGACTTCCCCACCCCAGGCTCGCCGTAGACGAGGGTGAGCGACCCGGGCACCAGGCCCCCGGCCAGCACCCGGTCCATCTCTGCGACCCCCGTGGGCACCGGGCGGGCGGCATCGGGGTCCACTGCGGCCAGGGACACGGGCTCCCCGGGAGGGCCGCCCGACATCCCGCCGGGACCCGGGGCGGCGTGCCCACGTCCCGCCGGACGGACCTCCAACGAGTTCCACTCGGCGCACCCCGGGCAGCGCCCGACCCACCTCTGGGCCGGCGTGCCGCAGGACCGGCAGCGGTAGACGTTCGACGGACGAGGCACGGCACGCAAGCTAGGCCGGGGGTGTGACTCCAGGAGTGGGGCGGTGCCGGCGAGTGACCGGGCGCCAGGCTCAGTCGGTGCTGGTGCCGCTCCCGGCCAGCTCCATTGGGGGGGGCTCGACCCCCTGGACGGCCCGGAAGCTCAGGTGCTTGCCTTCCTCGCCCTCCACCGGAGAGTCGTCGACGTCCACCACGATGGTCTCCCCGACCCGGAACTCCTTCCACAAGAGCCGCTCGGAGAGGGGATCTTCGACCATCTGCTGGATGGCCCGGCGCAGGGGTCGAGCTCCGAGCTGGGGGTCGTAGCCCTTCTCGGCCAGCAGGGACCGAGCGGCCGGCGTGAGCTCCAGCGCCAGCCCCTGGCTGGCCAGCTGGGTGGACGTGCGCGCCAGCATGAGGTCGACGATCTCGATGACCTCCTCCCGGGTGAGCTCGTGGAACACGATCACCTCGTCGATCCGGTTCAAGAACTCCGGCCGGAAATGGGCCTTCAGGGCCTCGTGGACCTTGGCCTTCATCCGCTCGTGGGTCACGGCTTCGGACGACTTGGCGAAGCCAACCGCCGTCTTGCGCAGGTCGGCCGTCCCGAGGTTCGAGGTCATGATGAGCACGGTGTTCTTGAAGTCCACCGACCGTCCCTGGGCGTCGGTCAACCGCCCGTCCTCCAGGATCTGGAGCAGGGTGTTGAACACGTCGGGGTGCGCCTTCTCGACTTCGTCGAACAGGACCACCGAAAACGGCTTGCGCCGCACGGCTTCGGTGAGCTGTCCCCCTTCCTCGTACCCGACGTAGCCGGGGGGAGAACCGACCAGGCGGCTCACGGTGTGCTTCTCCATGTACTCGCTCATGTCCAGCTGGATGAGGGCGTCCTCGTCGTCGAAGAGGAACTCGGCGAGGGTCTTGGCCAGCTCGGTCTTGCCCACGCCGGTCGGGCCCAGGAAGATGAACGAGCCGCTGGGCCGCTTCGGGTCCTTCAGGCCAGCCCGGGTCCTGCGGATCGCCCGCGACAGGGCCTTGAGCGCCTCCTCTTGGCCGACGACGCGCTTGTGCAGCTCGTCTTCCATGCGGAGCAGCTTGGCCGTCTCCTCCTCGGTGAGCCGGTAGACAGGGATCCCGGTCCAGTTGGCCAGGACCTCGGCGATGACCTCCTCGTCGACGACGTCGAAGAGGTCGACTCCCTCGGCGCGCCACTCCGCCTCCTGGGCCTCCTTGCGGCCGATCCGGTCCGTCTCCTGCTCGGCCAGCTTCTTCGCCTGTTCGAAGGCCCCGCTCTCGATCGCCGCTTCCTTGTCGGCCCGCAAGCGGGTGATCTCGTCGTCCAGCTTCTTGTAGCTGGGCGGCGTGGCCATCCGACGGATGCGCAGACGGCTACCGGCCTCGTCGATGAGGTCGATGGCCTTGTCCGGGAGGAACCGATCGGACAGGTAGCGGTCGGCCAGGTTGGCCGCAGCCACCAGCGCCTGGTCGGTGATGGTGACGGCGTGATGCGATTCGTAGCGGTCTCGCAAGCCCTTCAGGATGTCGATGGTGAGGGTGACGGTGGGCTGCTCCACCTTCACCGGCTGGAACCGCCGCTCGAGGGCGGCGTCCTTCTCCAAGTGCTTTCGGTACTCGTCGGTGGTGGTGGCCCCGACGGTCTGGAGCTCGCCGCGGGCCAGCATCGGCTTCAGAATGGAGGCGGCATCGATGGCCCCCTCGGCGGCGCCGGCCCCGACCAGGGTGTGCAGCTCGTCGATGAACAAGATGATGTCGCCGCGGGTGCGGATCTCCTTCAGGACCTTCTTCAGCCGCTCCTCGAAGTCGCCGCGGTACCGGCTCCCCGCCACCAGTGCGCCGAGGTCGAGGGTGTAGAGCTGCTTGCCACCGAGGGTCTCGGGGACGTCGTTGGCCACGATCTTCTGGGCCAGGCCCTCGACGATCGCCGTCTTGCCGACGCCGGGCTCGCCAATCAGGACCGGGTTGTTCTTGGTGCGGCGGGACAGCACCTGCATGACCCGCTCGATCTCCTTCTCCCGCCCGATGACCGGATCGAGCTTGCCGTCCCGGGCCAGTTGGGTGAGGTTCCGGCCGAACTGGTCGAGGACCGGTGACCCTGCGGGGGCGTCCGAAGACGACGAGCCGGGACCGGCGCCCACGGCCTCCTTGCCCTGGTAGCCGGACATGAGCTGGATGACCTGCTGACGGACCCGGCCGAGGTCGGCCCCGAGGCTCACGAGGACCTGAGCGGCCACGCCCTCGCCTTCGCGCACCAGTCCGAGGAGCATGTGCTCGGTCCCGATGTAGCTGTGACCGAGCTGGAGCGCCTCACGCAGCGACAGCTCGAGCACCTTCTTCGCCCGCGGGGTGAACGGCGGCGAACCGCTGGGCGCCGTGCCGGCCATCCCGATGGTCTCCTCCACCTTCTCACGGACCGCCTCGAGTGAGATCCCCATCGATTCGAGGGCCTTGGCGGCCACGCCCTCGCCTTCGTGGATCAAGCCGAGAAGAATGTGCTCGGTGCCGATGAAGCTGTGATTGAGCAGGCGCGCTTCCTCTTGCGCCAGCACCAGCACTCGTCGTGCCCGGTCGGTGAAGCGTTCGAACACGTGACCGCCTCCGTCGTAGGTCGTCCTTGGGAAGCCAGTGTACAGGGAGCACCCCTCGACACCGGCGCGACCGGGTGGCTCAGGCGGGCGGCCGGTCCGGGCTGTACGACCCGCCGAGAGGTCGCCTATCGTCTGGGACAGTGAACCCTGTCGAAGCGCTCGGCCTTCCCCACCTGGCAGAGGACCTGTCGGCGCTGGAACCCCTGCTCACCGCTTCGGTCACCACCGGAGACAACTTCCTCGACGACGTGACCACCCACCTCATCGCCGCGGGGGGGAAGCGCCTGAGGCCGACGCTGGCCATCGCCGCCGCCACCGGTGGTCGGTCTCCGGCCACCGAGGACCAGCTCTTGGGCGGGGTGGCGGTGGAGCTCGTCCACCTGGCGTCGCTGTACCACGACGACGTGATCGACGAGGCCACCATCCGACGGAACGTCGAGAGCGTGAACAGCCGGTTCGGGAACCTGGTGGCCATCGTGGCCGGGGACTACCTCCTGGCCCGCTCGGCAGCCATCGCCGCCGGGCTCGGTACCGAGATCGCCGGGCTCCTGGCCGACACGCTCGGCCGGCTGTGCCAGGGCCAGGTGACCGAAGTCCGGTCGTCGTTCCAGGTGGGGCGCACCCGCGACGAGTACTTCGCCGCCATCGCCGGGAAGACGGCGGCGCTCATGGCCACCTCGTGCCGGATCGGCGCGCTGACCGGGGGGGCCCCCGACGACGAGGTCTCGGCCCTGACCACCTTCGGCCACTCCCTCGGAATGGTCTTCCAGCTGAGAGACGACGTGCTCGACGTCGTGGCCAGCGACGGCGAGCTCGGGAAACCGGCCGGACAGGACCTGGCCGAGGGGATCTACACCCTCCCGGTCATCGTGGCCCTCCAAGACCCGGGAACCGGTCCCGAGCTGCGATCCCTCCTCGGCCTGCCGCTGGCCCAGCCCGAGCGGGAGAAGGCCCGCCAGATCGTGGCCTCGTCTCCGGGTGTGTCGGCGACGGTGGCCGAGGCCCGCCGTTACGCCGACGACGCCGCGGCCGCGGCCGCCGGTGTGCGTTCGAGCGAAGTGGCCGCCGGCCTGGCCAGGCTGGTCGAGTCCCTCCTCGACGACCTGGTCGGCTGACTCCCGGCCCGGCGGCCGGCGGCCAACTGCGTTCTCGCCCGGGGCTCAGCCCTGCCCGGTGGACCCTGTGCCGGACCCGGTGCCCGTGCCCGATCCGGGGCACACCGTCTCGACCCTCTTCACCAGGGCGTTCAACCGGGTGTCGAGCGCCCCGAAGCGCTTGATCCGGTCCTCGATCCGGGTGGCCTGGCGTGTGCGGTGATGGGCCTTGGCGTTGGCCTCGCGCTGCTCGGCCTTGGGCAGCCAGGTGTCGTAGCGGGTGTTCAGCTTCTCCAGCCGGTCGACCAGTGCCGGCGCCTTGGCGCAGATCTTCGGTGGCGTCGTGGAGTGGGCCGCTGCCGAGCCGCCGCTGGCGGCCCCGGCGACCCCGGCGGCCCCCAGCGCAAGGGTGCTCCCCAGCGCTGCGGTGGCGACGATCTTGGTGATGGCGTTCATCGGTGGATCCTCTCTCATCGTGGAATTCTGTTCGGCAGTGCTTCGGCGATCGGGTGATCGGCTGCGCTGCACTCCCGTTATGCCATGCCGGCATGAGGTCTCCATGATGCCAATGTGAGGGAGGTATGAGGGATCGGGCCGCCGGCAGTGCGCAGCGTCAGCTCAGCGCTCGGGCCGCAGGGTGGGGAAGGCGATGACCTCGCGGATGTTGGCCACGTCGGCCAGGATCATGGCCAGCCGGTCGATCCCGATCCCCAGACCGGCGGTCGGCGGGAGCCCGTACTCCATGGCCTGGAGGTACTCCTCGTCTACGGGCATTGCCTCGTCGTCACCGGCGGCGCGCTCGGCCGCCTGGGCCTCGAAGCGGGCCCGCTGGTCGTCGGGATCGGTGAGCTCGCTGAAGGCGTTCCCCAGCTCCCGTCCGGCGACCACCGGCTCGAACCGTTCCACCAGTGTCGGATCGTCCCGGTGACGTCGGGCCAGCGGCGATACCTCCGCCGGGTAGTCACAGACGAACACCGGTCCCCACAGTGAGGCTTCGGTGGTCTTCTCGTAGAGCTCCAGCAGCAGCTTGCCCGGACCCCAGGCCTCCTCGAAGGGGACGCCTTCGTCGCGTAGGACCCGACGCAATTCCGCCACCGGGACGTGGACGCCGACGTCTCGGCCAGTCGCCTCGGCCACCAGCTCGACCAGCGTGGCCCGTCGCCAGGGGGGGGTCAGGTCCAGCGGGCGGCCCTGGTACACGAGAGACGTGGTGCCCAGCAGATCGCCGGCCAGGCCGCTCACGAGCTCTTCGACCAGGACCATGAGATCGGTGTAGTCGGCGTAGGCCTGGTAGAGCTCGATGGCCGTGAACTCGGGGTTGTGCCGCGGTGACAGTCCCTCGTTGCGGAAGAGGCGACCCACCTCGAACACCTTCTCGAACCCACCGACGACCAGTCGCTTCAGGTAGAGCTCGGGGGCGATCCTGAGGTACAGATCGGCGTCGAGGGCATTGTGGTGGGTGACGAAGGGCCGGGCGTGGGCGCCACCGGGGATGGGGTGCAGGATCGGGGTCTCGACCTCCACGAAGCCCTCGTCCCACAGGCGCTGGCGCAAGCGCCGGAGCATGTTGCTGCGCAGCAGGAGCACCTTGCGGCTGGCCTCGTTGGCCCACAGGTCGACCTCACGCTGGCGGAACCGGGTCTCGATGTCGGTGACCCCGCGCCACTTGTCACCGAATGACCGGCGGGCCTCGGCCAGCAGGCACCACTCGGCAACCTTCACCGACACCTCGCCACGCTTCGTCCGGATCACCTCCCCCCGAGCACCGATCCAGTCCCCCAGTCGCAACCGGGTGAAGGCCTCGAAGTCCTCGGTCAGGGCGTGGAGGGCCATGAGCTGGACCGCGCCCGAGGAGTCGCGCAACTCGGCGAAGGCCAGTCGCCCCTGGGGACGCGACAGCATCACCCGACCGGCCACTGACACCTCCTGACCGGACTCGCCTCCGGGCTCGAGATCGGCGCCCTGGTGGGTGACGTCGGCCGCCGTGGCCGTCCGGTCGAAGCGGTAGGGAATGCCGGTCACCAGCTTCAGTCCCCGTGACCGCTCGACCGGCCACCGGCGTTTCGCTCGTAGACGATCCGCAGGCCATGGAGCGTGAGCCACGGCTCCACGTGGTCGACCGTCTCGGCGTGGGGAGCGATCAGCTCGCTCAGCCCCCCGGTGGCCACCACCGGGCACCGGCCGAGCTCGGCCTGGAAACGCCGGCACAGGCCGTCGACTTGGGCCGCGAAGCCGTAGAGCGCCCCCGACTGGATCGACTCGGCGGTCGACCTGCCGATGACGGCGCGGGGGGCCACCAGCTCCACCCGGCGCAGGGCGGCGGCGTGCTGGAACAGGGCTTCGAGGCTTATGGACACGCCGGGGGTGATCGCCCCTCCCAGGTACTCCCCTTCCCCCGAGATGGCGTCGAAGGTGGTGGCGGTCCCCAGGTCCACCACGATGCACGGGCCACCGAAGAGATCGAAGGCCCCGATGGCGTTCGCCACCCGGTCGGCACCGACCTCCTTGGGGTTGTCGTAGAGGATCGACATCCCGCTCTTCACCCCGGGACCGAGCACCACGCACGAGATGCCCCCGAACCATCTCGCTGCCATCTGGCGCAGCTCGCCGGTCACCGCCGGCACCGACGAGCTCACGGCGATGCCGGTCAACTTGGTGGTGATGTCGAGGCCCTCGAGGTCCAGGAGCTGGGTGAGCAGCACGGCATACTCGTCAGGGGTCCGGGTGGGAACGGTGGACAGGCGCCAGTGGTGCGTGAGCCCGCCGCTCGGCTGGTCCTCGGCGGCGATGCCGAACCCGGCATCACTTCGAGGAAGCTCCTCACCTTCGGCGTCGGTGAGGGCGTAGAGACCCACGACCGTCTCGGTGTTCCCCACGTCGATGGCCAGCAGCACGGGTCAGTCCTCCACCGTCAGGTCGAGGCCGATATCGAGCACGGGGGCCGAGTGGGTGAGGGCCCCCACCGACAGCAGGTCCGCACCGGTGGCGGCGAAGGCGGCGACGCGCTCGAGGCTGAGGCCGCCGGACACCTCGACCAGCACGCCACCCGGCCCGGCCTCGCTTCGGGCCAGGGCCACGCAGTGGGCCACCTCGTCGGGGGTCATGTTGTCGAGGAGGACGGCCGTCGCTCCGGCCCGGCACGCCTCTTCGACCTGGTCGGCCCGATCGCACTCGACTTCCACCATCCGACCGGGCCACGCCGACCGTGCCCGGCCGACCGCATCGGTGATCCCGATACCACCCAGGTGGTTGTCCTTCAAGAGGACGGCGTCGGACAGGCTGGCCCGGTGATTGTGCCCTCCCCCGGCCCGGACGGCAGCCTTCTCCAGGGCGCGAAGCCCGGGAGTGGTCTTGCGGGTGTCGAGGATCCGGACTGTCGGCGACACGGCGTGAGCGGCGTCGACGAACCGGCGGGTCATCGAGGCAACACCTGAGAGGTGGCAGAGGAAGTTCAGCGCCGAGCGTTCGGCGGTGAGGATCGACCGCAACCTCCCGCTGACGCGGGCCAGCTCGTCACCGGGGACCACCGACGCGCCGTCGGCCCGAGTCCAGTCCATCGACAGTTCGGGATCGAACTGCTCGAACACCTCCTCGGCGCATCGACGCCCGGCCACGACCCCCTCCTGGCGGGCCACGAACGCCAACGTCGCCCTCCGGTCGGGGGAGACGAGGGCCGAGGTGAGGTCACCGAGGGTCGAGATGTCCTCGGCCAGCGCCCGAGCCACCGCCTCGCGCACCGCCGGCCACGGCGGATCGACTTCGATGGCCGTCATCCCAGGTCCCCGGTGTGGTGCCGTACGGGGGGACGCCGGCCGTCCTCACGGCGATGCACCAGGCGACAGCGCCAGTCGGGAGCGGTGTGGGGGAAGTCGGAACGAGAGTGGGCGCCCCGGCTCTCTTCCCGCAGGCTGGCCGACTCCAGGAGCGCCCGGGCCACGGTCGCCAGGTTCGTGAGCTCGCCACCGCTCCGGGTCTCGTCGGAGGGTGTGGTGGCAGTGATGGTCGCTGTGGTGGTGGTCGCGGTGGTCGCCGAGTGCGCGACGGCGGCCAGATCCGTCGAACGTGATCGACCGGCCATGAACCTCTCCACCTGAGTCAGGGCAGCCCGGGCGGACTCGAGCGACTCGGCGGACCTCACCACTCCCGCCCCGGCGGTCATCGAGCGTTGTAGCTGGTCTCTCACTTTCGCCATATCGAGCTCCAGCAGGTCACCGAGCCCGCCGGGGCTGGAACCGGCCTCGGGCTCAGCCGCCTCCACCAGGTCGACGCGGCGCAGACCGATCCGGGCGGCGGGGTCCAGGGCTCCCGTCGGCGTCGGGTGGCGGCGACCGGAGGCGATCATCTCGGCCAGGCGAGCTCCGAACACCATCCCCTCGAGGAGGGAATTCGATGCCAGTCGGTTGGCCCCGTGGACGCCGGTGCAGGCCACCTCCCCGGCCGCCCACAGCCCGGGAAGCTCGGTCGCACCCCACAGGTCGGTCAGCACCCCTCCCGAAAGATGGTGGGCGGCCGGAGCGATGGGCAGCCAGTCCACAGAGGGGTCCAGTCCGATCTCGGTCAGCGACGCGGCGATGGTCGGGAACCGCTCGTCGAAGCGGTCGAGACCGGTGGCGTCCAACCAGAGGTGCTCCACCCCGTCGTCGGCCATGCGTTGGGCCATGGCCCGGCTGACCACGTCCCTCGGGGCCAGCTCGTCCACGAAGCGATCACCGTTGCCGTCCCGAAGCAGCGCCCCGTGGCCCCGGAGGGCTTCGGAGAGCAGGGGCCGGGGCATCGCCGGATGATGGAGCGCCGTGGGGTGGAACTGCACGAACTCCACGTCGGCCACGCCGACACCGGCCCGGAGCGCCATGGCCACACCGTCCCCGGTCGACTCGGCCGGGTTCGTGGTCACCGCGAACAGCTGGCCGATGCCGCCGGTCGCCAGCACCACGTGCTCTGCCCGGATCACCACCGGGCGGAGGTCCCCGGCGACGCGGCCCGCGCCCGAGGCCGTCACCTCGAGTGGCGCGCCCACATCGCTTCGAGTCCCCGGGGGAAGGGCCAGGACCCCCCGGCAGCGCCCCCCCTCGACCACGAGATCGAGGGCGAACCACCGTTCCAGGGTCGTAGCCGCCGCCCGAGTGGCGGCCACCAACGCCCGTTCCACTTCGACACCGGTGGCGGCACCTCCGGCGTGGACCACCCGGGCCCTGGAGTGACCGCCCTCGCGGGCGAGCGCCAGCGAGCCCGAGACTTCGCGGTCGAACTGTGCGCCCATGGCGATCAGCTCGTGCACCCGGTGGGGACCTTCATCCACCAGCACCCGGACGGCTTCGGGGTCGCAGAGACCCGCCCCGGCGGCCAGCGTGTCGGCAAGGTGCAGGTCGGTGGAGTCCTCATCTCCACCGAGAACCGCGGCAACCCCTCCCTGAGCCCACCGGGTGGCGGACTGTGTGAGCTCGCCTTTCGTGAGCACTCCGACTCGGAGACCGGACCGGTACCGGCCCGCCGAAGCCATCCTGACCGCGGCGGACAGGCCGGCTACGCCACTACCGAGCACCAGGACGTCGAAGGGACCCGGGTTCCTCGGCGGACGATCCCCGTGCGTCACTTCGACGACCCGGCCACCCGTGGCACCGCCAAGGTCTCCTCGCGCTCGGTCACGACGGGCCGGTCGCCGCCAACTCGGCGTCGAGGCGAGCTGACGCTTCGTCGATGACGCGGTTCGCCCGGTCGACGTGCACCACCCGGGGTACGTAGGACTCGAGCTCTTCGCGGGAGTAGTCGGCGTAGGTGATCAGAATGACCCGGTCCCCAGGCGCAACGAGCCGCGCCGCAGCTCCGTTCAGGCAGATCTCCCCGGTACCCCCTTCGATGGCGTAGGTCTCGAAACGGGCGCCGTTGTCGATGTCCAAGACTGCCACCTGTTCGTAGGGAAGGATGTCGGCGAGCGCCATGAGCTCGGTGTCGATGCTCACCGATCCCACATAGTTCAGGTTTGCCGCCGTCACCGTCGCCCGGTGGATCTTCGATTTCATCATTCTTCGGCGCATTGCTGTCCCTTCACCCGCTTTCCTGAGTCCATGTCCACCGGTTCGGGTCAGTCGACTCACCGCCGGTCCTGACGGCGGTCGCCGCTCCGGCTCTCCCGGCGGTCGCCGCTCCGGCTCCAACGGTGGCCAGCATCCGTCCGTGGGCCTGGACCGCCCCGTCGCCAACTCCCCCATCGCTGCCGACCAGCTCACGTTCGACCAGCGGGCCGACTGAAGCTGCGCAGTTGTCGATGAGCCGCACTGTACCGATGAGAGCCGCCACCAGGAGCCGGGTACCGGCGATGTCGCTGATGCGGGAGGGAACTTCGAGCGTGGCGGCATCGACAGCCACCGCGTAGTCCAGCCGGGCCAGCGGCTGGCGCTCCACGACGGCGGACATGATCGCCGACACCTCGTCGGGGCGGACATGCCCACTCGCCACGGCGGCGGTGCCAGCGGCCAGGGCCCGGGGCAGCACCGTGGCGGCGCGGCGCTGCTCGGGGGTGAGGCGCACGTTCCGGCTGGACAATGCCACACCGTCACGATCCCGCACGGTCGGGCACCCGACGACCTCCACCGGCATCCCCAGATCGGCCGCCATCCTTCGCACCAGCGCCAACTGTTGAAAGTCCTTCTCCCCGAAGTAGGCCCGGCACCGGCCGGCGATGGAGAACAGCTTGGCCACCACCGTGGCCACCCCATCGAAGTGCCCCGGTCGTGACCGGCCTTCCCACTCGTCGCCCAGCCCCCCCACCGAGACGGTGGTGGACGGCAGCTCCGGCCACCCCGGGTACATCTCCTCGACGGAGGGGGCCAGGACGACCGCCACTCCGGACGCGGCACACCGATCCAGATCGGCGGCCAACGTCCGTGGGTACGAAGTGATGTCGCTGACGTCACCGAACTGGAGTGGGTTCACGAAGATCGTCACCGCGACCTGGTCGCACTCCCGTGACGCTCGCTCGATAAGTGACATGTGCCCGTCGTGGAGGGCTCCCATCGTGGGGACCAGCCCGACACTCGATCCGCTTGACCGGGTGTGGTCAAGGGCTCGGCGGAAATCGTCTATCGCCTCATGAACGATCATCATCCCGACCTACCCGACCCCGGCTCCGACCCCGACCCCGGCTCCGACCCCGACCCCAGCTCCGACCCCGACCCCAGCTTCGGCCCCGACCCCAGCTTCGGCCAGCAGATCCCCGTCGAAGTCCGGTTCCGATCGGGCGGGGTCACCATGAGCCAACTGCTCCACCAGGGCCACGCCTGCGTCGTACCCCGTCCGCTCCGCCGGATCGAGTGCGACCCGCTGCCGTTCCAGGGTGTCTCGATCACCCCGTGACGCCGGGCCGGTAAGTGCCCGGCGCGGGCCAAGCCGGGCCACGTCGTCGACGGCCGAGCGGGTGAGATCCAAAAAAGCATCCAGTGGCAACCCCGCTGCTGCGGCCACCCGCTCCACCTGTCCCAGGAGCGCGACCACGTGGTTGGCGGCGATACAGGCCGCGGCGTGGTACGAAGAGCGGTCCCGATCGCCCAACACCAACGCCCTGCCGCCAAGGCTCTCGGCCACCTCGGCCGCCATAGGGTCCCCGGCGACGGCGAAGGTGATGCCCGACGACAGGCGGATAGCTCCCACTTCCGGATCGGGCAGCGGCACGAGCGGATGCAGCGCGGCCCTCCGAGGATGGGGGTAGAGGGCGTCGGGTCCGAGCACTCCGGACAGGTGCAGGACCACGGTGGTCGGGGTCGGTCGGATCTGACGTGCCACACCGGCGATGGCGTCGTCAGGGGTGGAGACGACCACCAGGTCCACGCCGTCGGCGACTCCCTGGAGGTCCTCGCCGCGGCCTATGAACCCCACCACGTCCCAGCCGGCGCGCCTCAGGGCCAGAGCCAGTGAACCACCGGCCCTCCCGGGGCCGACGAAGCGTACGGTACGCACCGATTCCTCCTTCGGCGCTCCAGTCCCGCCTGCGGGTACCGGTCGCCTTCAGTGATCAGGACTGCCGAGATCCAGCATACCCAGTCGGACGACATTGCCTCCAGCCCTCTCGACATCCGATGTCGTCACCAGGTCCGGAGCCAGGTCGGCCAGAGGTGCCAGAACGAACCGCCGCCGCCACATGCGCGGGTGGGGCACCACGAGATCGTCTTCGTCGATCTCCAGGTCTCCCACCATCAAGACGTCGGCATCGAGCGTACGGGGGCCGTTGCGAACGGTCCGCACCCGGTGGGCGTCGGTCTCCAGGCGTCGGCAGCGCTCCAGCAGCCGGCGGGGCGAGTCGGTGGTGGCCAGCTCCACCACGATGTTCAGGAACGAGCGCTGCTCCCTGGGTCCACCGACGGGCTCGGTCTCGTAGACCGGAGAGACCGCCACCATGTCCCCGTCCTTACGCAGCGTGCTGACCGCTCGATCCAGGGCGGCCCGGCGATCACCGAGGTTCGAACCCAGCCCGAGGAACGCCCGACGGACCACGCTTGGTTCGGCGGTCACCCGGAGCTGTCGCCTGACGCGGGATCGTCGCCTCGACGGCGCGCCACCCGTACGCCTACCGAGCCGACCAGGTGGGGGAGTGGTGGGCGCACTTTGCGGACCGTGACCGCCACCTCGGCCAGCCGGCGGTCCGAGGCCAGCAGCGACGACGCCACGGCATCGGCCAGGGTCTCGATGAGCTGGAACGACGACGACGTCACGACACCCGCCGCCCGCTCCACGAGCTCCCCGTAGTCGACCGTGCCTTCTATCGCGTCGTGCCCGCTCCCGACGGGGACGTCCACGCAGGCGTCGATGTCAACACTGAAGGGCTGCGCCCGCTGGCGCTCTTCGGGCAGGACGCCGTGCACCCCCATCACCAACAGGTCGCGAACCTCGATCCGTGTCGGTCGCCGCGTCACGTCTGGTCGTTTGGCATCATCGGGCCGACTCACCGGGTCGACGACGTGGGCAGGGCGCTCGCCACGACCACCAGTTCCCGTCCCACCGAGCCCATCTGGTGACCCACCAGCGTCTCGACCAGGGCCACGGACTGCGGACCGGTCGCCAGCCTCCCCGACCACACGAGGAAGCCGGCGACCACCCCCATGACCCGGTCTCCCAGCTCCTCTTGGTGGACGAGGATCCGCTGACCGGCGTTCAACGAGCTCTCCAGATCCCCATAGCAGCTCAGGAGGATCGGTCGGGCGTCGGCCGCCGCCGGGAACGGATAGTGGGCGTGGGCCAGCTCTCCCTCTTCGTAGGCCGAGAGGTTGTGGGGGGATGCCAGCAGGGAGATGACACGGTCGAAACCCTGCACCCTCAGCCAGATGATCTCCTCTTGACGCCGTACCCGGCGGTGGCTCGGTGCGTACCCGCCTGGGCGCTCGCTCACCCCCAGGCGGTCCCGGATGATCCAGGTGAAGTTCCGCGGTGGGATGCCGGCGGCCCACTTCCCCCTCATCGTCGCACCCGTGCGGGGACCATGCCGGCGGCCTGGACGGTCGGCTCGACGTCGTGCACCCGCACCATGCCCGCGCCGTGGCAGATGGCCCACGCCGACGTCGCCAGAGAGGCTTCCAGGCGGTCTTCCACCGGCACCAGGCCGTCGGGTCTGTCGGGGTCCGCTCCGAACCGGCCCAGGAAGCTCTTGCGGCTGGTGCCGATCAGGACCTTGTGCCCGGCCTGGCCGGCGGCCGCGACCAGCTCCCCCACGTGGCGCAGCAGGGACAGGTTGTGGTCGGGGGTCTTGCCGAAGCCGATGCCTGGGTCCACCCATATCTCGGTGATCCCGGCGGCCGAGGCCGTCTCGGCCAGGCCCAGGACGTGCCCGTGGACTTCGGCCACCACGTCGTCGTAGTGGGGGTTTCGCTGCATGTCACGCGGCGTCCCTTGGATGTGCATCGCCACCCAACCGACGCCGAGCTCGGCCGCCACCGGCCAGAGCTTCCCCGACACGTCGTTCACCAGCGTGGCCCCGGCACCCACCGCGGCGGTGGCCACCGCCGGCTTCACCGTGTCGACCGACACCCGGACGTGAGGAGCCAGCGCTTCCACCACCGGCACGACCCTTCGGAGCTCTTCGTCTTCCCCGACCGCTTCGGCTCCGGGTCGGCTGGACTCACCCCCCACGTCGACCACGTCGGCCCCCTGGGCGACGAGCTCGTGACCGTGGCGAATGGCATCGTCCGTCCGCAGGAAGCGCCCCCCGTCGGAGAACGAGTCCGGGGTGACGTTCAAGACGCCCATCACCATCGGACGTTCCCCCAGGTGGTCATCCATGGCGATCAGCGTAGGCGAACCGCCGGAGACCCGCCGGGGCCACCCGAGACTGCCGGTGCGGCTGAAGCCCCTGAGCCACGAGGCCGCCGCGCCGGGTACGGCCGGGTCCGGCCGGGTCCGGCCGGGTCAGATCAGGTCGGGTCGCGGGTCAGCGACCGTGCACGAACTGCATCGCCTCGGCCCGGGTGGCGGCGTCGGAGCGGAACAAGCCGCGGACCGACGAGGTGACCGTCAAGGTGCCCGGCTTCTTCACCCCGCGCATCGACATGCACAAGTGCTCGGCCTCGACTACCACCAGGACACCGCGGGGGGCCAACACCCGCTCGACCGCCTCGGCGATCTGGGTGGTCATCCGTTCTTGGACCTGGAGCCGTCGGGCGTACCCGTCGACCAGGCGGGCCAGCTTCGACAGCCCGGTGATCCGTCCGTCGACGCCGGGGATGTAGGCGACGTGGGCCCGACCGATGAAGGGAACGAGGTGGTGCTCGCACAGCGAGGCGAAGGGGATGTCCCGGACCATCACCATCTCGTCGTGGTCCGCGGCGAACGTCACGGTGAGATGCCGGGCCGGATCGTCGGCCATGCCGGCGAAGAGCTCCTCGTACATCGCCGCCACCCGCGTGGGGGTGTCGGTGAGCCCGTCGCGGTCCGGGTCCTCGCCGATAGCGGCCAGGATCTCGGTCACCGCACGCCGGACCCGCTCGGCGTCCACTTTCCCCGCCGGGCTCACGAACCGTCGCCGAGGTAGCGGTGGACGCCGGCCAGGTTCCGGTAGCGCTCGGCCACGTCGAGCCCGTACCCGACGACGAACTCCGATGGGATGACGAAGCCGACGTAGCGCAGGTCGAGCTCGACCCGCTGCTCACCTTCTTTGACCAAGAGCGCGCACACGTCCACCGAGGACGGCCGGCGAGCTTGGAGGTACTTGCGCAGGTAGTTCAACGTGAGACCGCTGTCGATGATGTCCTCGACCACGAGGACCCGTCGGCCGGTCAGCTCGGCGTCGAGGTCCTTCACGATGCGGACCACCCCGGAGGTCCGGGTGGCACTGCCGTAGGAGGACACGGCCATGAAGTCCACGTCGACCGGGAGCTCGATCGCCCGGCAGAGGTCGCTCATGAACGTCATGGCCCCCTTGAGCACGCCCACCAGGAGCGGCGGGTCACCGGCGTAGTCGGCGGTGATGGACGCCCCCATCTCGGCAACCCGGGCAGCAATGGCCTCGGCACTCACCACCACCGGGCCCACCGCCGGCATCGCCCACTCGGGCGCCACCCTGGCCATCTCCTCGGTCGGCACGCCGCCGACCTTACCGGACACCGGTGGGACCAGCTCCAGGCGACCGCCGCGCCGGCGGACCCGGCGCCCTCCGGTCACTTCGGTGGCCACCGCCGACCCCGAGGCCACGTCCAGCACCCGGTCCACGTCGGCCAGGCTCGGTGGGTACCGGTCCTCGGGACCGGCCGTTCCACCGATCGAAGGTGCCCCCACAGCCTGGCGCAGCCACCGGCGGACAGCCCGGCGGGCCAGGGGGCGGGCCACGCCGGCCAGTGAGCGGGCGTCGGTCGGGTCCGGGACGGCGTCGGAGGCCAGAAGGTCGAGGAGGACCGCCTCGGCCCCCACGACGTCGGCGTGGCGTGCCAGCAGGGGTACCGGGTCACGCCGGGCCATCTCCGCACACAGGGGGAGCAGCTCGTGACGGATCCGGTTGCGAAGGTGGCGGCGATCCTCGTTGGACCGGTCCTCCACCCAGGTGAGGCCCATGGCCCGGCACACGGCCCGGGTGTCGGCCCGGCGGACTTCGAGAAGCGGGTGGGTCGGTCCGGGACGCATCGCCGCCAAACCGTCGAGCCCGGCACCACGCAGCAGGTTCACCAGGACCGTCTCGGCCTGGTCGTCCATCGTGTGCCCGGTGGCCGTCCCGCCCGGGAGCACGGCGAAGCGCGCTGCCCGGGCCCGGGCCTCCAGGTTCGGTCCATCTTCCAGCACCACCCGCTCGGTGCGGAACGCCGCTCCGAGCCGAACAGCGGCCGCGGCGACGACCTCCGCCTCCTCGGCCGAGCCGGGCCGCAACCCGTGATCGACGTGGATCGCCGTCACCTGGCAACCCGAAGCCACCGCCAAGACCAGCAGGGCCAGCGAGTCGGCGCCGCCGGACACCGCGCACGGGAGCGGGCTCCCCGGCGGCGGGAAGGTGGATCGCCTGAGAGCGGCGGTGACCTCCGCCGGCCAGCCGCTCACCCCGAGGGCGGCAGGGCCCCCACCCGGGCGATCCACTCGGCCGGAGCGCGGATCTCGGCCAGCGACGGAAGCCACTCGGGACCTCGCCACACCCGGTTGAACAGGTCGGGACCGCCGGCCTTCTCCACCTCCTGGATGAAGCCCTCGCCTTCGGCGTACTGGCGCAGCTTGGCTTCGATCCCCAGCAACTGCTGGAGGAGCCGGGCCGGGCCACGCACCTGCTGGCGGCGCTCCCGCAGCACCCGGCTGAAGCGGGCCGCTCCGGGAACGAGCGCGGCCCCGGCCCGGTCCATGGTCACGTCTCCGTGCCCCTCCAGGAGGCTCATCAGGGCCTGGACCTTCTCGAAGGCGTCGAGCTGCTCAGGGGTGGCAACGAGACCCAGCATTCCCGATTGCTCCATCGGGTTCCGGCCGGCCCGGATCTCCTCGACCACCCGACGGAGCACTTCGGCCATCCGGTTGGGGTCGTTCACCATGGGTTCGAGGCCCCGGTCCACCAGGGACAAGAAGTAGCCGCGCAGCCACGGCACCGCGGTGAACTGAGCGCGGTGGGTGACCTCGTGGAGAGCCAGCCACAGGCGGAACGGGTGAGGAGCGAAGCCGAATCTGGCCTCCATGGCTACGACGTTGGGTCCGACGAAGTAGACGATGTCCTGATCGTCGGTCGGCTCGTCGGTGATGAGGAGGTCGTACTGACCCAGGACCCTGGTCGACAGCCACGCCAGGATCAAGCCGACCTGGGCCCCGTTCACGGTGCGACCGGCACCGGACACTGGTCGGGTCACCCAACCCGGAAGGCGGCCCATGGCCGACGACCCGTCCTCGGCGCGCTCGTGACGCCGCTCCTCCAGCGCACACAGGGTGGGGCCCAGCAGCCGCTGCATGGAGGCCACGTTGGCCTGGACCCATCCGGCACGGTCCGTCACCCGGGCACGGGCCGGCGTCGGTGACCTCAGTCCGGTGCTCTCGGCGACCAGCTCCTCGGCCTGGGCGGTCATGGTCTCGAAGTCCGCCTGCACCGAAGCAGGCCGGTACGCCGGAGGCAGCCGTCGCCGAGCCAGGGCCCACTCGGCCACCCTCTGCGCGGCCATCCAGTCCACGGCGCCGCCCGCCTCGGGAGGCAGGGCGCGAGGTGACGTGGTCACGAACCGCCGGGGTCGGAGACCCCCGGGCCGGTGCCGGCCCCACGCTCGGCCTCGAGATGAAGAGCCTCGGCGATTCGGGCCTTCAAGCTCTCGGGCACCCGGTCCCGGCAGCAGTTGGCGATGACCACTCTCAGCTCCTGCTCGAACCCGGCGGCGTCGGCACACGAGCCGCACAGGTCGAGGTGGTAGGAGATGGCCTTCCGGCGCTCCTCGGTCAGCTCACCGTCGAGGTAGTGGTAGAGCTGGTGCACGGCCTCCACGCAGTCGACGTCCGGCGGGCCGGTCTCCTTTTTTGTTCCCACTTCTTCCTTCATCGCTCCGGCCCCCCTCTGCCCCTGCGCGCCCACGTCACTCGGCGGCGCTCGGACTCGTTCCCACGAGGCCGCGTGCTTCGGCGAATTCGTGCAACGCCTTCTGCAGCGCCCTTCTTCCCCGATGGATCCTGCTCATCACCGTGCCGATGGGAACGTCGGTGATGTCGGCGATCTCCTTGTAGCTGAATCCCTCGACGTCGGCCAGCAGCACGGCGATGCGGAAAGCATCGGGCAGGGACTCGAGCGCCGCCTTCACGTCGTCGTCGGTGAACCTCTCCAGGGCCAGGTCCTCGGCGCTGCGCCCCGGGTCGCCCCCCCCGGTGGAGGCCAGCCGGCGGTAGAGGTAGAGGTCCTCGACATCCTCCACGTCGGCGATCTCGGGTCGCCGCTTGGCCGCCCGGTAGGTGTTGATGTAGGTGTTCGTCAAGATCCGGTACAGCCAGGCCTTCAGGTTCGTGCCCTCGGTGAACCCGGCGAACGCCCGGTAGGCCTTGAGGTAGGTCTCTTGAACCAGGTCCTCGGCGTCCGACGGGTTCCGGGTCATGCGGAGGGCGGCGCTGTAGAGCGCCGGCATGTACTCCATCGCCAGCTCGGTGAACCGAGCCTGGTCTGCCATATCCAGACCCTAGCGCCCGGGGCTCCCGCGCTAGCTTGGCCAGGAGGGCTCACCGGCTCGAGGACCCCGGTGACGGACCATGGGAGACCCGATGACCCGACCGCCCGCCGAGCTGGGCATCGATCTGATGAGCGGAGCGTTCTTCGGGGGTGACCCGTACCCGGCGTTCGACTGGATGCGCCGGCACGAGCCCGTGTTCCTGGACGAAGCCAACGGCCTGTGGGCGTTGGCCGCATACCGTGACGTGAAGTCGGCATCCACCGATACCGCCACCTTCTCCAACGCCGGGGGTGTCCGGCCCCGGTTCCCGCCCCTGCCCATGATGATCGACTTCGACGCCCCCGAGCACGTCCGGCGGCGCCGGCTGGTCAGCTCCGGATTCACGCCCGCTCGGGTCCGGGCCATGGAGGACCACGTGCGGCGCATCTGCGACGACGTCATCGACCGGGTGTGCGAGCTCGGCTCCTGCGACTTCGTGACCGACATCGCCGCTCCCCTCCCGCTGGCCGTGATCGGCGACATGCTGGGCGTCGACCCCGACGACCGGGCCGACCTGCTCCGCTGGTCCGAGGACATGCTCCGGTCCCAGGGTGTGATGACCGACGAGGCCGTCACCGGCGCCATGCGAGCCTTCGCCGAGTACACCGAGTACATGGAACCGGTGCTGGAGGCACGGCGCCGTACCGGGTCCAGCGACGACCTGGTCGGCATCCTCGTGCACGCCGAGATCGACGGGGACCGGCTCGACCGCGACTCGCTGATCCACGAGACGCTCCTCATCCTCGTGGGCGGGGACGAGACCACCAGGCATGTGATGAGTGGTGGGATGGAGGTCCTCCTCGGTCACCGTGACCAGCTGGAGCGACTTCGCCGGGACCGGACGCTCCTGGCCGGCGCGGTGGAAGAGATGCTCCGTTGGGTCTCGCCGATCAAGAACATGGTCCGCACCGTGACCACCGACACCCGGATCGGGGATCGCGAGCTCAAGGCCGGCGACGAGGTCCTGCTCCTCTACCCCTCGGCCAACCGCGACGCCGACGTCTTCGACGAGCCGGACCGCTTCGACATCACGAGGAGCCCCAATCCCCACCTGGCCTTCGGCTTCGGGGCCCACTTCTGCCTGGGCAACCAGCTGGCCCGCCTCGAGCTCCGGGTCATGCTGGACCGCCTCCTCACCCGCCTCCCAGACCTGGACCTGGCCGGGCCCGGCCCGTTCCCCCGGCGGCAGGCCAACTTCATCACCGGGATCGAGTCCATGCCCGTCACGTTCACCCCGACGTCCCCGTGAGCGGAGGGTTGGAGACAACGACCGCCCTGGTCACCGGCGGTGGGAGCGGCATCGGACTGGCTACCGCCGCCCGCCTGGCCGCCGACGGGGCGGCGGTCACCATCTGCGGCCGCACCGAGAGCAAGCTGGCCGGGGCACTGCCCACCATCGACGCCGCCGCCCGGACGGCCCGTGGAACGGGTTCGGGAGCCGCCGCCCCTGCGCCCTCCACCTACGTCGTCGCCGACGTGACCGTCGAAGAGCAGATCGCCGCTGCCGTGGCGGCTGCCGCCGGCGACCGGGGACTGGACATCCTCTTCGCCTGCGCCGGGGGTGCCCACCACATGGGGCCGCTCGCCGACGCCGACGCCGGGGCCGTTCGGGCCACCGTCGAGCTCAACCTCATGGGCTCGTTCCTGTCGGTGAAGCACGCCGCTGCCGCCATGCGCACCACCGGTGGCGGGTCGATGGTCCTCATGTCCTCGGGAGCCGGTCACTTCCCGCACCGCTGGCTGTGGGCCTACGGGATGGCGAAAGCCGGCATCGAGGCGCTGTGCGCGTCGGCGGCCGAGGAGCTCGGTGGGGACGGCATCCGGGTCAACGCCGTGCAGCCGGGCATCGTCGACGACGAGCTCATGGCCCCGATCACCGCCGGAGGCGCGCTCCTCGACGACTACCTCGACCAGATGCCGGTGCGCCGGCTGGGAACCGTCGACGACGTGGCCGCGGCGGTCCGGTTCCTGGCCGGACCCGAAGCCGGGTGGATCACCGGAGTGTGCCTGGCCGTCGACGGGGGACACCACCTCAGGCGCGGGGCGGACTACTCCCTCCTGTTCGCTCCTTCGGGACCCTGAGTGGTGCCGGACGCTCCCGCCGCGGCGGAGCACGAGGTGAGGAGCTTGGCCGGCGTCGGCGTCGTGGTGTGGCCGGCGCTGGAGGATCTCGGCGTGGACGTGGTCGTCACCACCCGCCAGGGCGGGGTCTCGACGGGTCCCTACCGGTCGCTCAACCTCGGTCTCGGCGTGGGCGACGACCCCGGGGCAGTGCTGGAGAACCGGCGGCGGGCGGCGGGCGCGCTCGGGGCGTCGCTCCATGACCTGGTGGTCGGCGCGCAGGTCCACGGTCGGACGGCCACGATCGTGGGGTCCGAGGACCGGGGCCGGGGCGCGGCCGAAGGCGCCGCGGCCGTACCCGACACCGACGCCCTGGTCACCCGGTCCCGCGATCTGGTCCTCGTGACGTTGGTCGCCGACTGCGTCCCGATCGTCCTGGTGGACCCCGAGGCCGGGGTGCTCGCCACGGTCCACGCCGGGTGGAGAGGTACCGCCGGGCGGGTGGTGGATGCGGCCGTCGCCGCCATGTCCACGCTCGGAGCACGACCGGAGCGGATGGTCGCCGGGATCGGTCCGGCGGTCTCGCGGGACACCTACGAGGTGGACCACGACGTCGCCGAGGCGGTACGGGCCGGGACCGGCGACGACCTGACCGCGACTCCGGCGGGGGAGGGGCGCTGGCTCGTGGACCTGCCCGGAGCGAACCGGCGGCTCTTGGAGGCAGCCGGCGTGCCGTCGTCGTCGGTCTGGGTGATGGGGCTCACCACCGGAGTCCGGGGCCCGTTCTACAGCCACCGGGCCGAGCGCCCCTGCGGGAGGTTCGGCCTCCTGGCCCGGCTCCGGCCGTGACCCGGGCCTCGTAGCATGGTGCCATCCCGCCAGGTCGCCGACCTCCGGTGGCCGGGGACGGAGAGGACCCGATGAGCCCTACGCCGGATGCGGCCGATCGATTCGTCTACGACCGCTACACGCTGGATCCCGACGCCGGTCAGCTCACGTGCCACTACCGGATGGGCAAGCGTCCCTTCGCCGAGCGGTTCACTTTCGGCCCGGCCGGTGACTGGGGATCGCCCGCCCTCGACGCCGCGGCGCGAACCGTCTTCCTCCTGGCCGGCGTCTCCTACTTCAAGACGAAGGCGCCTCGGGTGGTCGATCTCGGGGACCTCGCCACCACGGTCGCCGAGCGCCGGTTCCTGCGCCGGTTCTACGTCGAAGGCCTGGCCGAGTTCGCCTATCGGAACCATCTGGACCTCTCGGGCTTGGAGGTACACGGCCCGAGCCTCGACCGTCGGGAACCTGTGAGCTACCGCGGTGAGCCGGGACGACCGATAGTCCCCTTCGGCGGGGGCATCGACTCCATCGTCACCGCCGAGCTCGTCCGCCGTCGGCATCCCGGGGCGCGCCTGTGCATCGTCGACCGTCCCGACGATCGTTTCGAGGCCATCGAGCGGCCGGCCGCAGTCACCGGGCTCCCGGTGTCGCGGGTGGAGCGGGCGGTGGACCCGGCGGTGATCCGGTCCGCCGAGCTGGGGTTCCTGAACGGGCACGTGCCGGTGACCGGGATCATCTCGGCCGTGGCCGTGGTGGCCGCCGTGCTCGGTGGGCATGACTCGGTGGTGATGTCCAACGAATGGTCGGCCTCGATCGGGAACCTGGTCGTCGACGGCCACACGGTGAACCACCAGTGGTCCAAGGGCTTCGACTTCGAGAAGGAGCTCCGTGGGCACCTGGCCGCCACGCTCCAGCCGGGGGTCGACTACTACTCCCTGTTGCGCCCGTACTCGGAGCTGTGGGTGGCCAGGAGGTTCGCGGCCCTGGGGACGTACCACCGGGTCTTTCGGAGCTGTAACCGGGCGTTCCACATCGACCGCGGCCGCCGCCTCGACCACTGGTGCGGCACTTGCGACAAGTGCTGCTTCACCGACCTCGTCCTGGCACCGTTCCTCTCGACCGCCGAACTGTCCGACATCTTCGACGGGCACGAGCCGCTGGCCAACGAGGACCTGGACAACCGCTTCCGGGCACTGCTCGGGCTCCGGCTCGAGACCAAGCCCTTCGAGTGCGTCGGAGACGTCGAAGAGTGCCGGGCCGCGCTCTCGCTGGCTGCGGCACGGCCCGACCGGCTCGATACCCCCCTACTCCACAAGCTCGTCGCCGAAGTCGGACCGGACGTCGCCGACCCGGCACCGCTGTTCGGGCTCATGGGCGAGCACTTCATCCCCGATGCCGACACCCCCCAAGATCAGCTGGTCTGACCTTCCCGGTCAGGCCGTCGGCCTCTGGGGGCTCGGCGTAGAGGGCCGAGCCAACTTGCGACGGGTTCGGGCCCTGGGGATCACTCCCGTCCTGGTGGACGACCACCCGACCGGCGACCTCGTAGACGACCTGGTCGTCCTGCCCACTTCGGACGGAGGCCTGGAGGCGCTCCAGCGGTGCGACGTGGTGGTCAAGACCCCTGGCGTCAGCCGCCATCGTCGGGACGTAGAAACCCTCACCCGGCAGGGGGTGAAGGTGGTCGGGGGGCTGGGGCTCTGGATGGAGGAGGTCGACCGCTCGCGGGTCCTGTGCATCACCGGAACCAAGGGCAAGAGCACGACGGCGGCCATCGCCGGTCATCTACTCGAGGGAATGGGGTACCGGTGCCTGGTCGCCGGGAACATCGGGCTCCTCCCCTACGACCCCGCACTTTCGGACCTCTCCTACGACTACTGGGTGGTCGAGACGTCGAGCTTCCAGGTGACCGACCTGGCCGCGTCACCCCCGGTGGTGGCGGTCACCTCCCTGCATCCGGACCAC
Source organism: Actinomycetes bacterium (assembly GCA_021791635.1). Lineage (GTDB taxonomy): Bacteria > Actinomycetota > Acidimicrobiia > Acidimicrobiales > RAAP-2 > JAJYWF01. The sequence goes on from JAJYWF010000002.1 coordinate 67,812, forward strand.
TTGGACTGGCACGGGGACGTCGAGACCTACTACCGCGAGAAGCTGGCACTGTGCTCCCGGCCCGGTGCGCTGGTGACTGTGGCCGCCGGAGACGACCCGGTGCTCCGCGCCCACCGGCACCTGCTCGGCCACGAAGTCCGATGGGTGTCCGCCGACGGCGACGCGGGCTCGTGGACCGACGCGCTGGCTCTCCGGGGGCGGCACAACCGCACCAACGCGTTGATCGCCCGGACCTGCCTTCGAGAGATGGGGGTGACTGAAGCGTCGGACGACGACTGCGTCACCCGGGCCGCTGCCGGATTCCGGGGCCTCGCCAGCCGCCTGTCGGAGGTCGGCACGGTCGGTGGAGTCGAGTTCGTCGACGACAGCCTTTCCACCAACGTCCTGGCCACCCTCGCCGCGCTCGCCACCTACCCGCGGCGCCGGGTCGCACTCATCGTGGGCGGGCACGACCGGGGGATCGACTACGGGCCGCTGGCCGAGGGCCTGGCCAACAGGATGGCCAGCGGTGCCGGGAGCGGGGCGGGCTCCAGCGCGGCCAGCGGGGCGGAGCCCCTGATCGTCCTCACGCTTCCTGGAGCCGGGAGGCGGGTCCGTGCCGCCATCGAGGCCGGGCCAGGTCCGGCGCCCCGGGTGATCGACGTGGCCGACGTGCCCGAAGCCACGGCCAAGGCCTTCGAATGGGCCCGACCCGACGGCGTGGTGCTCCTCTCCCCGGCCGCCCCCAGCTTCGGTGAGTTCCGTGACTACCAGGAGCGTGCCGCGGCATTCGCGTCCGCCATGCGAGCGTGCGGCGACGTCGGTCAGCCGATATCACCGGCGTAAGACGCGCCGCCCGCAGTTGAGTCCACCAGAGTGGTGTACGAGGGGTAGCCCGACCTGAGGATCCCCCGACGCGACGACCACCGCATCAATCTTCAAGTTCGTCCAAGAACACGAAGGAGAAGATGCGGTGGAAGTCACCAACACGATGGGCGCCCCAGCGCTCGGTAGCTGCGTACCTGGAGTCCGATGCCGGAAGTGACCTACTCGCCGAGATGGTGAAGATGGCAGCTGAGCTGCTGATGGACGCCGAGGTCGACCTGCTCTGCAACGCCGGCTACGGCGAGCGCTCCGAGGACCGGGTGAACAGCCGCAACGGGCA
>JAJYWF010000136.1 GCA_021791635.1 Actinomycetes bacterium
TCAGCGTGGAGGATGGACCCCGAGGTGCCGCTGGTGGTGCCCGAGGTGAACGCCGGAGCGCTCGCCTCGGTGCCCAAGGGCATCGTGGCCAATCCCAACTGCACGACGATGGTGGCCATGCCGGTCCTGAAGCCGCTCCACGACGCGGCGGGGCTGCGCCGCCTGGTGGTCGCCACCTACCAGGCCGTGTCGGGCGCCGGCCGGGCCGGCGTCACCGAGCTCGCGGACCAGCTGGAGGCCACGGCGGAGCGTGCCGCCGATCTCACCTTCGGTCCCGCCGGTGCCGTCCCGGACGGGGTTGCGCTGCCGCCGGCCGCCGTCTTCGCCGCACCCGTGGCTCACAACGTCGTGCCGCTGGCCGGGTCGGTGGTGGCCGACGGGTCGTTCGAGACCGGCGAGGAGCAGAAGTACCGCAACGAGAGCCGCAAGATCCTGGGCCTCCCCGACCTCGTGGTCACATGCACGTGCGTGCGGGTCCCCGTCTTCACCGGGCACGCGGCTGCCATCGTGGCCGATCTGGACCGCCCGCTCTCGCCCGCCGACGCCACGGCCATCCTGGCCGAGGCGCCAGGCGTGGTGCTCGACGACCTGCCCACGCCGCTGGGCGCGGCTGGGCGCGATCCCTCCTACGTCGGGCGGATCCGGGCGTCCGCCCACGGTCTCTCCCTCTTCGTGGTGGGCGACAACCTGCGGAAGGGAGCGGCGCTCAACGCCGTCCAGATCGCCGAAGCCCTGCTTGCCCGAGGCGGCGCCGAGGGCACCGCCGCCTGATGCTGGTCAGTCGGCGCCGGCCCCGCCGGGCTCCGGGCTCCCCGCCACCAGCGCGGCCATCCTGCGGGCCAGGTTCACGGCGTGGTCCCCGAAGCGCTCGTAGAAGCGGCCGATCATGGCAAGTTCTACGGCCACCGGGACAGGCATGGTGCCGGTGGCCAGCTCGGCGGTGAGGCTGACGTGGAGATCGTCCATCTCGTCGTCGAGCGCGTCCACCACGTGGGCGAGGTGCACGGACCGCTCCGCGAAGGCGTCGGCCGTGCTCGCCCAGATGGCCGCCGCGACCTCGCCCATCCGCTCCACCAGCCCCCGGCTACGAGGCGACATCTCCGCGCCGAGCCCCCGGGCCGCCCGCCGGGCGACGTGCTCGGCCAGGTCCCCGTTGCGCTCCAGGTCCGGCAGCATCCGCAGCACGGCGACGAGCTCCCGGCGCTCCTGCTCGGAGGTGTGGCCGCTGACCAGCTCGCGTTGCGCCAGGGCGGTGATGGCGTCGATGCTCTCGTCGACCACGTCGTCGCGGGACATGAGCTGTTTGGCGGCCTCACGGTCACAGGCCAGGAGGGCGTGGGTGGCGCCGGCGATGGACTCGCCCACGAGGGCGAACACCTGGACGAACCGCCGCTCGATCTCCTCCAGCGCGGCCGCACCGGTCCGGGCGGCGTCGGAGTCGTGGGGCTCTTCCGTGTCGTGGTCCTTGACGTCGCGGCCCGACGGCCACACCCGCTGGACCGGGTTGGCGATGCCCGCCAGGAACCCCATGGGGGAACGGTACCCCTGCGGTCGCCTGCCCCGCGGCACCAGGGATCGCGACACTCCAGACGGCGGCATTCGCCCGGGTCGTCGGGGCGACGGTCGGCCGACGGGTGGCAAGGTGCACCCTGCTCTTTCTCCGTATGGCATGGCGGCGGACCGCTCGATTGGGGACCGTGAGGCGGCGACGGCCCAGGTCGACATCGCTTTGGACCCTTCGCAACCGGGGATGTCTCTACCGGCGTCAGGTTGCTTTGCAGGGATTCTCAGGTAGATCTCAGGATCGCGAGGCAAAGTAGCTTTCCGAATCGATCGCCTTCTTGGTGCGCGACCGCGTGCAAGTAGGCCCGGCCGCGGCGACGCGAGCGGACGAGCAGCAGACGAGAGGAGACGGTCCGTGAGGATCCTGGTTCTTGGTGGCGACGGATATCTCGGCTGGCCGGTGGCCTTGCATCTCTCGGGGCGCGGCCACGAAGTGGGCGTCGTCGACAACTTCGCCAGGCGCCAGTACGACTACGAGATGGGCGTGGACAGCCTCGTGCCCATCAAGCACCTCCAGCAGCGGGTGCGGGTGTGGGAGGAGGTCTCGGGCCTGCGCATCGCCACCTACGTGGGGGACCTGACCGACGCCCCCTTCGTCAAGCGCACCATCGAGGCGTTCCACCCCGACGCCGTGGTGCACTTCGCCGAGCAGCGCTCGGCCCCCTACTCGATGATCGACCAGAACCACGCCGTCTACACCCAGGTGAACAACGTGGTCGGCACCTTGAACCTGCTCTATGCCATCGCCGAGGTGGACCCGTCCATCCACCTCGTAAAGCTGGGCACCATGGGCGAGTACGGGACCCCCAACATCGACATCGAAGAGGGCTTCATCGAGATCACCCACCGGGGCCGGACCGACGTCCTGCCCTACCCCAAGCAGCCGGGGTCCTTCTACCACCTCTCCAAGGTCCACGACAGCGCCAACATCATGTTCGCCTGCCGCATCTGGGGGCTGCGCTCCACCGACCTCAACCAGGGCATCGTCTACGGCCAGGAGACCCCCGAGACGGTCCTGCACCCCGACCTCGCCACCCGCTTCGACTACGACGGGGTCTTTGGCACCGTCCTCAACCGCTTCTGCGTCCAGGCCGTGGTCGGCCACCCCCTCACCGTCTACGGCTCGGGCGGCCAGACCCGGGGCATGCTCGACATCCGCGACACCCTGGCCTGCGTGGAGCTGGCCTGCGTCAACCCCCCCGACCAGGGCGAGTACCGGGTGTTCAACCAGTTCACCGAGTCCTTCTCCGTCGCCCAGCTGGCCGAGATGGTGGTCGATGCCTTCCCCGGCACCGTCGAGGTCGTCCACCTCGACGACCCCCGGGTGGAAAAGCAGGAGCACTACTACCGGGCGGCCCACACGAAGCTCTTGGACCTCGGGCTCGTCCCCCACCTCTTGAGCTCGCGCACCTTGTCCTCCCTCCTCGCCGTGGTGGACCGCTTCCGGGACCGGGTGGACCCCGTGGCCATCGAGCCCACGGTCAAGTGGCGGGCCACGGCCAGCACGCTGCGCACGGCGGGGTCGGGCGTCGGCGGCGATGCTCA
>JAJYWF010000053.1 GCA_021791635.1 Actinomycetes bacterium
AGGGCGACGTAGAGCCCCCCGGCCCGCCGCCGGCCCAGCCGCACGGCCAACGTCCTCTCCCCGCCCTCCCGGTCTCCGGCGATGTCCCGGAGGTTGTTGGCCTCGAGTAGCGCCGTCGCCAGGAGCCCGACCGGTATCGACAGCCACAGAGCCAACCACTGCCCGTGACCCGAGCCCGGGGTGGAGAGCGTGAGGTGGGGGTGCTGGACGTACCAGGACCCGACGGTGGCCACGACGCCGAAGAACACGAACACGAAGAGCTCGCCCAGGCCCAGGTATCCGTACGGCTTGGGGCCACCGGTGTACAGCCATCCGGCGGCGAAGCACGCAGCGCCCACCGGCACCAGCCACCAGGTGGTGACGGCGGCCAGCGCCACCCCGGCGACCCCGGCGATGGCGAAGCAGGCCACTGCCGCCCGGCGGACCGATGCCGGGGTGGCCAGCCCCGATGCCACCAGGCGCACCGGGCCGACCCGACCGGCGTCGGTGCCGCGCACCCCGTCGGAGTAGTCGTTGGCATAGTTCGTGCCGACTTGGACGGCCAGGGCCACGACCAGGGCCCCGAGCGCCCGCCACCACAGCACGTGCGCCGGCCCGTCCACCACCCCGCTGAGGAACCACCCCGAACCGCCCCCCATCCGAGGGTCCAGCCCCCGCGCCGAGGGGCTGGCCGACCACCACCCGGCGCACGTACCGACCACCACTGGCACCGCCGCGGCAGCCAGGGTCCGCGGCCGTGCTCCCGCGACCCAGCGACGGACCGACCCGATCTGGGCGTCGGCCGGGGCGGGAGAGGCCGCCGGCACTCCGGTCACGGACGACGAGGGAAGCGGGAGAAGTCCGGGGGGCGGCGGGCCACGTAGGCGTCTCTCCCCTCCTGGCCCTCTTCAGTCATGTAGAAGAGCATCGTGGCATCTCCGGCCAGCTGCTGGATGCCGGCCAGGCCGTCGTCGGCGGCGTTGAACCCCGCCTTCAGCATCCTGAGGGCGATCGGCGAGAGGCTCAGGATCCGCCGGCACCAGGCCACCGTCTCGGCCTCCAGGCGATCGAGGGGCACCACGGCGTTCACCAATCCCCACTCGAGCGCCTGGGCGGCGTCGTACTGGCGGCAGAGGAACCAGATCTCCTTGGCCCGCTTCAGGCCCACGGTGCGGGCCAGGAGGCTCGATCCGTAGCCCCCGTCGAAGCTCCCCACCCGCGGTCCGGTCTGACCGAAGCGGGCGTTGTCGGCGGCCACGGTGAGGTCGCAGACCAGGTGCAAGATGTGGCCGCCGCCGATGGCGTACCCAGCCACGCTGGCGATCACCGGTTTGGGCAGCCGCCTGATCTGGATCTGGAGGTCGAGGACGTTGAGCCGTCCGATCCCCTGCTGCGCCACCTCGTCGTCTCCCAGGTACCCGTCGTCACCCCGTATCCGCTGGTCACCCCCTGAGCAGAAGGCGTCAGGACCCTGGCCGGTGAGGACCACCACACCGACGCGCGGATCGTCGCGGGCCACGTTGAAGGCGTCGGCCAGCTCGAAGAGCGTCTGGGGGCGGAAGGCGTTGCGAACTTCGGGCCGGCAGATAGTGAGCCGGGCGATGCCCTCGGCAACCTCGAAGCGGATGTCCCGGTACTCGCCGACGACCTCGAACTCGGGCAACGGGAGGGGCCTCAGCTCGTCCAGGGGATCGACCGGCGGCCCGGAGATCACCGTCGTCGTGTTCGAGCTCGATTCGGTCGCGTCCATCGCCGCCTACGCTACCGGTCGGTGCCCGACCTCGTCGCCTTGGACCTTCCCGGAGGAGAGGCATTCGTTCGAGCGCTGTCCGCGGTATGGGAGGCCGGCGACGCCGCCTGCCCACTCGACCCCCGACTGCCCCGGCAAGCGGCCGACGAGCTCCTCGACGCCCTGGCTCCCACCAAGGTGATGGGACCCGACGGCGACGTCACCCGCCGTTCCGGCGGGCGCCCGGTCGAGCCCGGCGACGCGCTGGTGGTCGCCACCAGCGGTTCGACCGGGCGGCCCCGGGGGGTGGTCCTGACCCACGACGCCGTGGTCACCTCGGCCCTCGCCACCTCGTCCCGGCTGGGGGTGGACCCCCCGCGGCACCGGTGGCTGGCCTGCCTGCCCCTGGCCCACGTGGGGGGGCTGTCGGTGGTGACCAGGTCGATGATCACCGGCACGCCCCTCACGGTCCTCTCGGAGTTCGACGCCGACCTGGTGACCGAGCTGGGTCGGGAGGGAGGGATCTCCCACGTCTCGTTGGTGGCCACGGCATTGGCCCGGATCGACCCGTCACTGTTCGAGACCATCCTTCTGGGCGGCGCCGCCCCCCCGGGCACACTCCCTCCCAATGTCGTCACCACCTACGGCATGACCGAGACCGGTTCGGGCGTCGTCTACGACGGTCGACCGCTCGACGGAGTCGACATCGCCATCGGGACCGGCCGTCCCGGCGAAGGGGGTGCCGGGGAGATCCTCCTCCGGGGACCGATGCTCCTACGGTGCTACCGCGACGGCGTCGACCCGCGCCTCGCCGGACCCGATGGACACGGCGGGTGGCTGCCTACCGGTGACGCCGGTCGCCTCGGACCCGACGGCGCCCTCTTGGTCGACGGGCGCATGGCCGAGCTCATCGTCACCGGCGGGGAGAAGGTCTGGCCGGCCGCCGTGGAACGGGTGATCGCCACCCATCCCCTGGTCGCCGACGTCGCGGTGTGGAAGCGAGCGGACCCCGAGTGGGGCGAGCGGGTGGTGGCGTGGTTGGTCCCGAACCGAGGCGACGATCCGCCGACTCTCACAGCGGTCGTCGACCTGGTCCGCTCGCACATGGCGCCGTGGGCTGCGCCCAAGGAGGTGGTGGTGGTCGCAGACCTTCCCCGGACTGCCTCGGGCAAGGTCCGCCGGGCTGCACTGCGCTGACCGGGGGCCACGGCGCCGGGTCCTAGCATCGACGTGGTGAACCGCTTGGAGCACGAGGCCAGTCCCTACCTCCGCCAGCACGCCGCGAACCCGGTCGACTGGTACCCCTGGGGTCCCGAGGCGTTGGAGCGGGCCCGGACCCAGGACCGCCCCCTGTTCGTCTCCATCGGGTACGCGTCCTGTCACTGGTGCCACGTCATGGCCCACGAGAGCTTCGAGGACGGTCCCACCGGTGAGGACCTCGATCGATGGTTCGTGGCCGTGAAGGTCGACCGGGAGGAGCGACCCGATCTGGACGCCGTCTACATGGCCGCCGTCCAAGCCTTCAGCGGATCAGGCGGATGGCCCATGTCGGTGTTCTGCACCCCTGACGGCCGGCCATTCTTCGCCGGCACGTACTTCCCGGCCACGGACCGTCACGGCCTGCCGGGGTTTCGCCACCTTCTGGCCGCCCTGGCGGACGCCTGGGCCACCCGCCGGGACGAGGTCGAGGCCCAGGCCGACGCCCTGGCCCGAGCTGTCTCGGCCGAAGCCACACTGGTCGACCGCCTGGGAGGCGCGGCACCGGCATCCCCTGGGTCGTTCCCCGAGCTCCTCGACCAGGCGGTCACGCACCTGGCCGGGCGTTTCGATCCCCGGTGGGGCGGGTTCGGTCCGGCGCCCAAGTTCCCCCGGCCGACGCTGGTCGAGCTGTGCCTGCGACACTTCGTGGGGACCGGTCGGTCCAAGTCCCTCACCATGGCCACGACCACCCTGGACGCCATGGCCGCCGGAGGGGTCTACGACCATCTGGCCGGCGGGTTCGCGCGTTACTCCACTGACGAGCAGTGGCTGGTGCCGCACTTCGAGAAGATGCTCACGGACCAGGCGCTACTGGCCCGGACCTATCTCCACGCGTGGCAGGTCACCGGGGAGGAGAAGTACCTCCAGGTGGCCACCGAGACCCTCGACTATGTGCTCACCGACTTGATGGGTGCTGACGGGGGGCTGTGCTCGTCCGAGGACGCCGACGCTGGCGGGATCGAAGGTGCCCATGCTCTCTTCACGGCCGCCGAGATCGAGCGAGCCCTCGCCGAAGCCGGGCACTCCGGGTTGGCGGCCCCGGTGCGCGACTGGTACGGCGTGAGTGACCGGGGGAACTGGGAGGGGACCAACATCCTGTCCCGCCCGCTCGGCTCCCCCTTGCGGCGTCCCCCCGACATCGAGGTGGCCCGTCGCATCCTCCTCGACGCGCGCCGGCGTCGGCCCCGGCCCGCCGTCGACACCAAGGTCGTCTTGGAGTGGAACGCCATGGCCGTGGTGTCACTGGCCGAGGCCGCCGCCGCCACCGGGAACGAGCGTTGGGCGGACAGCGCCGTGGACATCGGCGAAGTCGTCTTCACGCGCCTCCGCCGGCACGACGGGCGCTGGCTCCGGGCGCTCCGATCGCCACAGCCAGCGTTCGCCGCCGACTACGCCTGGCTGCTCGAGGCGTGCCTCGGCCTCTACCAGCTCACGGGCGACGGCCGGTGGCCCGACCGGGCGACCGAGGTGGCCGACGCCCTGCTCGACCTGTTCGTCGATCGGGTGGGCGGTGGCCTGTTCACCTCCGGGAGGGACGGTGAAGTCCTCATCGCCCGAGCCAAGGAGTGGACTGACGGCGCCGTGCCGTCGGCGAACGCGGTGGCGGCCGGGAGCTTGCTCCACCTGGGGAACCTCACCGGCGACCGGCGGTTCCACGATGCCGGCGAGGGGATCGTCGAGCGGGCCCGCCAGCTCATCGGAACCCACCCCGACGCTGCAGCGGACATGGTGGCCGCCGCTGGCTGGGTGGACGCTTCCTCCGACGTGGTCGTCGCCGGGGACCGCCCGGACCTGCTGGCCGAGGTCCGCCGTCAGTGGCTCCCCACCACGACCCTGGCGTGGGGGGACCGCCGGGGCTCGCCGATCTGGGAGGGCAAGCAGGACGGCTGGGCCTACGTGTGCCGGGCCGGAGCCTGCCAGGAGCCAACCCGAGACGCGGGTACCCTGGCGTCCCAGCTCGCCGGGCTGGTGTCCGAGAGCGCATCGGGCCGGGAGCGTGCTGGTGTTCCCGGTTGGCTGTCGATCCAGAAGGCGGCCGGGGCTCGCCGAGGCGAGCGAGAGGAGGGCTGAGCGAGTGACCGAGGTCCAGAGCCGGGGTCGGCACGCTCCGTCGCGATCGGGACGGTCGTCACGCGCTCCGAGCGGCCGTGCCCTGTTGCGGGACGTTCCCCAGCGCCGACGGGTGGCCGTCGCCGGAGGGTCCCGTCTCCACCTCCTGGTGCTCTCCTGCAGTCGTGACGACACCACTGCCGTCGACCTGGCGTCGGGCGCACTGATCCGGCTCCGTGTCCCGTGGCCCGACGGGCACGAGCCCGACTTGGCGACCTTCGACGTGGTGGAGACGACCCTGGCCGACGACCCCGAAAGGGACGATCTGGCTCAACCTGAAGCGGCGACCGCCGCCGATCTCCCCCGCCACGTGGGGACCCTGCGCGGCCGCCGCGTCCGTCGGATCCTGCGCCAGCTCTCGGCACCCCCCGACGGACCCCTCCTCGGCTTCCCGGGCCCGGCGGCGCCGTACTGGGAGTTTCGAGGGGCGCGCCCGTCCACGGCACTGGTCGTGCCCACCCGGGGCCCACAGCTCATCAGGAGGCCGGAGGACGCATCCACCTGGGTGCGCTTCGGTTGGGCCCGTGACGACATCTGGCTCCCGGTCGAGGATCGACACGCGGCGCGTGCCGTCGAGGCCGCTCGTCGTGAACGCCTTTCGGGGAAGACCCTCGCCACGGCGCTCGGATTCGCACCCCAGTACCTGTTGGTGTCGCTCAGCAGCCCCCGCGACGGTCACTGCTACAAGGTCTGCTCGGCCATCCTGCCGGCCGGGTGACCGGTGGCCGGTGGCCGGTCAGCGACAGAGCTTGCCGCTGGCCAGATCCTCGGCCATGGCCCAGCCGAAGGCCACCAGGCGGTCCCCTGACTCGGGCGAGACCCGGACGAACAGCCCGGCGATGTCGTCGGAGGGCAGGTTCTTCGGGTGGACGAAGTCCACACCTCCGGCCACCGATCCATCCCCTTTGACCACGAAAGCCCGGTCGTCCAGCCGGCTCTCGGACCCGAACCGCTTGGCCAGACGGCGGGCCCAGGCCCGCTCCTCTCCGGTGGCCTTGTGCCCCGGTGACGGGACCACGTCGGTGAGACCGCTGAACACACGGAATCCGTCGGCGGTCAGGAGCCGAGTTCCGAGCAGCACGTCCTCGTCGGGGAACGCCAGCAAGGCCCGCCGGTACTGGTCGGTCAGCATCGCTTTGAGCGCGGCCTCGGCTCGCAGGGTCCGGTCCACCGTGGCCAGACCCACCAGCAGGGCCGGCGTCCCGCCGATCCGCTCGAGGGTGCTGAACGAGTAGCCCCTCAGCTTCTTGCCCTCACGAGCATGGGTGATGAGCACCCACTCCTCTCGCTCTTTGGACAAGAACCCGATGTCGAAACCCGGGACCCGGTCCACGCAGAGATCGGCCATTTCCTCCAATTCTGCATCGCTCAGCGCGGTGCAGTCTTTCGTGGTCACCAGCATCGGCATGGGAGCAATTCTACCGGCCCGCTCCCGGCGTTTCCCATTCGACCGGTGGCGTCGAGGCCACCGGGGCGGCTCAGACCAGGACGGCCCCGGCCCCGAGGAGCATTTTCAGCTCCCCCACCAGCCCATTCTTGCTCTCGACGTTGAATTCCGGTGGGAGCTTGATCACCTTGCTCCCAACGTGGAGCAGGACCGGGCACGGTCCAGGATGCTCGGCCAGGACCTCTTTGAGCCGTCCCACCGTGCCGTCGGTGAGCACCCCCAACGGAAGCGAGATGCGGAGCTCTTGGGCGCCCCCGGTCTGGAGGTCCAGACGACGGATCTCCATGGCGACGATCTTGGGCTCTTCGTCGCGCAGGTCGATCCGGCCGCGCACGGTGACGAGCACGTCGTTCTCGAGCTGAGCGCCGAAGTCGGCCATCACCCGGGGGAAGACGTACACGTCCATGGCCGCCTGGAGATCCTCGAGCACGAAGCGGCCCATGAGATCGCCCTTCTTGGTGTACTGGCGTTTGAGGTCGGTCACCACACCGCCGACGGTCCGTACCACCCCTTCGGGCCCGGCACCGGCCGATACGTCCCCGATGGCGTCACGGATGTCGGCCAGCGAACCGTCCGTATGGCGGGAAAGCGCCGACTCCAGGCCGAGCAGCGGGTGGTCGCTGACGTAGAGCCCCAGCATCTCCTTCTCGAAGGCCAACCGCTGGGCCTTGTCGAACTCCATGTCGGGAATGGGCGTCCGGGTCCCCTCCCACCGTCCGGCATCGGTCCCATCGGGGTGCCCCTCCTCCCGCTCCAAAGCGGCGAACAGGGTGACGATCCCGACGTCGTGCTCCCGGCGTCGGGCCAGGGTCCGGTCGACGATCTCGTCGATCACCAGGCAGAGCCCTTTGCGTGGATGGTTCAGCGAGTCAAATGCTCCGCCCTTGATGAGCGATTCCATGGTCCGCTTGTTCAAGACGGCCGGATCCACCCGGCGGCAGAAGTCGTAGATGTCCGCGAAGGGTCCGCCGCTCTCCCTCTCGGCGACGATGCGCTCGACCAGTCCCTCGCCCACGTTCCGCACGGCTGCCAGACCGAAGACGATGCCCGGCCGTGGCGCGTGCCCTTGGAGGCCCCCGCTGTTCGGGTCGCCGGTGGGTTTGCCAGTGGGGTCGCCGGTCGAGTCGCCGGTCGAGTCGCCGGTGGGCCTCGCCGCGTGCGAGCGCGGCGCGAACTCCGCCGACGAGAGGTTCACGTCGGGGACGACCACCTCGATACCCAGCGATCGGCACTCCGCGAGGTACACGGCGGTCTTGTCCTTGTTGTCCTTGACCGAAGTCAGGAGCGAGGACATGTACTCGACCGGGAAGTGTGCCTTCAACCAAGCCGTCTGGTACGCCACCAGGCCGTACCCGTAGGAGTGTGACTTGTTGAACGCATAGTCGGCGAAGGGCTCGATGATGTCGAACAGCTCGGTTCCCAGCCGCTCTTCGTACCCCTGGGAAACGCAGCCGGCAACGAACTTCTCGCGCTCGGCGGCGATGAGCGAGCGGATCTTCTTGCCGCAGGCCTTTCGGAGATTGTCCGCCTCCTCCAGGGTGTACCCGGCGAACTTCTGCGCCACCCGCATGACCGCTTCCTGGTAGATCATGAGGCCCTGGGTGTCGGCCAGGATCGGACGCAGGTCCTCGTGGGGGTACGTGATCGGTTTCCGGCCGTTCTTGCGGTCGGCGTAGGCGTTGTGCATGTCGGCGGCCATAGGGCCGGGTCGGTAGAGAGCCACCAACGCCGCCACGTCGTCGAAGCTCGTGGGTGCCAGTGAGCGCATGAGGTTCCGCATCGGCCCGCCTTCGAGCTGGAAAACGCCCACGGACTCCCCGCGCCTCAGCATGTCGAGGGTCGCGTCGTCGTCCAGCGGGACCCCGTCGATGTCAGGCCTGGTTCCCGTGGACTGCTCGACCAGGTCGAGCGCCCGCTCGATGACCGAGAGGTTCCGCAGACCGAGGAAGTCCATCTTCAACAGCCCGAGCTCTTCGACCCCGTGCATCTCGTACTGGGTCACGATGGGGGCGCTGTCCGCGTCCCCCCCCGGATCGGGCTTTCGCTGGACCGGCAGGTACTCGGTCAGCGGCTCCCGGGTGATCACCACCGCCGCGGCGTGGATGCCGTCCTGACGTCGGAGTCCCTCGAGACCCTTGGCCACGTCGACCACCTGCTTGGCCTCGGGGTCGCTCTCACACATCGCCCGGAGCTCGGCCGCCGCCGCGTATCCGTCCTCGAATCCCTCGCTCTTCACGAGGCACGCCCACAGCGGGGTGTCACGCCCCATGACCAGCGGTGGCATGGCCTTGGCGATCTTGTCGCCCACCCCGTAGGGAAGGCCGAGAACCCGCGCCGCGTCCCGGACGGCGGCCCGGGCCTTGATGGTGGAGAAGGTCACGATCTGGGCCACGTGGTCCGAGCCGTACCGCTCGGCGGCGTAGCGGATGACGTGGCCACGGAAACGCTCGTCGAAGTCCATGTCGATGTCCGGCATCTGCTTGCGCCCCGGATTGAGGAAGCGCTCGAAGAGCAGGTCGTAGCGGATGGGATCGAGATCGACGATCTTGAGGCAGTACGCCACGCAGCACCCCGCCGCCGAACCTCGTCCGGGACCGACCCGGATCCTCGACTCCCGGGCGAAGCGGATGAGGTCCCAGACCACGAGGAAGTAGGCGGCGAACCCCATGTCGCCGATGACCCCCAACTCGTAGTCCAGACGATCTCGCACGTTGTCGGGGAGCGACTCTCCGTAGCGTTCCCTCGCTCCTTGGAACGTCAGGTGACGGAGATAGGCCATGGCCCGTTCCTCGTACGTCTCCCCGGTGAACTCTTGGGGCACCGGGAACTCCGGAAGGCTCGGCTTCCCGAGCTCGATCTCCACGTGGGCGCGCTCGGCGACGAGGAGCGTGTTGTCGCAGGCTTCGGGAACCTCGGAGAACAGATCCCTCATCTCAGCCGCCGACTTCAAGTAGTGCTCATTGCCTTCGAAACGGAACCGGTTGGCGTCACTGAGCGTGGCCCCGGTCTGCACGCAGAGCAGCGCGTCATGGGCTACGGCGTCTTCCCGATGGGTGTAGTGGCTGTCGTTGGTGGCCAGGAGAGGGGCGCCGAGCCGTTTGGCCATGGCCACCAACTGGGGATTGGTGCGCTGCTGGTCGGCAATTCCGTGGTCCTGGAGCTCCACGAAGAGGTGGTCACGCCCGAAGATCTCCTGCAATCGTGCTGCCCGTCGCTCAGCCTCGGCCTCGTCCCCGGACAGGAGTGCCTGGAGCACCACTCCACCCAGGCAGCCGGTGGTGGCGATCAGTCCGTCGTGGTGGCGCTCGAGAAGCTCCCAGTCGACGCGAGGCTTGTAGTAGTAGCCCTCGAGGTACGCCGCCGAAGAGAGCTTCATGAGGTTGCGATACCCCTCGGTGGTCTCGGCCAGTAGCGTCAAGTGGTAGTAGAGCTTCTGCCCGCCTTCGACATCGCCCCCGGTGTCGTCCCCCTTCCCGCGCCGGACCGGCCGCTCATGGCGAGAGCTCACGGCCCTATAGGCCTCGGTCCCGATGATCGGGTTCAGGCCCTCGGATCGGCAGGCCTTGTAGAAGTCCAGGACCCCGTACATGTTCCCGTGGTCGGTGATGCCGAGGGCCGGCTGCCCGTCGCGCACCGCGGCGGCGACCATCTCGTCGATCCGGGCCGCCCCGTCGAGCATCGAGAACTCGGTGTGGGTGTGCAGGTGCGTGAATGACCTGGTTGCCAACGTGCGCTACCCCTCCTGCGAGCTTCCACCCACGGACTGTCCACAGCCTGTGGAAGAGTTACAGCCGTGTGGTTCTGACCATAGCGCGCCCGCCAAGGTGACGCTCGGAGCCACTCCCTGCCCGGCGGTTCACGGACAAGGTGAGCCGCGGGTTGAGGGCCGGGCGGGCCCGGTGGGCCCGACGGGTGGACCGTGGCCACCGAGGGGACCGGTGGGTCACCAGTGGGTCACCAGCGGGTCACCAGGGGTCGCGGAGAGTGATTACACTCGGACGACGACGGTCCGGGTGACCTTGTCGTGGAGGGTCTGGCGCCGCGGGTCCCATGCCGGGAAGAGCATGTCCACCACCCACGGCACGACGAACACGAGGAACATCAGGTACTCGAAGGCAGCCCTCCCGAGGGCACGTGAGAACCCGATCGGCGAGCCCGTGTCCATGTCGACGGCCCGGGCTCCCACGGCCATCATCCCGATGGTCTGTCCCCTCGCCGACCCGCAGAAGAAGGCCCCGTAGAGGAGGACGATCACGATATCGACGATCGGTCCCAGCACCGAGAAGTGGGCGACGTGGACCACGTGCACCCCTGTGGAGGTCGTGGTGGACTGGAAGTTGATCCTGGCCAGGCGCGCCGCGTTGAACACCGCGTTCAGCACCAGCCCGACCACGAGCAGGATCACCCAGTCGATGAGCCAGCCACCGAGCCGGATGCCGTAGTTGGCCAACCCCGAAGATGTCCCGGTGACCGGTGGGCCGTACCCGCCATACCCGCCGTATCCAGGGCCGTACCCGCCGGGCCCGCCACCGCCGGGTGGGTACGAGGGCGGGGGGCCGTAGCTGCCGGGTCCGGGACCGCCGGGTGGATACGAGGGCGGGGGGCCCTGGGTCGATCCGGGAGATGGCGGAGTGCCCGGAGGTGCAGACGTCGGAGGGGGAGCGGCGCCCGGCGCTCCACCCGGATCACCTCCCGCGCTCGGGACCTCAGCTGTGGAACCCTCACCCATCACGCCTCCTCCGAACGCCGCCAGTGCAGCACTCAGTGTACGCGTCTCCCTGGTGCGCAGGCGGGATCGAGACCTCTGACGGGGCGCATCACCGTGGAGGCCCATCGCCATCGCCCACGCCGACGACCGCCGACCGACGACCGCAGACCGCCGTTCGCCGTTCGCAGTTCGCCGTTCGCCGTTCGCCGTTCGCCGCTTACAGGTACGTCCCGGGTCGGACGGGCACGCCATCACCGTCCGATGCCCCGCTGGGCAGTCCTCGCTGGCGCATCTCGTCGAGCTGGGCGCGCGCCGCCATCTGCTGGGCCATCAACGACGCCTGGATCCCGTGGAAGAGTCCTTCCAGCCAGCCGACCAACTGCGCTTGGGCGATCCGCAGCTCGGCTTCCGACGGGACGCTGGCATCGAACGGCAGGGCCATCCGGTCCAACTCTGAAGCCAGATCGGGCGACAGACCGGTGGCCAGCTCGTGCACCGACATCTCGTAGATCTCCCGCAGGCGTCTCCGACCGGCCTCGTCCAACGGTGCCTGTCGCACCTCGTCGAGGAGCTGCTTCACCATCGACCCGATTCTCATCACCTTGGCCGGCTGGTCGACCGACTCGTGCCGTCCCCCGCTTCCCGAGGTGCCGCCGTCGGAACCTTCCTCTTCGGCGCCGTCGGCGCCTACGGTCCCGTCGTCGCGGCCATCTCCGTCGAATCGGGACCCCACCGACGTCGGCGCCGGCAGGACTTCGTCTGGGGCAACGGGCACCGGGGGCGTGGGGAGTTCCGGGTCTGCGTGGGGAGTGTCCGTCATCACCCTCGATGATGCCAGAGATGGTGGACCTCGGGTACCCGTCGTGCTCACCGCGACTGGGACCGGCGGTGACACGACTGTTTGACCAGGAATGATCGGACGCCGTCGGATAGGTGCCGTTCGGTCAACGCGGCGGCCACGAGAGCAACGGCACCAGCATCTCGGCATCGGTCAGTGATCCGTGCCGGGCGCAGAGCCGCTGCTCGCCCACGTCGGCCGGATCCAGGAAGGCGGTGGGAGCGAAGGGGACCAGCGCCACGTCCCCCAGGCGATCCGCTACGTGGGGGAGCGGCTCCCCGCCGAACCAGCCTTCGTCGATCACTTGCTCCTTGGTGCGAACCCAGGCGATGGGGCTGTACCGCGCCTCGGCCGCTTCGACGACGTCGCCCAGGGCTCCAGGGCGGGTGTGGAGCCAACGGAACCTCCCCTCCCCCGACAGCAGCTCGACGCCACCCATGACCTCGGGCCCGAGCACCTCGGCGGCCCGACCGACGTCGACCTGTCCATGGTCGGCCGTGACCACCAGGACCGCTCCCTCGGGAAGTCCCTCCAGCACGTCGCCGACCATCCGGTCGACGCATCCGAGCTCCGCGTCGTAGTGGGCCCCGAGTCCACGGGCGTGCGCCACCTTGTCCACGCCGTCGTAGTAGGCGTAGACGAACGGTGAACCCCGGCGAACGAGATCGAGGATCTCCACCACCACGCCCGAGGGCGTATGCCATCCGTGGAGCACCGTGCCGTCCAAGTGGGCCGCGGTGAAACCCGTCGACGCGTAGTCGGCCCGTGAGACCACGGGAACTTCCGACCCCCGGCTCGAGCCGTCCTCCCCGTCACGCACGCCGGCTCCGTAGCCGGGGAAGGGTGGGTGGGGTTGGAACTGACGTGGAGGGATGCTCTCCCTGGCATCGGCGCCGTTGCGCTGCCAGCGCAGCACGTTCAAGATCCCGCCATCGACTTGGACGCGGTAGCCGAGCACTCCGTGGACCGAAGGCGGAAGGCCGGTCGTCAGGCTCGTGAGCGCGGCGGCGGTGGTGCTGGGTGCCACCGAGGTGACGGCCCCGCCGGAAGCCGTCGCCAGGACCGGGGCGAGGGCGGCGCGGTCCTGCAACTGCAGCCAGCCGAGGCCGTCGAGCACCAGGAGCACGATCTGGCGGGCATGTGCGACGGGCTCGGGGATCCACGCCTCGGAGCGGCCCTCGCCATCCGAAGAACCGAGTCCGTGCGGTGTAGCGGCGGTCGCCCTCCCCGCGGAGCCCGGGCGCCCGACACCCACCCGCGCCAGCAATGCCGGTACGACGTTGACCAGGCACCCTCCGGCAAAATCAGGGATGACCGGGCTGGGCCGGACCGGAAACGTGGGGGCGGAGGAGCCGGGATGCACCGCGGCCACAGTAGGACGTCACGCCCCCGCACGCCGACGGCGGCCACGGGACGGCGGGCAGGTGGCGCCGATAGGATCACCTCGCGTGAAGGTTTCCACCCGTGGTGACTATGCCAGCCGGGCGCTCCTGTCCCTGGCACTCCACGGGGACCAGGGCGAGCCGACGTCGGTACGAGACATTGCCGAGCGGACGGCGCTGCCCCAGCCCTACCTCGAGCAGATCCTCCTGGCCCTCAAAGGCGCCGGGCTCGTGCGATCCAAACGCGGGGTGGGGGGCGGCTACGTCCTGGCCCGTCCGCCCGAGGAGATCACCTTGGCCCAAGTGGTGTCGGCCGTCGACGGCCCCATCGTGGCCGGGGACTTCGCCGAGCCCCACACCGGGGGTGCCTGCGACCACGAAGGCCAGTGCGTCCTCCTGGCAGTCTGGGCCGAGGTCGGTGCGGTGATGCGGGACCACCTACAGTCCTTCACCCTGGCCCAGATGGTGGAGAGAGCCCGCGGTGGCGCAGATGTCAACGACCTTGGAGCCGCAACTCGTTCCATCGCTCGATGACCGGCGTCTCACGCTCCCAACCAAGCACTCCGAGGGAACCGGCGGCGAGTGCCAGGCAGCGGCCCGCCACCGGGGGCAGTCCCACCCAGCGCGACGCCAGCACCCGGAGGAAGTGGCCGTGGGCGAAGCACAGGACGTCCCCTGTGGCCGACCGCGCTCGCTCGATGATCCGGTCGGCGCGGCGGCCCACGTCGGCCGCCGTCTCGCCCCCGGGCACCCCGTGGGTCCAAAGGGACCACCCCGGCTCGCTCGAACGGATCTCTTCGGTGGTCCGTCCCTCGTACGCCCCGTAGTCCCACTCCGAGAGATCGTCGGACACGACGGCCTGGGCCGAGAGGCCGGCGAGCCGGCAAGTCTCCTCGGCCCGTGCCATCGGGCTGGTCAGGATCTCGGAGAACTCCATGCCGGCCAGCACTCCGGCGAGCGCTTCGGCCTGTCGACGGCCGGTCTCGTCGAGCGGTACGTCGGTGCGACCGGTGTGCCGCCCACTGGAGCTCCAGTCGGTCTGACCGTGCCTGACCAGGAACAATCGGGGCCGCTCCACACTCCACATCACCACCACGGGGTACCCCGGCGCAAACCCAGGCCGCCCGGAATGCCATGCCCGCCCCCGGCGTTACACCCAAGTGACACCATGAGGAGCGACTCGGGCGGTCGCTCGACAGACGATCACGGGAGCGTTAGGCACGGAGATGACCACCACCAAGACCAGAGGTTCTGCGGGCACGACGGACAGTCTGGGCCTGCTCCTCCAGGACCTCGATCACTACCCGATGCCGAACCACGACCGTCAGGTCGAGCTGGCGAAGCGCGTGGCGGCAGGAGACCTGGAGGCCCGCCAGGAGATGGTGGCGGCCAACCTTCGACTGGTGGTGCACTGGGCGCGCCGCTACCAGGACCGCGGAGTGGACATGGCCGACCTCGTCCAGGAGGGGACGTTCGGTCTCATGCGCGCCGTGGAGAAGTTCGACTGGGAACGGGGCTTTCGGTTCTCGACGTACGCCACCTGGTGGATCCGCCAAGCCCTCCAGAGAGCCGTCCAGCAGCACGGTCGGACCATTCGCATCCCACTCGAAGTCGGGGAGCGCATCCAGCGACTCGACATGACGTCCGCCGAACTGTCCATCAAGCTCGGGCGTCCGCCGACCGATGAGGAGCTCGACGAGGCCACCGGCATCTCGCCGGCCGAGCGTCACTCGCTCGAGGGAGTGGCCCGGGTGGCTGCCAGCCTGGACCAGCCGGCGGCCGTCGACTCGGCCACCTCGCTCGGCGACCTGGTGGCCCCCGACGAAGAGGACCCCGTGGCGGACATCGACCAGGAGATGCTCCTGGCGCAGGTCCGGGAGGCGGTCGAGCGTCTGCCGGGCCTCCAGCGCGACGTCCTCCGGCTCCGCTACGGGTTCACCGGAGAGTCCCCAGCGTCTCTACAGGCCACGGCCGACCGCCTGGGCGTCGGAGTACGCCGAGTCCGGCGGGCCGAGCAGGAGGGCTTGGCCGCCCTCTCGGCCGACGTCGACGTCGTCGGGGCCCATCTGGCCGCCTGACGACACCTCCCGACCGGCGCCGGCGGGACGGGGCTCTTACCCGCGTTCGGGGAGCTAATTGATCAGTCCGTCCAGGTCGGCCGGTAGCGTCGAGCTCCATCGGACCCGGTCCCCCGTCTCGGGGTGCTCGAACCCCAGCTCCGCCGCGTGCAGGAAGAGCCGACCTGGCTCGAGCACCTCGGGACCCGGAGCGACGAATGGCGCCCTCCTCCCTCCCGGCCGGGGACGGGCGCCCGCCCGGTAGCGCCCGTCACCCACCACCGGGTGGCCGATGGCGGCCATGTGCACGCGGATCTGGTGGGTTCGCCCGGTATCGAGGTGCACCGAGAGCAAGGTGGCGTCGACCGGGGTGGGAACACCGTTGAGCTCGGAGTAACGGTGGAGCACCGTGTACCGGGTCACCGCCGGCCGGCCATCGGCCGAGACGGTCATGAGGGTCGGGGTGCGAGACGACCGGCCGATCGGGGCATCCACCACTCCATGCTCCTCGGGCACGTGGCCGGCGACCAATGCCAAGTAGCGGCGTTCCACGGTGCGGCTGGAGAACTGCCCCACGAGGGAGGCGAAGGCCTCTGCGGTCCGGGCGACGACCAGGAGGCCCGACGTGCCACGGTCGAGCCGATGGACGATGCCCGGCCGGCTGGGATCTCCGATCCCGTCCCGGTCGAGAAGATCGGGGAAGCGGGCGGCGAGGCCCGAGACCAGCGTCCCCTCGGTCCGGCCGGCGCCCGGGTGCACCACCACGCCGGCGGGCTTGTCCACCACGACGAGGGATTCGTCGTAGTGGACCACTTCGAACGGCACGTCCGGGTCTGCCCGGAGCCCGGCGACGGCGCGGTGCGCTGTGGCGATGCGGAGGAGCGATCCGCGGGTCACCGGGGTGCTCCCCGACGTCGTCTCCACCCCGTCCACGAGGACCTTCCCCCCCGCCACCAGCTCGGACGCCTTCGATCTGGACACTCCGCCCAGGAAGGCGACCACCCGGTCGACTCGCATCCCATCGAGAAGAGCGGGCACCTCGACTTCGAGGTCGCCGTCGGTCATGGCTCCTCGGCGTCGTGGCTCGGTGCGGCGTCCGCCTGGGTACGAGCCCCGGTCGGGGCGACGTCCGGCGTCCCTGGGGACGGTCGGCGCCAGAAGTGGAGGACGAGGAGCACGAGCCCGATGGTGATGGCGGCGTCGGCCACGTTGAACGTCGGCCAGTGTGACAAGGTGATGAAGTCCACGACGTCGCCATGGTGTCCCCGGAACAGACGGTCCGCCACGTTGCCGACCGCACCGCCGAGGACGAGCCCGTACCCCACTGCTGCCACTCGGCTCCGGCTCCGCCAGGCTGCGACGACGAGAGCCCCGGCGACGACGACGGACACCGCCACAAGCAACGGACCATCACCGGTGAAGAGGCTGAACGCCGACCCCGAGTTGTAACGGACGGCCAGACCGAAGGGTCCCAACAGGTGCACCGGATGCCGTAGGTCCGCTTCGACCCACGAGGTGGTGGCCTGGTCCGCTGCGACCACCACGACGGCGATGCCCACGGCGAGCGCCAGCCCGCCCGGAACCCGGTCCTTCAGCGGCGCGACAGCCCCCCGCTCTTGCATGCCACGCACAGACGGGCATACGGCAGGGCGCGAAGCCGGGCCTTGGGGATCGGCTGGTGGCACCGTTCACACGCGCCGTAGGTCCCGTCGGCTATCCGGGCCAACGCCAAGTCGATCTCCTCGACCGCCGCCTGCGCCTGTGCCGACAGCGCCAGATCCCTCTCCCGATCGACCGCGACGGTCCCGCCCTCACCCGACTCCTCGTCGAATTGGACATCGCCGGGCTCCCGCTCCTCGGCCAGTGAGTCGGCTTCCGCCCTCAGGTCACTGGCCTGTCCCTGGTAGACGACCCGCTCGGCCTCCAGCAGCACACGCTGCTCGGCCAGGAACTTCTGATCCTTGGCGTAGGGACGCCCCTGACCCACCGGGGCCGCCTTCTTGGCCGGCGGGGCTGCCTTCTTGACCGCCGGGGCCGCCTTCTTGGCCGCCGGCGTTGGCTTCTTGGCCGGCGGGGCTGCCTTCTTGACCGCCGGGGCCGCCTTCTTGGCCGCCGGCGTTGGCTTCTTGGCCGGCGGGGCTGCCTTCTTGGCCGCAGGCGCT
>JAJYWF010000137.1 GCA_021791635.1 Actinomycetes bacterium
AAGTACTCGAACATGAAGTTTGAGCCGGCCGGCATCACCGACGACTCCGAGCTCCGGATCGCCACCAGCCTGGTGGACTACATATTCCGCCGCATGGCGCTCGACTACCTGACCTACGAGGAGCGCCTGGACCTCGGTGTGCTGTCCACCACGGAGCGCATCCAGCCCACGTTGCCCGGGGTGGAGGAGAGCGCCACGCCGTCGCAGGGACTGGTGGACGACGGTCCGGTATCGGCGGGCAGCGTCACGACGACCCCGGACACCGTCGACGTGGCACCGCCTCCCGCTCCGATGGTCTCGGGCACTGGTGTCCCGGGAAGCGCCGGGGCTCGTGGGGGGCCGGGGGCCCCCGTCGCACCGTCGAACCCGGGACCGGCCGAGACGTTGGCCCGGGCCGAGCAGCGCGACGCCCCGTTCTGCTACAGCTGCGGGAACGTCATGCAGCGTTCAGGGTCCTGCTACGTGTGCTCGAGCTGCGGGTCCACCAGCGGCTGCTCCTGACCTGAGCCCCGGCCCCCTGAACCTCTGGACCTGCGGCAGGGCCGTGGAAGGCGAGCAGCCAGTGGCAGTGGTCAGCGGCAGGCGGGAATCGGTGACACCGTGCTCATGCAGACAAAGGCGACGACCACGCACGTCACCGGCAGCACGACCCACCACCGGGAACGGCGCGCGATGCCCCTGGCGGCCATGAACACACAGGCCACGGTCGCCAGGAGCAACGTCGAGACGTTCGGGAGCCAGACCCGCGAGAGGTTGGACCCGGCGCATCCGTTGTCAGACCCCTCGAGAAGGATGAGAGGGAAGAGCGCGATCCAGAAGAGGAGGAAGGTTCCCGACACGGCCGATCCCACGATGAAGCCGACCCGGGCGATCTTGGCCACGCGCATGCTCCGGTGACGTTGGGAGACGTACCTGGACCAGGCCCGGCCATCCCAGTAGCGATAAGCGGCGATCCTCCACGGATCGGGGTACCACCCAGGCGAATGGTCCACGAAAGGCGTGCTCGGGTACGAGGGGAACCGTGAGCCGGCACTGGTCTGTGTGCCGCCGGCGAATCCACCCCCGTCGGTCATGGTCCGCCTCCCCCCGGCTGGGGTGCCAACCCCCGCCGTCTTCGACCGCGCTCTCAACTATAGAGGGGCGCGTCCGGGGCCATAGGGGGACGTTTCCGGGGCCAGAAGGGGGCGCGTCCGGGGCGACCGAGGATCACGATCCGGGGTGTAGGGGGTTCGCGCTTCCCCCGGACAGCTCGAGCAGCTTGGTCACCGTGTTCCAATTCCGGTACGTGACCGGGCCGGGCAGGCGCCGGTCGAGGAGTGGGGGCAGCTTGGCCCGGGCCATCCCGTCGGGGAGGTGGAGGTACACCTCACTCCCGCAGAGCACGAAGCGTTCTGGCGCACGGAGATCGGGGTCGAGGTCACGGCCTGCCTCAGGGCCAGGGCCGCGCTCCATGAAGCCGACGTGGAGGGTCACCGGGTCAACTCCGGGGAACGGGTTGGCGGCCACGACGCCCGCGAGGGACCGCCCGTCCCGTCGCACGACGCTGGACGACAGGCCGAAGGTCCGTCTGATCGCTTCGGTCATCTCGAGCGCCGTGGGCGGTGCCGGGTGCGAGAACACGACGTTGCCGCTCTGCACGTACGTGATCACGTCGGTGCAGCCCAGGGACTCGAACATGGCCCGCAGCTCGGTCATGGGCAGCCGGTGCCTCCCGCCGACGTTCACTCCCCGCAGCAGGGCGACGTGGCGCGCAGCCGTACCATCGGGCACTGCCGGAGCTTAGAAGCCCGGGTAGGTGGCCCGGAGCACATCGAGGATCGAGGTCGCCGATGTGGCGTCGTCGGCCGGATCGAGCGGTGGCGTGTGATCGGCGTCGAGCCTCCCGTAGACCAGCCGTAGCAACGCCTCGGCCGGAAGATGGAGATCGACCCGGGTCGGTTGCCCGTCGCCGTCTCGGCCGGCTTCGGCAACGGTCACCGTGGCTCCGACGTCGAAGGTGTACGCACGGATCGGATCGGTGGTCGCCACCACCACCCGCTGGGGGGATCTGGCGACGTCTGGTGCCGGGCGCCCGAGGGCCGTACCGACGGCGGGGAGGCGGTCGATGAGGAGCTCGACGGCATGGGCGTCTACCACCTCTGTCGGCTCGAAGGAGACGCCCACGTCCCAGGCGTGGACCGCGTGCTCCCCGAGCCGCATCCCCAGGAACTCGGCCATGTCCATCTGCCGGCCCATGGCCGTGATCACGAAGGAGTCCAGTGGGTCATCGAGGGACTCCAGGGACTCGAGGAAGGCGCTGTCGGCGGCACGAAAGGCAACTCGCTGCTGGTCGGGGTCCTTCGCGTCCCAGCGGTCCCATACCACCCGGAACCCCTCAAGGCCCGGGGGCTCGGTGCCCGAACGCGCCGCGTCGAGGATCATGGAGAAGATCTCTGCTCCGCTCCCGAGGTGCGAGAGGACTTGGGCCACGGACCACTCGTCGCAGTAGGACGTCCTCCGGAGGTCTTCGGGACTCAGAGCCTCGGCGAGCGTGCTCAGCCGATCGTGCGACCGACGTAGCTCTCGAAACCACACCTGCGGATCTTTCTCCATGTTCGAGACAACGTCTCCCGGCCGGCGGATGTTCCTCGACCTGCCGGGCTGGTCTCTGGGACCTGACCGAGCGCGGACCCAAAGCCCACGCCTTCAGGTGTGGGTCAAGGGCCGCCCGGTGCCGTGAGGTACCGGCGCGGAGGCGCGGAGGTGTCCTCTGCTCGGGCCGGAGGCCCGAAGCGGTCACACCCTCATGCGATGATCTGCTGGTGGCCTACCGGTCGACCAACGAGGCGGTGTACTCGGCCAAGTACCACATCATCTGGTGCCCGAAGTACCGACGTCGTGTCCTGGAAGGGGCTGTTGAGGCCCGCCTGAAGGAGATCATCGCCGGGGTGCTGGTCGAGGTCGGCGGGCAGGTGATCGAGGTGGAGGTGGTGCCCGATCACGTGCACTTGCCGGCTGAGGTTCCCCCTGCGGTGCCGCTCTCGCGGTTGGTGAACCTGTTGAAGGGCCGCTCGTCGAGGCTGCTGCGAGCCGGGTTCCTCTACTGGCGCGGGGCG
>JAJYWF010000138.1 GCA_021791635.1 Actinomycetes bacterium
ACGCTCTTCGGTCACATCGGACGAGCGCAACACCGTCGTGGAACCGAGATCGTTGGTGCTGGGCCCGCTGTTGCCGTGTTCGTCGGAGCTGGAGCCATTGGTGCTGTGCTCGTTGACGTTGAGCTCGTCGGTGCTGTTAGTGCGCGGCATGGCCGTTGCTCCCGGTGACGAGCTGACGGGTGCCAGCCACGGCCTCGGCGACGAAGCCTTCCCGCATGGCTATGACTGCTTCGTTCGGCAGCACGTCAGCCGTCGGGTCGAGCCCGAGCTCGTGGAGGGTGTAGTGGATGAGCTTGGAGTCGATGTCGGCCGGGACGAACGGGGCGGCGTCGAAGATCTCGGCCAGGCGCTGGTACGGCACCGTGCTCACGACGTGCCTCGCGTAGGCGGCGCCGGCCTCCTTGGCCCCTGAGATCACCTGCTGCCCCGACGGGAAGGTGGATATGGCCGGCCGGCCGTTGGCCTCGATGGCGTCGGCGATCTTCCCGGCGTTGGCCAGGGTGTCGTCCGCCGGCCTGAAGACCGGGGCGAACAACCCGTGGTCGAGGTAGCGGTGCCGGTCGGCCGCGGCCCGCAGCTCGGGGGAGGTCGTCGACCTTGCCGTGGCGAACGACCAGACCGTGACCCGCGCCCCTCGCGCCTGCGAACGTGACACGCCGTCCACCAAGTCGCCGTCACCCGCCAGCAGGACGCAGTCGGTGACACTGCCGGTGAGGGCTGCGTCGTACATGTCGAGCACGATCATCGAGTCGACGCCCTTTTGGACGCCTCTCGAGTTGTAGTTCCCGAGCCGGACGGCGACGTCGTCCAAGCTGGCTATCAGCCGGTGCTCTTCGGTCGGCAGCCGGCCTGCGGCGGCGTCGTACCAGTACACACGGAGCAGCTCCCGGCCGGGCATCTGGCGGGCGGCTTCCGCCTTGATGACGTCCACCGCCCCCGTCCCGTCCATCTTGTAGGCGCTGCGGGCCCGCCATTGTCCGGTCACTGCCCATTGGCCGGCTGCCGCTAGGTAGCCGACGTCCACAAAAACTGCGTACCGAGTCATCACCAGTACCTATGCCGGCTGGGCTGACAGCTGGTTCGGGGAGGAGGTCTCGGGCCCCCACGTCGAGATCCAAAGCCTGCGGTGGCCGAGGGGTGCGGCCCCCGTGAAGCAGTGCGCCGGCCCAGCTGCGGGCTCAGCCAGCCGGTATGATTACATTATGGACACCTACTCGACGGTAGAGGTCGCGAAGGAGCTGAACGTGCCGCTCCCGCGATTGCTCCGTTTCGTCTCGAAGGATGGCGGAGCCGTACGAGCGGGCAACCGCATCAGGCTCCGTCCCGCAACTGTGGCCGCAGCTCGTGATCGCTTCGGGGTCATCCCAAGGGTGGACGGCTTCACCCGTACCGAAGTGCAGGCGCTCACAGCCCTGTCCCGCCACTCCCGGGGCCTCGTTTCCGTCCGGCAGGTGGCCAAGGCGTCGAGGTTATCGCCCACTGCGGCCTCGAGGGCGATCTCCGGGTTGGAGAGCAAGGGGCTGGTCGTCCGGCGCCCAACCCGGGTGTTCGACGGCAAGGTGGTGGTCAAGGACGTGCTCGAAGTCCAATGGGGCTCTCCGTCGTGGTGGGCAATTGCCCCGATCTTGTCCAAGGCCCAGCTCCCGAAGGCCAAGGCGGCGGCCACGCCCGGGAAGCGTCTCCCGGCCCGTCTGGCAGACGTGTTCTGGACGGGGGACTGGCGCAAGGTCGACCCCTCCAAGTCGCCCCGTTATGTGGCGCAGAGGATCCTGAACGAAGGTCGGGACAACCCAGAGGCCCTCGCCTTCCTCGGCAACCTGCCCGAGGATGCCGTGTCGGGCGCCCTGGCGGGCATGGCCGAGACCGGCTCTTGAACCAGCCAAGACAGCCAAAAGGTGGCCCGCGAGGTGGCCAGTTCCGTCCTTCGGTGCACGACGAAGCGGAAGATGTCGAGCTTCTGGGCCCGGACGGGTTCCCGCCAGGCTTGGGACGAGTGCTCAACGCCGACACGCGAGCTGCCTGGCGGCAGATCCGGGAGCTCCTGCCACCAGGCAGCTATCTTGCGGGCGGTACAGCTGTTGCCAAGGTGAGAGTCGACCCGGCCAGCGCCGAGCACATCGCCGGCGCCACCCTCGACTACAACGACGGCCTCCAGGGCGCCAGGTTCCACATCGAGAACCCCAACGCCCAGCGCTCCTGCGGCTGCGGGCAGTCCTTCGCGTAGTGGCTCCGACGGTGGGCGTCTCGGACACGTTGGGCCGGCCCGTCCGGGACCTACGCATCTCGGTCACCGATCGGTGCAACTTCCGCTGCAGGTACTGCATGCCCAAGGAGATCTTCAACCGCCGAGTACGAGTTCGTGGACCGAGGCGCACTGCTCAGTTTCGAGGAGATCGACCGGGTGGCCCGCTCCTTCGTGCGCCACGGGGTCCGCAAGCTTCGCCTCACCGGAGGGGAGCCGCTACTGCGCAAAGTGATCGAGGGCCTCATCGCCAAGCTGGCCCTCACCCCCGATGTCGAGGACCTCACTCTCACCACCAACGGCGCCTTGCTCGCCCGTAAGGCCGCGGACCTGGCGGAGGCCGGGCTCTGCCGGGTCACGGTCAGCCTCGACTCGATGGACGACACCGTGTTCATGGCCATGAACGATGTCGGCTTCGGTGTGCGGGGGGTGCTCGACGGGGTCGCCGCCGCCGCCGAAGCCGGGCTCACTCCCATCAAGATCAACATGGTGGTCAAACGGGGGGTCAACGACGGTTCCATCATCGCCATGGCCCGGCATTTCAAAGGCTCGGGGCACACCCTCCGGTTCATCGAGTACATGGACGTCGGTACCACCAACGGCTGGCGGCTCGACGACGTGGTCCCAGGCCGGGACATCGTCGAGATGCTGGACCGAGAGTTCGGGATCGAGCCGGTGGACCCTTCCTACCGGGGCGAAGTCGCACAGCGATGGTGCTACCGCGACGGAATCGGCTTGGTGGGCGTCTGAGACACGGTCAGCCGGCCGTTTTGTGATGGCTATTCCCGGGCTCGCCTCTCGGCCGAGTGTGCCGT
>JAJYWF010000054.1 GCA_021791635.1 Actinomycetes bacterium
ACGAGATCATGATGCGCGGGACCTTCGCCAACATCCGCCTCCGCAACCAGCTCGCCCCGGGCACCGAGGGCGGGGTGAGCGTCCACCTGCCCGACGGCCAGCCCGGGACCATCTTCGACGTCGCCACCCGCTACCGCTCCGAAGGGGTGCCGCTGGTGATCCTGGCCGGCAAGGAGTACGGGTCGGGGTCGAGCCGGGACTGGGCGGCCAAGGGCACGTCGCTCCTCGGGGTCCGAGCCGTCGTGGCCGAGAGCTACGAGCGTATCCACCGCTCCAACCTGGTGGGCATGGGGGTCCTGCCCCTCCAGTACGCTCCGGGAGAGTCGGCCGCCGCCCTCGGGCTCAGCGGTCGCGAGACGTTCTCGGTCTCGGGAATGACGAGCCTCAACCAGGGTGACCTGCCCAAGGAGGTAGCTGTCCGGGCCGTCGCCGACGACGGTGGCACCGTCGAGTTCACCGCCCGGGTGCGGATCGACACCCCGATGGAAGCCGAGTACTACCGCCACGGCGGCATCCTGCCCTACGTCCTCCGCCAGCTCGCCGGCTGACCGCGGGTCCGGTGGCTCAGCAGTCCGGGCCGAGGTGGGTCGATCGGGGCATCTCGCGGCGCGCCCTGCTGCTCGCCGGGGCCGCGGGAACGCTCGGGGCGGCCGCCGGGGCCGCCGGGTGCTCGACGGGGACGGGGTCGGCGGGGTCGGGGTCGGGGGGGTCGGGGTCGGTGTCGGCGGCCGGATCGGTGACCGCGCCCGTCTCGCTCAACGGCGGGTGGCAGTTCACGGCCGGACCGGGCAGCACGAGCGGTCCGCCGGTGACGGCGGTGCTCCCCCACTGCGTAACCGACCTGTCGTGGCGCAATTGGGACGTGGCCACCTGGGAGCGCACATGGATCTACCGCAGGACCTTTGACCTGCCGGTGGCGTCCCTGCACTCTCGGATCTTCCTCGACTTCGACGGGGCGCTCACGATCGCCACCCCGTCGGTGAACGGAGTCGACCTCCCCGTCCACAAAGGTGGCTACCTCCCCTTTACCTACGAGGTGACCGAGCACGTCGTCGACCAGAAGAACGCGCTGACCGTCAACCTCGACTCACGCTGGGTGAACGTGCCTCCCGAGGGCAGCCCCACAGGACCGGATTCGATCGACTACCTCGAGCCCGGAGGCCTCTCGCGCGATGCGAGCCTGCGGGTCGTCCCTTCCGTCTTCGTGTCCGATGTGTTCGCCGCACCGGTCTCGGTCACGGACTCGAACCGGCGAGTAGAGGTGAGGGCCACGGTCGACGCCGGATCGGCGCGATCGGGGGTACCGCCGGCCACCGGGCGCTACCTGCTGTCAGCGACGCTGGTCGAGAGACAGGGAGCTCGCCCTACGGACCGAGGTGGGAATGTGCTCGCCCGCTCGTCGGTCCGACTCGACGTGGAGGGCCCCGGAGAACAAGAAGCTCACCTGGTGCTCGAACGGCTGGGCCCGGTCCGGCTCTGGGACGTGGCTGATCCCGTCCTCTACACACTCGATGTCACGCTGGAAAAGGACGGCCGCGCACTGCACACCGAGTCGAGACGGATCGGGTTGCGCGACGCCCGGTTCGAGCTCGACGGCTTCTACTTGAACGACCGGCGGCTGCAGCTCTTCGGGCTCAACCGTCACCAGATCTACCCGTTCGCCGGGATGTCCATGCCGGCCCGGGTGCAGCGTCGAGACGTGAAGATCCTCAAGTACGAGTTGAACTGCAATATGGTGCGGTGCTCGCACTACCCACAGTCTCCACATTTCCTCGACGCCTGTGACGAGCTCGGTGTGCTCGTGTGGGAGGAGACCCCCGGATGGCACTACTTGGGAGATCAGACATTCGCCGAGCAGGTCGTCCAGAACGTCACTGACATGGTCAGGCGCGACCGGAGCCGCCCGTCAGTCGTGATCTGGGGTGTCCAGGTGAACGAGTCCACACCTGATCCGGTCCTCTACACCCAGACCAAAGCCGTGGCCAAGGAGCTCGACGGCACTCGTCCCACCTCGGGGGCGATGGATATCTACTCCACGGCCACATGGGTCCAGGACGTGTTCGCCTATGACGACTATGCCCACTCGGCAACCAATGCCTTGCTCCTGCCTCCGCTGGCCGGGGTCCCCTACCTGGTGACCGAAGCGGTCGGGGCTCTCGACGGAGCTCCCTACTACCGGCGTACCGACCCCCAGGCCATCCAGCAGGAGCAAGCACGCCTCCACGCCGAGGTTCACGACATCGCGGCGTCGACCACCCGCTACTCGGGTCTCCTCGGATGGTGCGGGTTCGACTACGACTCTCTCAACGGGTTCATTTTCGAGAACGTGAAATGGCCGGGCGTAGCCGATACCTTTCGGGTGCTGAAGCCCGGTGCCGCCTTCTACCAGTCCCAGGTCGACCCGGCTACCCGGGTGGTCATCGCTCCGGCCTTCTATTGGGACTTCTCCCAGTACTCCCCGGTCACGTCGCTCGGCAGCACGGCGATGGTGTGCTCGAACTGCGAGCGGCTCGAGGTCTACGTCGGAGGCGACCACTATGCGACGCTCCACCCGGAGAGGGCCGGCTACCCTCACCTGGCCTATCCTCCATTCCTCCTCGACGTGACGTCGGTGGACTCTTCGTCGCTTCCCGAGCTGCGCATCGATGGATACGTCAAGCAACGAGTGGCCGCTTCGGTGAAGTTCGCCGCCGATACCGCCGGCGACCACCTCTCCGTCTCGGTCGACGACACCGAGATCGCTGCTGACGGCTCCGACGCCACCCGGGTGGCGTTCCGAGCGGTCGACCGCTACGGCGCCCCCCGCCCCTACGTGACCGGGGACGTGGAACTGGTGCTCCGCGGCCCGGGCCGCCTGGTCGGCGAGACCCCGTTCGCCTTCGGCACAAACGGTGGTGTCGGGGCCGTGTGGATCCGCTCGCTTCCCGGCCGGCGCGGCACGGTTCGTCTCACGGCCTCCCACGGGACCCTAGGGTCGGGAACGGTGGAGATCCGAACCGCCTGAGGGCTGACGGACCGGGCGCCTCGGGACCCGGGACTGCACCGGCGAAGCCTCGGGCCACTGGCGAACTTCACGCCGGACCACCGCGAGCGAGAGGGCAGCGAGCGGCAGCTCGACAGCCGCCATGGCCAATCCGGCCAGCTGCACGGCTCCGGTGGTGGCCATGACGTTGAACCAGGCGTCGCAGAAGAGAAGGGTGGCGGTGAACGAGCCCACGACCGCCACCTGGGGCAGTCGTCGCTGGATGCACCACGCCGTCGCGGCCATGCCCAAGAGCTCGAAGAGGTCCAGGCCGGTCCAGACCAGCCTGAGGTGCACGGCCACTTCGACCGGTGGCGCCCCGGCGAGAGCGGCGAGGACGAGTGGTACGACGACGCCGGCCGCCACCAGGAGGAACGACGCCATATACACCGGAGGTCCGGCGTGGGCACCATGCGGACGGAAGAGCGATCGCACCACGACTCCACAGGCCAGCACGACGGGGACCTGCACGACCAGCGCGTAGGCCAGCGTCAGTCCGAGTCGACTGGGCGTCGACGTCACGATGTTGAACCAGGCGGTGATGAACACGAGCGAAGCCGTGGCCGCGCCGGCCACGACGGTGTAGTGCGAGTTGCTCCGGCACCACAGGGCCGTGGCCACCATGCCGGCGACCATGAAGGCCGAGATCCCATACCCGACGAGATGAATGTGGTGGGCCAACCCCCGGGGTGCCTGCTGGTGGTACAGGATCACGATCCACGGCGCGAGCGCAACCGCACCCCCCCAGTAGACGAGAAGGAGAAACCTCCTCGATCTGGTCATCCGACCTCCTGGAAGCGTCGGTAGCGGTCTTCGAGGCGCTCGGGATCGGGACGGGCCCGGCGGAGGGTCGGCACGTCGATCCGTCGCCCGTCCATCTCCTGGAGGCCGTGGAGGAGCATGGGGCCGTCATGCTCCCGAAGGAGGCGTGGGGCCACTTCGACCACCAGATCGGGTCGGACGGCCATGAGGTCGGCATCGTAAGCGGCATGGTGGATCTTGCACAGGGCCAGGCCGTTGGGCACCACGGCGTCGCCACGCGGTCTCCCGTCGGGGATGATGTGAGCCGCGTCCAGCAGACGGGGCTGGCGTAGACGGCAGACCGCACACCGGCCCCGGTAGGCCCTGAGCACCCGGGCCCGAAACACCGGCTGATGGAGCCGATCGCGGGTCAGCCGCTCGGCGTAGCGGCGGGTGACGACACCGGCGAGGTCGTGGGCGAGGTCGTGGGCGAGGTCGTGGGCGAGGTCGTGGCGCACATCTCCAAGCAGGTCCCGGTGGATCTCGTCCAAAGAGACCGAGAACTCCAGGCGGTGACGGTCCTCGGCCTCGATCCAGACCGGGTGAACTGGCAGGTAGCACCCGCGGTCGACCCCCACGAAGTACGCCAGTGGCCGGCGATCCTCCATCGCCCGGCGCAGGGCGCGATTGTCCGAGTGGCCTGGGTCCGTGCCTCGGAACTTGTAGCGGAGGAGGCCGTCCTCGCCGATGGCGTCCTCGTAGGGCGGGGGCCGATCGGGCTGGGGATAGGCGGTTCTGATGGTAAGGGCCGCCGCCAGCCCGGCAGGCTTCCAGATCCCCTGCTGGACGATCAGGGGGTGCGGGCGGTCGTCGAAGGTGAAGGTGTTGATCTCCGCCGACGTGAGCGTGCCGTCCGGGCTCTGCTCGACCAACGCATCGAGGTGGGCGAACATCGCCGCCCGGATCGCCGCTTCCTCGGCACCGTCGAACCCCACATCCCACAGCTCATCACACCGGTGTGCTGGGGGCGGGGTCTTCTGGGGCGGGGTCTTCTGAGGCCGGGCTCTCCGGGGCTCCCTCGGGCGCGGGGACTTCCGGGGAGGGGTCCGTGGGAAGGTCGATCACGGCAGACCGGGCCAACAGGTGCTCGAGCCTCGATCGCTCGGAACCGGGAACTGCGAAGGCCCGCGGCCCGGTGTCGATCCCCAGCCTTCTCCCGAGCACCAACAACACGGCGTCGTACGCCAGCTGGCGGGTCAGCTGCTCCACGACGTCGTAAGGGTCCAAGGGACTGACCAGGCCCGTGAGTGCCCGCCAGCGCTGTCCGAGATCGGCCACCAGGACCTCGAAGTCGCAACCTTCCAACCGTCGCTCCTCCTCCTCGCAGACGGCGACGAGGAGATCGTCGTACACCGCCACGCCCTGCTCTCCTTCCGCTCATTGCCCACGGTGGCCCGTGCGCGTCGCCACCGAGCTCACCCACCGACAGGTCTGTCGCTCGCCGGTGGATGCGCGAGTGGTGCCCACGCATCCCAGGATGCTCCCGCCCGCAGGGAACACAAGGGACCGAAGTCCCAAATCACCGGACGAAATCGGGGACTTTGGGCCCTGCCTGGTCGGAGCCCATTCCTTCATCCTGGAAGCAGAAACGCCCGCTGGACAGCAGCGGCCGACCATGGAGGAAGTGGCGAGATGAAGCGCAGAACCTTTGACCTGATCCTTACCCTCGGTGGGGGAATGCTCGTGGTGGTACTGGTGGTAGCCGGCGTCCTGCTCATGTGGGGCTCGAGCTTCGCCAACTCCAACGTGCACGACCAACTGGCCAAGCAGGAGATCTTCTTTCCGCCGGCAGCGGCCTTCGCCCATGCCCAGGCCGGGACCGAGATCACCCCCACAATGAAGCCCTACCTGCTCCCCTACGCCGGCCAGCAGCTCTTGACCGGGACACAGGCCCAGGCGTATGCCACACACTTCATCGCCATCCACCTGAGCGAGATGCCCTACGGCGGCGTCTACTCCAAGATCAGCACAGCATCTCGAGCACACCCGACCACAAAGAAGCTGGCGGCTCTGGTCACCACGTCGTTCCAGGGGACGACGCTCCGCGGCCTGCTGCTCGAGGCCTACGCCTTCAGCGTGTTCGGGACGATCGCCTTCTGGGCCGGGATCGCCGCATTCGTCCTGGGGTTCTTGATGCTGATCTTGACCGGTCTCGGGCTCTGGCACCTCAAGCGGACGCCCGAAGACACCGAGTTCCCGGCTCGTCACCGCCAGCCGGCGGCGTGAGCACGTCGCCCGCTCGTCGCCGGCACGTCGCTCGCTCGTCGCTCCGACGGTCGCACGCCGCGCCCGCCGGGCCGACGATCCGGAGCGAGTCCGGATCCTGACCGGAGCAAGCTTGGCCACGGGTTGAGGGGATGAGCGAGGACCGACGACCCCACCGGGAACCACCTCGGTGGGGTCGTTGGCACGTTCGGAACCCGACGGCCCTACCCTGACGACAGGAGGTTTCGTGAAACCACCCACCATGAAGGCCTGGGCCGTAGGCCAACCCGGACCCCTCGCCACCGGTCCGCTGGTCCGGGTGGAGCGACCGATTCCTGTTCCCGGTCCCCGACAGGTCCGGGTGTCGGTGCGAGTCTGCGGCGTGTGCCGCACCGATCTACACCTGGCCGAAGGAGACCTCGTCCCTCGACACCCCCAGGTCGTTCCTGGTCACGAAGTGGTGGGTGTCGTCGACATGGTCGGACCGGGTTGCTCACGGTTCCGACCTGGGCAGCGGGTTGGCATCGCGTGGCTGGCCTTCACCTGCGGGACGTGCCGGTTCTGCACCAGCGGGAGAGAGAACCTCTGCACCGATCCCCAATTCACCGGATGGGATATCGACGGGGGCTACGCCCCGTTCGCGCTCGCCGACGAGCGCTTTGCCTACGCCCTGCCCGACGTGTTCGACGATGCTGAGGCCGCGCCACTCCTGTGCGCCGGCATCATCGGGTACCGGGCCCTGCGCCGCTCGGAGTGCCCACCGGGGGGGAGCCTCGGAATCTACGGCTACGGAGGTTCTGCCCACCTCGCCGCACAGGTGGCGCTGGCCGAGGGGACGCGCGTGCACGTCATCACCCGATCACCGGAGAGCCGGGAGCTGGCCCTCCAGCTCGGCGCGACCAGCGCCGGAGACCTCGGTCAGGTCCCGCCGGAGCCACTCGACGCCGCGATCCTGTTCGCTCCCGTGGGCGACTTGGTGCCGGTGGCCCTCGCCGCCCTCGACCGGGGAGGCATCCTGGCCGTGGCCGGGATTCATCTGAGCGACGTGCCAGTGCTCAACTACCAAGACCACCTGTTCAACGAACGTCAGCTCAGGAGCGTGACCGCCAACACCCGCCAGGACGGCGAGGAGTTCCTGGCCCTGGCCGCAAGAATCGGCATCCAGGTTCGCACGACGCCGTACCCACTCGACGACGCCGATCAGGCACTCGATGACCTGGCCCACGACCGGTTCGCCGGCGCCGCCGTGCTGGTCGTGGGCTCTCAGCCCTCACCAACCTGACCGCTTCGGAACTGGGCCTGGGTCGGATTGGGCCGGTCAGGTCCGACCGGTTCGGTACGGCTACGTCGCGCCAACGTCGGGTGGCCGCGGCAACACTCGTCCGTCCTGCATGTAGACCGTGCGGTCGGTGGTCCTGGCCACCAGTGGATCGTGGGTCACCAAAAGGATCGTCGTCCCATGATCCCGCCGGACGCGATCAAAGAGCTTGAGCACAGTGTGCACGGCGGCCGAGTCGAGGTTCCCGGTGGGTTCGTCGGCTAGGAGAACGCTCGGCTCGTTGGCCAGGGCACGAGCGATGGCGACGCGTTGACGCTCCCCGCCCGAGAGCTCGGTGGGCCGGCGCTCCTCCCGACCCTGGAGGTCCACGTCGGCGAGGAGATCTCGGGCCTGTCGGTGACGTTCGACCGCCGAGAGGTGCGTACCCATCATGGCGATCTCCACGTTCTTCACCGCCGTGAGGCGCGGGAGGAGGTTATGGAGCTGGAACACCAGACCAACCTGATACCTCCGGTACCCATCGAGATCGTGTGAGTTCAACACGTCGCGCCCGTTCACCCGGATCGTGCCCGATGTGGGCGTATCCAGAGCAGCGATCAGGTGCAGCAGCGTGGACTTCCCACATCCCGACGGCCCGGTGATGGCGACGAACTCCCCCGACGCCACCTCCAGACTCAGTCCGTCGAGCGCCTTCCCCAGCGCGCCTTCGTAGACCTTGACCAGGTCGTGGACCTCGACGGCTGGCACTGCACCGCGCTCGGGCACGCCTGCCGGGTCGGTCGCGTCGGAAGTATCGGGAGCCTGCACGTGGGCGGTCGTCGTGCTACTCATGGCTGAGAGCCTCCAGAGGTTTCAAGAACGCCGCCCGCAACGCCGGGTACAAGGTCCCGATCACCGTCATCCCGAGTCCGGTGGCCAGTCCCTTGGCCACGATGCTGGCGGTGAAGGTCGTGTGCAGCACCCCTTGGAGATCGGGAAGGGTCTCGAGAACGGTGACGGCGAGGAACGACAGGCCCACCCCCGCGGCGACGCCGATCAGGCCCAGAACGACAGCTTCCCCCAGCATGAGGGTGAGCACCCGCCACCGCGACCAGCCGACAGCCCGGAGCAGACCGAACTCACGGGTCCGCTCGAACAGCGACAGGAGCATGGCGTTACCCACGATGACAGCACCGATGACGATGGCCAGCACCGTGCTCCCTGAGGCCGCCGCCTGGAGGAACACCAGGTTCCGGTCGGCACGGCCGAACTGCGCCGCCGTGCGGATGGTGGTCAGCTCAGGGTTGTTCACCGTCAACTGGTGCTCCACCGACGGAATGGACACCCCCGGCGTGACCTTCACGAAGGCCATGGTGATGGACCCGGGCACGCGATTGTATGCCTGGAGGGTGGGAAGGGGGAACATCGATCCGAGATCGCCGAAGGAGATCCCGGTGGAGTAGATGCCCACCACGGTGTACGACGTCCCGTTCGTGTGGAACACGCTTCCGACGTGCTCCCCCAAGTTCTGCGCCGCCCTCCACCCCAGCATGACCTGGTGAGGAGCGTCCGCTGTGTAGGCGTGGCCGGCGACAATCTGCACGCCGAACGGCCTGAGATCCTGGGGCTGGATCCCGATCTCGAGGAACAGCGGGTTTGCCGTGTTCAGCTTCTCGGTCTCCACCAGGACCCCGACGGCGCTTTGCACTCCCGGCGTCGCCTTGATCCGGGCGAGCTGGCTGTCGTCTAACGAGCTCGAGAGGAGGTCCGCCACGCCCTTTTGGGCCACGGTGAAGTCAGCCTTCCCGATGGTCAGGACGGCTGCAGCCGATGTCTCCAGGCTGGCGCTCACGGCCGTGAGGGTGACGACGGTCATGACGGCAATGGCGACGGCAAAGGCCAGTCCCACCGACCGGGCCTTCTTGCTCCAGACGTTGCCGGCCGTGAGGCCCGGCATGGACAGGGCCCGCCCGTGTCCGGCAACTCCTCCAGGTCGGGCGGCCGTGCCGGTCATCTGACACCCGATGGGCACGAGCAGGCGTGCGGACCGCCATTCCTGAGTCCTGCCGCTACCCACATGCCGTCTTCGGTGGAGCGCATCGTCCCTCCCGGACGTGTTGTTCGAATGTGTCGCGTCCCGTACTGTCCAGACGTCGCCTGCTCCCGTCCATCCTGTGTGGCGACCGCCGATGCCGGCAGGGCCGAAGGACTCATTCTCCCCGAATCCCTGCACCGTTCCCGCGCCTCCACGGCACGGCCCAGAGCGGGGCGAGATGTGTGTCCCTCGTCAGGGTAGCCAGCGGTGCCGTCGCACCAGACGAACGTCACCAGCGCGGTGCACGGCAACCGACGAACCTGGGCATAACGAGGCCCACGCCAGCGTTCTACACAACGAAGGCAGGTGAGGCATGCGTCATTCGTGGCAGATCGGCAAGGTCCACGGGATACCGATCCGCGTCCACTGGACCTTCGCCGGACTGATCATCTTGGTCGTGGCGCTCACCGCCGGATCAGGAGGCGAGGATGTACTGGCTGCCTTGGGGTGGCTCGTCCTCCTCTTCGGCTCGGTGGTGGTGCACGAGCTGGCCCACAGCCTGGTGGCCAGGCGGCGCGGCCTTTCGGTGCATGACATCGTCCTCCTCCCCATCGGAGGCGTGTCGGAGATCCCCGAGCTCACGAGATCGTCGGATGACGAGTTGAGGATCGCCGTGGCGGGCCCGGTTGCCAGCGTCGGTCTGGCCCTCGTGTTCGGCGTCCTGGGGGCAGCGACGGGAGCGGCGCTGTGGCCCCCGACGCTCGTTACCGGGTCGATCCTGATCCGCCTGGCGTGGATGAACCTCCTCCTCGGGGCATTCAACTTGGTCCCTGCCCTCCCGATGGACGGCGGAAGGGTGCTTCGCGCCTTCCTGGCTCGGCACCACGGAGAGCCCTGGGCCACGACGACGGCGACGCGCTTGGCCAAGGGGCTGGGGATGGCGATGGTGGTGATCGGGGTGTTCGTCGACGTCTGGCTGGTCCTCATCGGCGTGTTCGTCATGATCGGGGCTCAGGGTGAGTCACAGATGTCCACCGTGCGAGCAGCTCTGGGGGACCGAAGAGTCGCGGACCTCACGGTGCCCATCCCCTACACCCTCCCAGAGGACTTACGGGTCGCCGAGGTCTTCCACCGATACCCGCCCTACCCCTGGACGGCGATCCCGGTGGAGGGAGCCAGCGGCTACGTGGGCATGGTGACCCACTCCTCGCTGATGGCCGCCTCCCCCGACGTGCTCGTCGGACACATCGCCGACCAGCACGTACCACTGCTCGATCCCCGAGCTCCGCTGTTCCCGACCGCCCTCACGGCCTTCGAACAAAGCAGAGGGTTCCCCGTCATGCCGGTCGGCTCCCACGGTCGGGTACGCGGACTCATTGCCGCCCACGATGTGGAAGCCCTCGTGGCTCGGGCGCCTCTCGCCACGCGCTGACGCCTACTCGGCCCTCTACAGGCCCCTCCGACCGTCGAGCTCCCGCAGAAGCTCCCCAGTGACTTTCGGCCCTGTTCACAGCAGCGCGATGGCGCCACCATGGAAACAGGGCACGTGCCCAGGGCCTCCGGCATCCGGGGGTCGAGGGCGGGTACCACAGAGTCAAGGAGGTGGTCATGACGGCACTTTCCGAAGAACGGCTCCTCGGAGCGAGCGTGGACGAGCAGGAGCTCTTCGACGCGATCGTGGCCCACGAGCACAACGAAGAGGCAACGATCGCCGAGTACGAGAGATTGGCGGCGACGGCGGACTCCCAGGCCGTGGCCTACGTGGTGGGCCTGATCGTCGAAGATGAACGTCGCCACCATCGGATCCTGACGGAGCTGGCCAACACGGTGCGAGCCGAAGCGACGATGGAGGCCGGAGGTCCGACGATCCCCGCTGTGGACGTCAGGAGAACCGACACCGAGCTTCGTGAGAGCACGAAGCGGTTCTTGGCGGTGGAACGACGCGACCACGCCGAGCTGAAGCGCCTGGCGCGTCGGATCCGGGCCAACTCGGAGGGTGCCGTGGCCTCTATGGTCATCGACCTGCTCGTCTCCGACACCCGGCGACACATCGCCTTGCTGCGACACCTCCGCCGCCTGGGTCGTCGATCATGGAGACGGTGACCCGCCCACCAGTTCTCCTGATACCCTGAGGGGTATGTGCAGCCAAGTGACGTGCCGGAAGTGCGGGCGACCGACGTGGAAGGGGTGCGGGGCCCACGTCGAGCAGGTTCTCGGGCACATCGCCCCTGAGGATCGGTGCCAGTGTGACGCCTCGGGGCCCCGCCCCTCCAGGCTTCGCTCCTGGTTCGCCCGCTAATCCCGGTCGCAGCCGGTCAGGCCGGGTAG
Organism: Actinomycetes bacterium; assembly: GCA_021791635.1. GTDB lineage: Bacteria > Actinomycetota > Acidimicrobiia > Acidimicrobiales > RAAP-2 > JAJYWF01. The sequence goes on from JAJYWF010000054.1 coordinate 11,650, forward strand.
GTCCGACCTACGCTGGAGCCATGCACGAATTGTCCGGCGCAGGTGGGCTTCGGCCGGGGTCCTGCGGTGCGCTCCGGGACTCTCGTACCTGCGTCGACGCAGGCGTCCGGGTCCTCGAACATGGCGACGGGCGCGTGACGGCGTCGACGCAGTCCGCCCCTGTGATCGCATGAACCCCGGGGGGGTGCCGTGGCGCACCAAGGACGTGTGGGCAATCTCGCTCTCGGCCTTCTTCGCCGACCTTGGCTACCAAGCGGTCCTGGCCGGTTTCCCACTGTTGTTGGTCCTCACCCTCCACCAACCGGTGTGGGAGTACGGACTAGCCAGCGCCGTCAGCTACGGGGGTGGTGCGGTCTTCTCCTACGTCGGCGGGAGGGTCGGCGACCGGGTGGGCCACCGCTCCGTGGCACTCGTCGGCAATTCTCTCATTCCCCTGCTGTCACTGTGCGCACTGGTCGCCAGTCCCGCCTGGGCCATCGGCATGCTGACCGGTGGCTGGTGGGCCAGGAACTTTCGTTCCCCGTCCCGGAGGGTGATGCTGGTCGACGCCGTGCCCGACGAGCAGCACCGCTCCTCGGCCTTCGGATTCCTCCACGCTCTCGACGTGGGAGGCGGAGCGTTGGCCGGGGTGTACATCCTGATCGCCGTCAGCCAGCACGTGGAGCTTCGTTGGATATTCCTGGCCACTGCGGTACCGCTCGTCGTATCCACGCTCTCTCTGACCCGAGTGGCCCCAGGGCAGCCGAAAGCTCGTCCCGACCCGAAGCCGTCACCTGTTCCCGGCAACGCACCAGTGACTGCCGCCGCTCACCCGCGCCCGCCGGGGACCAGGCCTCTGCTCGTGGCCGCAGTGCTGTACGGGTTCACGTTCTACAGCGTGGGGTTCCCGGTGCTCACCGTGGCCCAAGGCAGCGGTCGGCTGGTGGACGGCCTCGGGGCCTTCCTCCTCCTCCAGACCGTCTCTGCGGCCACTGGCTACGTGCTGGGTGGACGACTCGGGAGTGGACCGGCGGACCAGTTCACCCGCCTCGGCCTGCTCGGGTATCTCGGAGCCGCCGCCGGCGCCGCGCTCTTGGCCGCAGGGTACGGGGCACACCTGGGACTCGGGGTGCTGTACCTGGGTGTGGCGGTGATCGGGTTCTCACTCGGCATCGTCGAGACGTTGGAGCCGACGGCGATGTCCGTGTTCCGGACGGGAGCAGGAGCCGGAAGGGGGATGGGGTCACTCTCGGCGGCCAGGAGCGTCGGTACGTTCGTCGCCAACCTTGCGATGGGCCTCCTGTACACCCTCGGCGCCGCCTATGCGTACGGCTACGCCGCCGCCCTGGCCGCCGCGGCCGCCGTCGTGGTCCTGGTGTCCGTACCTGCTCTGCGGATCTGGCAGGAGGAGCGGTCCCATCTCTGATGGCCCGGTGACCGACGCCGTCGTCGAACCCAATCAGATTTCACGGACTCCTCGGTGACCGGTACCGACGACCGGGCTCCGACGACTTGATCGTCCCTGCCCGCAGATCCGTGACACTCGCCGGCCGGACGACACGGTTCACCTCCGCTCTTCGGGCCTCGGAATGCGCTCGGCCGCCGACCGTAGCGGCCCATCGCCGAGGGACGCCCGCAAGACCCTGTCGGCGGCTGCAAGATCGGTCGATCCCACGTGCTCGGCCAGGCGTCGGTTCAGCGACGCGATGGCGTCCACGATGGCCTGCGCGTAACGCTCGCCCGACGCGGTGAGCTCTACCCGGATCCGGCGTGCATCGTCGGGGTCGACACGGGTGACGGCGAGACGGCGTTCCTCCAACCCGCGAGCGACCTTGCTCGCCGCCTGCCGGGTGACGCCGAGAGCTTCGGCGAGCCGCCCGATGTTGAGCTGGCCGACCATCAGCATGCGCATGCTGGCAGCGTCGCTTACCCGGTAGTCGCCGTACCCCCTCGCATCCAGCTCCCGGGCCATCGCCAACGTCCAGCTCCGGCGGGCCAGCGCCAGGAGATCGCCAAATCGGTACGGGGTTGTGGCAGGCACCACGCCTCGGTAGCGTACCATTACGCAACCTAGTTGCGTAATGGAATTGCTCAGGGGTCTGCTCCGGAGAGGGGGACAAGATGGATGTGGGATCTCGCACTCCGAGGAGTACGGGCAGCACGGCGCACGAGGTTCAGCCGATCCGACCCGGTGGACCCGCATCTGGTGTACTCACCCACCGAAGCTGCCGAGCTGCCCTTCTGGGCAAGCTGGCGCTCGTTCTGGCGATGGCCTTCGCACTCGTTGCGACCTCGTGTTCGTCCGCCCATCCGAGCACGGGCAGTGCCGCGGCGGCCGGCGTGTCACCGGTCTGGCTCTGCCGGCCCGGCGCGCCGGCCGATCCGTGCGCTTCGAGCCGCTCCACCACCGAGGTACAGGCGGGCGGCGTCCAGAAGCTGCTCGGAGGATCCGCCCAGTCGACGACCGATGCCACAGAGTTCGACTGCTTCTATGTGTACCCGACGGTGAGCGCCCAGAAGACGGCGAACTCGAACCTCACAGCGCAGACGGCAGAGATCGACGTCGCCATCGATCAAGCTTCACAGTTCTCACAAGTCTGCCGGGTGTGGGCCCCCATGTACCGCCAAGCAACGGCTTCGAGCATCGCCACCGGGCTGAGCAGCGAGAAGGGCGCCGCGGCCATCCTGAAGACGACTTTCGACGTCGCTTACGAGAGCCTGGTCAGCTCCTGGACGTCCTTCCTCGCCCACGACGCCGGCACCCGTCCCTTGATCCTGATCGGGCACTCCCAGGGCTCGGCACTCCTCATCCATCTCGTCGCCTCACGGATCGACCACGACCCCTCGCTTCTGAAGCGGCTGGTCGTCGCCATCCTCCCGGGTGGCAATCTGCAGGTGCCCTCCGGCCTGACTGTCGGCGCCACCTTCACCCACGTGCCGCTGTGCACGAGACCGTCGGAGATCGCCTGTGCGATCGCCTACTCGACCTTCCCCTCTCAACCCCCGCTCACCTCGATCTTCGGGCGAACCGGGCAGGGAGTCAGCCTCCAGTCAGGGCAGACCGCCCGCCACGGGGAGCAGGTGGCCTGCGTGAACCCCGCGGCGCTGGGTGGAGGCACGGCCAGCCTCAACCCGTACTTCCTCACCGCGACCCAGGACCACCTGGCGAGGAGTGTGAACACGCCGTGGGTGACGTATCCGAACCTGTACTCGGCCAGCTGCGAGGACGAAGGCGGAGCCAGCTGGCTTCAGGTGACCGACGTGGCCCAGCAGGGAGCCGGCCGCCCGGTCGTGACCGAGACACTGGGACCCGACTGGGGGTACCACGCCAACGACATCAACCTGACGCTGGGTAACTTGGTGCACGACGTCCACGACGAAGAGGCAGCCTGGTTGGAGCAGCACCGTGGACCGTTGTCCGGGCCCGCAACGTCGTGAGCCCCCGCAGACGGCGTCCCCCTAGGTTCCAGGTATTGGGGTAGTCGGAGCGTCCACTTCGGCACCGCCCTCCCTAGATCGGCCGTCACGGACTTTCCGACTTTTCGGCGCTTCCGGGTTCCCCGTGGGTAGCCCCGGTCGCCTGCATGTGGGTGTTGAGGTTTTCCGCCGGTAGATCACCCGCACATCTACAACTGAACTCATCCACCCCGATCCGGTAGAGGTCGTCCGACCTCGCGTCGTCGATGGCGTCGGCCACCACGTCGACCACGATCTTGGCCACGGCCTCCAGGGACACCCGGAGCACTTTGGTGATGGTCGACTGGTCGGCTCGCTGGGCGAGCTACGCCACCGCGTCCTGGAAGTCCCTGGTGTGGCGGGCCCCCGGCCGTGCCCAGGGCACCTCTCCGGTACGGACCCTCTCGCAGCGCCAGCGGTCCACGCGGGAGATCTCGGCCTCTACGAAGCACTTCTGCGCCCCGAGGTCGAGGTGGCGCCGATGGCCAGAATCCGCAGGGACGCGGAGGTGACGCGCCCGTGTTCCTCGCTGCACGCAGGTTGTCTTGTCGCTTCCAACCGTGCGAGGAGGTCCCCTGCGCGTCGCTACGCGAGAGACCCCAGCGGTCACCGGGGTCAGGGTCATGGTCATGGTCGCTGCTAGGACACCGGGAAGGCAGCCGTCAAAGGTGCACTGTCTCGTCCTCAGGCCGCCCTTGTTCGTCGTCTACCGGGTCAGATCACCCACTGGAGCCCGAGGGTCCCGAAACAACCCGAGAAACTCGCCGCTGTGTCACAGGCTTCGTTTTCCGTACACCGCCCCAGGTCCTCACCCAATCGGGACACTGGTTCCACGTTACGGGAGCTCGCACAGAGCTAGCGGTCGGAGAGTCGCCGAACGTCGACGAGGTCATGGACGATCTGGAAGTCGCCAACGTTCTCGGTGAGGAGGGGCACTCCTTCCACGTGGGCGGTGGCCGCGATGGCGAGGTCGATCTGACGCCGTCTCGGGTTGCCACCACGACGGGCTACCGCGGCGGCGAGCTGACCCCAGACACGGGCGACGTCGACGCTCACGGGCAATGGGTCGAACGTCGCCTCGATCGCTGATAGCCGAACGATGCGTCGCGCTCGCTCATCATCGTCGTCAGCGACGAGGACACCGAAGTGCAGCTCAGTGATCGAGACGACGCTAATGGCGGCCTCGACGTCGTCAGGCGGGGGCAGCTCCCCGATGAGCACCGACGTGTCGAGCAGGGCCCTCACGAAGCAAAGGGGTCCGCGACGCCGGCCGGCAGTCGCCCGAGGTCGACATCCAGCCCTCGAGGCACCTCTGCACGCCACATACCAGCGAGTGCGGCACCGCGAACCCAGCGGCGGCGGTGCACCGGACCGAGCTCAGCCACGGGACGACCGGCAACGGTCACGGTGATGGTCTCGCCGGCCTCGGCCCGACGGAGCACCTCGCCGACGTTGTTCCGTAGCTCCTTCTGTGCGATATCGCTCACGCCGACCATGGTAGCAGAACTGCTACCATGGTCGGCTGAAGGGCGCGAGGGGCTCGTGGTCGAACTCACCTTGAGGCGGCGGTGTCCGATCCGCCGGGCCTCATTCGCAGAGTTGCTGGAGGGCGGTCGATGGGACCGTGTCGGTCCCGAGAACGTCATCCATCCGCTTCGAGCTGGACTTTGACGTCGGCGGGCTCCTACAGCGAGCATCCACCGATGACCCTCTCGTTCCTCTACCGAGCGTTCTGCCGCGTCCTTCAGCTCATCCGTCTCCTCGGCCGCAGCGACACGAACCTCGCCATCGAGATCGTGATGCTGCGCCACGAGGTGGTAGTCCTCAGACGCCAGGTCCACCGACCGGCGCTCGAGCCTGCAGATCGAGCGGTGCTGGCCGGGCTGGCGCGGTTGCTCCCACGCCGACGACTCGGGCTCTTCTTCGTCCAACCGGCAATCCTGCTGCGCTGGCATCGTGATCTTGTCGCCAAGCGCTGGACCAACCCGCACGGCCGTCCCGGTCGACCTCCTATCGCCAACCGGACTACTGCGCTCGTACTCCGGTTGGCCAAGGAGAACCCGACCTGGGGATATCGCCGCATTCATGGTGAGCTCGCCACCATGGGCATCGTCATCGCCCCATCGAGCGTCTGGTCGATCCTGAAGCGTCACGGCGTCGAGCCATCACCGCGGCGATCCGGACCGACCTGGGCGGAGTTCCTCGCTGCGCAGGCCAGGGGTCTGATCGCCTGCGACTTCTTTCATGTCGACACCATCCTTCTCCGCAGGCTCTACGTCCTCGTGTTCATCCATCACGACACGCGTCGCGTCCGG
>JAJYWF010000139.1 GCA_021791635.1 Actinomycetes bacterium
CCACCCTGGTGACGACCAATAGGGGTCTGCCTGCCTGGGGGGACGTGTTCGGCGACCCTGTCGTGGCCGGCGCCATCCTCGACCGGCTGATGCACAAGGTGTCAACGGCCATCGCGAACGCCCCATAGGCGGCCATCAGAATTCCCCAGGGACGGCCATCAGAATTCCCCAGGGACGGCCAGCGGAATTCCCCACGGACGGCCACGGGGAAGTCCCCGCGGACGGCCATGGTTTCTCCCCACGGACGGCCACGGGAACTCCCCATGGGCAGCCTGATCGCTAATCGATGAAGGGCACCACCCCCTTGCCGGAGAGCGCGTCGGCCAGGCGCACGGACTCGCCCTCGGTCATGATCACGTGGGCGTGGTGCATGAGCCGGTCGACCAGCGCCGAGGCGATCGTCTTGTCCATCAGCTGGTCGAACCCCGAGGGGTGCAAATTCGACGACAAGGCGAGCGAGCGCCGTTCATAGGAGGCATCCACCAGGCGATAGAGGCCTTCGGCGGCGTCCTGGGAGATCGGCAGAAGCCCGATGTCGTCGACCACCGTCAGTGTCACCGCCCCGAGGGCGGCGAAGGTCTTGGACACCGTGTCGTCCACCCGGTGACGCCGGACGATGGCGCCCAGGTCCTCGACGCTGAACCAGGCGACGGTCAGTCCCTGTTCCACCGCCGCATGGCCGATGGCCTCGAGCAGATGGGACTTCCCTGTTCCCGACGGCCCGGCCACCACCAGGTTCTCCGCCCGGGAGGTCCACTCGAGGCTCCGCAGCGACCGCTGGGCGGCCGCCGGGATCGAAGAGCGGCTCTCGACCCAGGTGTCGAAGGTCTTGCCGGCGGGGAAGTGCGCTTTCTTCCGCTTGGCCTCGATGGTGGAGCGGTCCCGCCCCTCGGCCTCGGCCAGGAGGAGGTTCCGCAGCAGCTCGGTCGGGTCCCAGCGCTGGGCCCGGGCGGTGAGCAGCACCTCTGCGACCTGCTCGCGCACGTACTTGAGCCGGAGCCGGCGACAGAGTGCCACCACCTCGTCGAGGGTGGCCTCAGCCGGTGGTGCGATGCCCGCCGGGCGGCTCACCGGGGGGCCTCCAGCGAGGCGTCGGCGAACCCCATGGCCAGGGCCAACTCGTCGGCGATCCGGGCCGCATCCATGCGCAGGCCCTCGGCGCCATAGCCCACGTTGGTGCCCAGGTAGTCCCGGAGCATGTCGCCCATGACGTTCGGATAGCGGTCGCAGAGGTCAGCAACCACGCAGAGCAGTTCGACGATCTCGATGCCGTCGTCGGCGGGCAGTTGGACCGGGGCGGTCATGACGACACCTCCTCGATGCCACCGACGCCCGACCACCCGGCGGTGCCCGCCGCCAGCGAGTACTCGGCGGGGGGCACCGCGGCGCCTCGGGTCTCACCCGAGGCGTGGACGATGATCGACTCAAGGTCCCCTTCGCCGAATCGCCCGGCGATCGCGGCGATGCCGAGGGCCCGGTCGATGACACCGGCACCGTGCAGGGAGGCCAGGGTGACCGCATCGGCCATCTTCTTCTCGAGGCGACGGGTGCCCACGGCGGCCGCCTCCACCAGGTAGCGGGAAGCTCCCTCACCCAGGGCCAGGAACGCCGCCTCGGACGCCTTGGTCGGCCTCGGTGCCCGATCGAGAGGATGGTTCGAGCGCTCGGGATAGTGCTCGTCTTTGATCGAGGCCTGGCCGGCTGGCACCTGGTCATGGCGGGCCACCTCTGTGGCGCCAGATCCCACGCCGGCCACGATCACTACCTCGCCGGCGGAGGCCCGGACCCACGCCTGACCCCCGGCCAGGGTGTGGGGCACCGAGTAGCGAGCCCCCCGGAACGACACCACGGAGGACCACCCCACCGACCGGGACTCCCCGAAGGCGGCGGTGTAGGCCAGATCGGGCACCGGGTGCAGCTTGGTTCGCTCCACCTCGGCCATCTCGGCCGGGGCCCGGCGGGTCACCGCATGGGGCCGGCCGTTGAGCTCGGCCATGAGCTCGGTGCACGCCACCTCGAGGGCACCAACGGAGCGGTACTCCTCGACCAGGTTGTACTCGGTCGGCACCAGGTCGGCCTTGGCCAGCTTGACCGAGGACTCCGAGCCTCCTTTGGACTCGGGGTCGAAGGGCACGCAGGTGACGATCGAGACCCCGTAGTAGCGGGAGACGTCGACGGCGGTGGCGTTGCGCACGGCGATGCCGCACAGGTGGTAGTCGGTGACCGTCTTCTCGTTGTCGGTCAACAAGTAGGTGGGCACCCCGCCGATCAGGCGGAACGTCTGGTCCAGCGCGGCGATCACCGACGGGAGCGAGCGGTCGCCGAGCGGGATGATCACCCGGAACCGGCTCCAGGCCAGCCAGGCGACGAACAGCACCACCTTCACGCCGGAGATCACCGGCCCGGCTCCGAAGTCGTACTGCAGCCACATGCCCGGCTCGGTGACCCAGGGCTTGTAGATGCGGTGGTTCCCGAGCCGGTGGGTCGACTTCAGCGCCGAGACCACCCGTCTCGTGGTGCGGGGCGAGCCGGTGTAGCCCATGGCCACCAACTTGTCGTGGACGACGTCAGCTCGGACCCGACCGCCGGATCGCTCGATCCACTCGGTGATCTTGTCGCAGAACGCCTCGGCCACCGTCGGCGGTGGAGCCTGTTCGCCGTCCCTGTGGCCGAGCGAACGGGCCGTCACTGCCCGGGCCACCGTGTGATGGTCGACGCCGACCAGTTGGCCGGCGGCCCGATAGGACTTCGTGAGGTCGAATGCCTCAAGTACTTCCATCTGCTTCTCCTTTGGCAACATCAGGTGTTCCTCCTTGGTGTCGATGAGCCGATTTGCCAGCTCTATCGATGCCAGGGGGGAACCTCGAACGGGTGGACCCTCGTGGGGAGGGCGATGGCCGTCCGTGGGGAGTTCTGATGGCCGTCCGTGGGGAGTTCGCGTGTCCGTCCGCGGGGAGATTCAGTGGCCGTCTATGGGGAGTTTCACATGGCCGCCGTCAGCTGTCGTCGAGTTC
>JAJYWF010000140.1 GCA_021791635.1 Actinomycetes bacterium
GGGCTGCCAGCAACAACCGGGCGGTCCTCGAGAGCAGCCTCGAGGGCCTCGGCGGCTATCTCGTCGACGCTGACCCCGCGGCGGGCCGCCTCGGCGGCCAGCCGGCGGGCCAGCTCTTCGCTCACCTGCACGGTCAGGGTCATCGCCTTTCATCGTATAGGCCGACAGGGACCACGCCCGTGTCTTTCTCTTCAGTCGCCAGCCGCTCGGAGGCAGCGAACGGCCAGGGTGTCCCCGCGCCGGTGGGAACACCCAGGGGCAACGCCTGGCCATGTTCCCCATCGGGGTGGGGAACGGCAACGGGGAACGCGCCAAGAGAGCAGGGGGGTCGACCCGCACCTTTGCACTGAAGTGTTCCGGCCGCCGCCACTGCCGTGCGGGGAGCGTCGGAGATGGCCCCCTCACTGATGTTCGGTGGTCCGGGCACCCTCCGGCGGCCAGGGCCGGCCCGCCGTTTGCCGTCGGGGAGGAAGCAGACGAGCGCGACACGCCCGGCGGGACGGCCGCCTCGCGTCAGCGTCGCACCCTTGGCCTCGACCGCCACCTATCCGACCGCCACCGACCACCCGAGCGTGCCGTCGCCGTGTCATCGGCCACGGCCCCGCCGCCACCGCCCTCGGCCCGGCTCCGTCACCGCCACCTGGTCACACACGATGGGCACTTGAGGCGCCCTGCCCACCGATCGGCCTACTCAGCTTCCGGCCGGCCCCGCCGCCCTCCTCGCCGTCGATGATGCACACCCAGCTCGTCCCGGCCAGCCACAATCCTCACTACGCCCGAACGACTTCCCGCCAGGGTTTTCCGGCTTTCCACCTGTGGCATTCGAGGAAGCCGGTCGCCGCCGGTGGCCGGAAAGCGACACCGGGCGGTGCATCGGTGTGGAAGATGCTGATCTGTCCGGGGGCCATTCGTCGGTCAGCCGTGGCGTCATCGACGGCCTGTTTTTGCTCTACGCGTCTGGCTCTAGCGGGGAGACTCCGCCTGGAGCGCCGGGAGCGGGCACTGCCCGCGTCTCCTTGGCGACGAGAACGGCGACGGCGGCGGGTGGCGAAGTTCTGCGACGAGCCAAGGAGCGTAGTCGACACGGGGGTCGGCCGACGGGGCCGCAGGCCCCAGCGGGACGGCCCGCCCCGGCGCAGCCCCTAGTACGACCTCCGGGATGCGATCAACTTGGAAAAAAAGGGCTCTTGTGACACATCCGTGGGTGCCCTGACCTGCTGAGACGCGGGCAACGCCAGTCTCCGCCTATGTTTTCGGACTGTTCGAAGGTTCGAGTTCGAGGCAAGGAGAATGGCGTTGCTCGGTGTAAATATATGGCGCGGGATGCTCGGTGTCGACGGGGCCACGGTGATCGAAGGGATCGACTTCGACGAAGAGGCTGATTGCGTGGTGGTCCACGTCCGCCCGAGGCGTTCGACCAAGCGCCGCTGTGGGCGTTGCGGGGTACGTGCTGCCGGCTACGACCAGGGGGAGGGCAGGCGGAACTGGAGGACACTCGATGTCGGCAAGCTCGTGTGTCATCTCCAAGCCGATTCCCCCCGGGTGAACTGCCCCGAACACGGTCCGACCGTCGCCTAGGTGCCCTGGGCCCGCCACGGCGCCGGCCACACCAGAGACTTCGACGACCAGCTGGCCTGGCTGGTCACCCACACCGCCAAGTCGACCGTGGTCGACCTCATGCGGGTCGCCTGGCGGACCGTCGGATCGGTCATATCCCGGGTCGTGGCCGACGGTCAGGCAGCGCATGATCCCTTCGACGGCCTCACCCGCATCGGGATCGACGAGATCAGCTACAAGAAAGGTCACCGGTACGTAATAGTTACGTGGAATCACACGGTGGGGTTCAATGGCTCCCCGTTCCACGAGCTGAGAGGTCGGTTGCATCTTGTCGATTGGTCTGGAGGAGAAGTGGCCGGTGCTCGCCCGGCACGCGCGAGCGGTGGAGTGGCTGGGGATCTGGGCGGACTTGGGCCGGGCACCGAGGACGATCGACGCCTATGCCCGTGGACTTGCTGAGTACCTCGAGGTCTGCGAACACGACGACGTCGACCCGCTCAGCGCCGGCCGGGCGCAGGTCGCATCGTTCGTCGGGGAGCTGACCGGCCGTCCGAGCCGCCACGGGGGGAACACGGTGGCACTTGACTCGGGGACGGGGCTTGCCAACGCCACGCTCCAGCAACGTCTGGTGCCGGTCCGGCTGTTCTACGATTTCCTGGTCGAAGAAGGTGTCCGCGACTCGAACCTGGTCGGCCGCGGTCGCTACGGCGCTCGGCGCGGTCTCGGTTCCGGCGGCAGGGGGCTCGTGCCTCGGCTCGTGAAGCTGCCGTGGATCCCGACCGTGCAGCAGTGGCTGGATGTTCTCACCGTCTTTCGTGACGAGCCGGTCCGCAACCGCCTGATGCTCGCCCTCGCCTACGACGCCGCGCTGGGAGGCCAGGAGCTTTGCTCACTTCGCACCGACGACCTGGACCCGGGGCATCGCATGATCCGGGTCCGGGCCGAGACGACCAAGACCCGGAGGGGACGCTCCGTGCCCTATTCGGCCGCGACGGGCGTGCTGCTCGGCGCCTACCTCGACCACCGTGGCTCCATCAGTCGCAGCCGGGGCCTGTTGTTCCTGTCGGAGTCCCGGCGCAACCGGGCCGAGCCGCTCAGCCTGTGGACCTGGTCGAAGGTGGTGCGCCGGGTCGCGCTGGCAGCGGACGTCCCGCAGTTCTCTACCCACACGACGCGTCACCTCTGCCTGACCGACCTCGCCCGCATGGGCTGGGAGCTTCACGCCATCGCCACCTTCGCCGGGCATGCCAGCACGGACTCGACGGTTCGCTACATCCACCTGTCGGGTCGGGAGCTTTCCGACAAGTTCAACCGGGGGGTGGCGGAGATCCATGCTTGGCGGATCAGCCTGTTGACTGAGACGGGCATCGACGTGGACGGTCGCACG
>JAJYWF010000055.1 GCA_021791635.1 Actinomycetes bacterium
GCATCGCGCCACCCCGAGGCAAGCCTGCGGGCAGAGAAGGGTCTGGCCGCCCTGATGGCGACGATCAAGGTGGGAGAGCAACGGGTGGTCCTGGCCGTGCCCACGACGTTCATGAACGAGTCGGGCATCGCCGTCCGATCGTTGCTCGCCCGCTCCGGGATCGAAGATCCCAAGCGTCTCGTGGTGGTCCACGACGAGCTCGACCTCCCGCCGGGCACGTTCCGGATCAAGGACGGAGGCGGTGTGGCCGGGCACCGCGGCCTCGAGTCCGTCCGCTCCCACCTCCACAGCGCCGATTTCGTCCGAGTGCGCGTGGGGATCGGCCGTCCTCCCCACCGTCAATCTGGAGCCGACTACGTGCTGAAACGGCCTTCCAAGCTCGAGAGGGAGAAGCTTGACGCCTGTGTCGCAGCGGCGGCCGATGCGTTGGAGACGATTGTCCTCGAAGGTGTGGAGGCGGCGATGAACCGGCACCACGGTGCCCACTGAGCCCCTGAACGCCGGACCGGTGAAGGAACAGTTCGCGCCGTCAGCGCCGACCGCGTCGGGTCCATTGGCTCCGTTGCTGGCGCGTTTCCGGGGTGTGAAGGCAGCCGTCGAGGTGATCGGACGGTCCGACGTGGTCCTGGCCGTGCCGAGGCCGGCCCAGGCCTACGTGCTGGCCGGACTGACCGGGGTCAGCACCCGCCGGCCGGTGCTGGTGGTGACGCCCACCCACGCCGACGCCGAGCGGCTGGCCGGTGATCTGGCCTGTTTCCTCGGTACTGGTGAATGCAACGGGGCGCCGGGTGGCATCGCCGGGGCCTACAGCAGCCCGGTGGTCGTCCTGCCGAGCTGGGAGACTCTTCCCTTCGAGCGGGTGAGCCCAGAGGTGGCCACCATGGGCCGGCGCCAGGCCGTCCTCTGGCACCTCTTCGGCGACCGGCCCGAAGGCGCTCCACCGGTGCCCCAGGTCGTCGTGGGATCGGTGCGGGCGGTGCTCCAGCGGCTGGCACTCCCTGACGTCGTGCCCACCCCGCTCGTCGTCACCATCGGCGGGAGGGTGGACGCCGGTGGACTGGTGGAGAACCTTGTCGACGCCGGGTACCGCCGGGAGCGCCAGGTGGAGCACCGGGGCGAGCTCGCCGTCAGGGGTGGCATCGTGGACGTGTTCCCGTCCACCAGTGATCGACCGGTCCGCATCGACCTGCTGGGTGATGAGGTCGACCGGCTGACGACGTTCGACGTGGCCGACCAACGATCGATGCAGACGCTGGACGCGGTGTTCCTGTTCGGGTGCCGTGAGCTGCGCCCGACACCGCTCGTCCGGGCCCGAGCCACCGCGCTCATGGACTCCGAGCCCTGGGGCCGCACCCAGTGGGAGAGGTTGGCCGAAGGGCAGTACTTCGACGGAATGGAGGCGTGGCTGCCGTGGGTGGCTCCGGACGACGCTGTCTTGACCGATCGACTGGGTCCCGAGGCCCAGGTGGTGGTGACCGAACCCCGCCGGGTGAGAGACCGGGCGGTGCAGCTGACCGAGGAAGAGGGGGCGCTGGCGGCGTCCCTGGCCGCTACGTGGGGCGCACGTCCCGGACCCGAGGGGTTCCCTCGCCTCTCACTTCCCTTCGATCGCCTCCTGGCTCGTACGCCGGCGGCCACCATGTCGGTGGTCCCGGTGGCCGAGGGACCGGAGGCGTCGGCGATAGTGGTCCGTGGGTTCGAGCCGGTCGCCGGCGACGCGTCCAAGCTCGCCCGCCAGGTGACGGCCCTGGTAGACGAAGGGTACTCGGTGACCGTGTGCTCGCCGACCGCGGGGGGAGCTCAGCGCCTCTCGACCGTGCTGGCCGAAGAGGGAGTTCTCGCACCGGTATCCGACGGGCCCGACGACGCCGCCGCCCGAGTGGTGGTGGTGGCGCTGGCCAGCGGGTTCATCCTTCCCGAGGCCCGCGTGGCGTTGTTGTCGGAGAGCGACGTGACCGGGCGGCGAGCACCGCATCGACCCCCCAGGCCGCGGTCCCGCCCCACCGACGGCTTCTTCGACGACCTGTCGCCGGGCAGCTTCGTCGTCCACCGCCAGCACGGCGTCGCCCGCTACGCCGGTGTGACCACCCGGACCGTCGCCGGGACCGCACGGGACTACTTGATCCTCGAGTACCGCGGAAGCGACCGGCTGTACCTGCCAGTCGATCAGATCGGGATGGTCACGCCCTACAGCGGTGGTGAGACTCCGACCCTGTCGAAGATGGGGGGAGCCGAGTGGCAGCGGGCCCGGGCACGGGCCCGGGCGGCGGCCGACGAAGTGGCCCAAGAGCTGGTGGAGCTCTACCGTCGGCGTCTGGCGGTGGAAGGCCACGCGTTCCCGCCTGACTCACCGTGGCAGGCCGAGATGGAGGCCGCATTCCCCTACACCGAGACCGCAGACCAGCTCCGCTCGATCGCCGAGGTCAAAGCCGACATGGAGCAACTTCGCCCGATGGACCGGTTGGTGTGCGGTGATGTGGGGTTCGGCAAGACCGAGGTAGCCGTGCGGGCGGTGTTCAAGGCCGTCCAGGATGGCCGCCAGGCGGCGGTGCTCGTGCCCACCACCCTCCTCGCCAGCCAGCACTTCCTCACGTTCTCCGAGCGTTACGCCTCCTATCCCGTCCGGGTGGAGGTACTGAGCAGGTTCCTTTCCAGTGCCCAGGCTCGGCGCGTGGTCGAAGGGCTGGCGGATGGGTCGGTCGACGTGGTGATCGGCACCCACCGGCTTCTGGCCCAGGACATCAACTTCAAGCGCCTTGGCCTGTTGGTCGTCGACGAGGAGCAGCGCTTCGGGGTCTCGCACAAGGAGGCGGTGAAGCGCCTGGCAGAGGGGGTCGACGTCCTGACCCTCACCGCCAGCCCGATTCCCCGGACCCTCGAGATGGCGCTCACGGGAATCCGAGACCTGTCGATGGTCAACACGCCCCCCGCCGACCGCCGGCCCATCCTCACCTACGTCGGCGAGTACGACGAGGCCGCGGTGTCCGAGGCCATCCGCCGGGAGCTGCTTCGCGAGGGCCAGGCGTTCTTCGTGCACAACCGCGTCGTCGACATCGACGCCGTGGCCGATCGGCTCCGGGCCCTCGTTCCCGAAGCCCGCATCGCGGTGGCCCACGGCCAGATGGACGAGGGGTCTTTGGAGCAGGTGGTCATGGACTTCTGGGAACGTCGATTCGACGTCCTGGTGTGCACGACCATCATCGAATCGGGGATCGACATGCCGACGGTGAACACCTTGGTGGTGGATCGGGCCGATCTGCTCGGACTTGGCCAGCTCCACCAGCTCCGGGGGAGGGTGGGGCGAGCTGATCAGAGGGCCTACGCCTACCTGTTCCACCCCCAGGACCGGGTGCTCACCGAGCAGGCCTACGAGCGGCTACGGACCATCGGCGAGCACACCGAACTGGGTTCGGGTTTCAAGATTGCCATGCGGGACCTCGAGATCCGAGGAGCCGGCAACCTGCTGGGCTCGGACCAGTCGGGGCACATCGCCGCCGTCGGCTACGACCTGTACGTCCAGCTGGTGGCCGAAGCAGTAGCGGAGGAACGGGGCGAGCACCGATCACCTCCGCCGACCGTGAACCTCGATGTCCCCGGAGATGCGCACCTTCCCGCAGCCTACGTTCCGGCCGAGGACGCCCGCCTGGAGGCTTACCGGCGGCTGGCGTCCGCCGCAGATCAGGCCGCGGTGGACGACGTGGCCGACGAGTGGCGGGACCGCTTCGGGCCCCTTCCGCCGGCGGCCGAGGGACTGGTGGCCCTGGCTCGGCTCCGGGCCGAATGTCTCCGGGCCGGGGTCGAGGAAGTCTCGGTGATGCCGGCGCGACCGGGTGGCGACCGCAGGCCGACGGCCAGGATGAGCCCGGTGCATTTGGCGGCGAGCGGCCAGGTCCGGCTACGCCGCCTGGTCCCCGACGCGACGTACAGGGAGGATGCCGCCCAGCTCCTCGTCCCCCTGGGTGCTCCGGAGCGACCGGCCGACGTGCTGAGAAAGCTGCTGGTCGAGCTGGTTCCCGAGGCGTAGCGCCCGGTGGCTCCCGCTCCAGGGGCCTGTGCCCGGGGAGCCAGCCGATAGCATGCTCGGGACGTGAAACGCTTCGGAGTCCTCTTGGTGGTGGTGGCAGCGGCGGTGGCCGGAGCCGCGTTCGGGGTCCCGGCCCAGGCGGCCACCGTCAACGGGGAGGCCATCACCCAGTCCTCACTGAACGCCGACCTGTCGGCGATCGCCGGGAGCACGCCCTACCAGTGCTTCCTGAGCGCCGACCTCCAGCTCACCGGGCAGCTGAGTGGCGGCCTTCCGGCGATCGTGGGCGCCGGAGCTGCTGGCGGTTCAACAGGTGTGTACGACACCGACTTCGTGCGCTACTGGCTGAGCCAGCGCATGAGCTTCGCCCTCGAGGCCCAAGTGGTCGCCTCAAGGCACCTGCGGGTCGGTGCCGCTGCACTGGCCCTGGGGCGGGTAACCCTGCTCCAGCAGATCTCCCAGGTGTTCTCCACATACCAGTCCGCCACCGGAGCGAGCTGCGGCGCCACGCCGACCGCCTTGCTCTCGCAACTTCCTCCCTCGTTCGTGGCTGAGCAGGTACGGGCCCAGGCCGACCAGGACGTGCTGCTCGCCCATGAAGCAGGGTTCTCCCTGAACACGTCGTCGCTGATGCGCTATCTTGCCGCCCATGCCACAGAGTTCGCCAAAGTGTGCGTGAGCGGGGTTGCGTTCACCTCGGCGACCGCCGCTGCCCAGGCCCGGGCATCGGTGGCGGGCGGGGCGTCACTCTCCTCGACGGGTAATGTCACCCCGGTGGGATGTGCACTGAGGGTCTCGTTCCCCTCTTCACTGGCCCAAGTGGCGGCCCTTCCTGTGGGTCAGGTGTCCCAACCGGTGGCCGAGGGGACAGCGGGGGGAAGGTACGTGCTGCTGGTGGTGACCAGTGTGACCCCCTCGACGTTCGCCACCGCCAGGTCAGCGGTCCAAGATGCGGTGCTGTCGGCCGGGTCGGCCCGGAGCACCTCGCTGCTCCGGGCGGCCAACGCCCGGGCCCGTGTCACGGTCGATCCCCGCTATGGAAGGGTCACGCCGCATTCCATCTTGGTGAGCCCGCCGAAGAGCCCTCCGGCCGCTTCGGTGCTGAACCCCCTCGCCGCGACACCCTCTCCGCCGGTGACCTCCCCGGCGAGCGGGACGGGAAGGGGTTGACCTCATGCCTCCCTTGAGACGTCGATCGAACGGGGCCGGAGCTCAGTCCTCGGTCCCTCCCCACCCCGGCGCCCAGGCCACCGCCAATCCGGTGGCGACCGCGTCACCAGCGTTGCCGAGGGTGACCGTGGTCGGTCTCGGCCCGGCGGGACCCGAGCTGCTCACGATCGCCACCCGCACCGTGCTGGCTACCGCCGACTCAGCGTTCCTCCGGACCCGCCGTCATCCGGCGGCCGTGGGACTCGGTGGCGTCGAGTGCTTCGATCACCACTACGACGCTTCCAGCACGTTCGACGAGGTGTACTCCCGCATCGTCGAGGACGTAGTCGCCGCGGCCTACGAGTCCGCCGCCGGCGGACGGGGGGGGCACGTCGTCTACGGAGTCCCCGGGTCGCCGCTGGTGGCCGAGCGCACCGTGGAGCTCCTCCGGGCCGACCCGCGTGTGGATGTCAATGTCATCCCGGCCCTGTCCTTCATGGACCTGGCCTGGGACCGTCTCGGGCTGGACCCGGTCTCCTCGGGAGTGCGCATGGTGGACGGCATGCACTTTGCCGAAGCTTCGGCGGGAGAGCGCGGCCCGCTCCTGGTGGCCCAGTGCTGGTCGACCTCGGTGCTCTCGGAGATCAAGCTCTCCGTGGACACCGACCGAGTCGGGGCCCCCCAGGTCGTCACCGTGCTCCACCACCTGGGCCTGCCCGACGAGTGGGTCGGCACCGTAGCCTGGAACGACATCGATCGAGCCGTGGTGCCGGACCATCTGACGTCGATCTTCATCCCGTCGGTCGGGGCGCCGATCGGCAACGAGCTGATGGCCCTCGACGGCTTGGTCCGGCGCTTGCGTCAGGAGTGCCCGTGGGATCGCCGCCAGACCCACGCCTCGTTGACCCGCAACCTCCTCGAGGAAGCGTACGAGGTCGTCGACGCCATCGATGCCCTCGACGGGGCCCGGGCGGACGGTGGCGTCCGTGCGACCCCACAAGCCGACGGTGACCCGTTCGAGCACCTGGCCGAGGAGCTCGGCGACCTCCTCTTCCAGGTCTACTTCCACGCCTACCTGGCGGCCGAAGCCGGCAGGTTCACCTTGGCCGACGTGGCGAAGGGCATCTACGACAAGCTCGTGGCCCGACATCCCCATGTGTTCGGCAACGCCGAGCTGACCGATGCCGCTGCGGTGGAAGCCCACTGGGAGGAGATCAAGCAGTCCGAGAAGGGCCGGACCAGCGTGACCGACGGCATTCCCAATGCCCTGCCGGCCCTGGCGCTCTCGGCGAAGCTCCAGCGCCAAGCTGGCGGCGTGGCCGGCATCGAGCTTCCCGGCTTCGAGCAGGAACGGGCGTGGGTAGCGGCCGCTCTGGCCCAGCTCCCCGCCCCCTCGGGGAACCCCGGCGAGGTAATAGGGACCGACGACCAGTCGGAGGGCTCGGTGCTCCGCCAGGTGGGCGGACTCCTGTGGAGCGTGGCCGACCTCGGGCGCCTGTTGGGTGTGGATCCCGAAGACGCCCTGCGGGTTACGGCCCGACGCTTCCGCCAGCACGTGCTGGCCGCCGAAGGACGCGCCGGCGGGTCAACCGACGCCTAGCGTGGAGCCGGCCCCGGGGAGCTCGGGGCCGGGTACCGGCACGGTGCCGCCCGGCGCCCGGCCACAGAGCACGGAGGGACGGACGAGCGCTCCCGCCGGTCCGACGGCCAGCCCTGACCGCGGTCCTCGACCCGGGGTGCCCAACCGAAGTATCCCCGGCCGCCGTGCCCGGCACCGCCGCCGCCGCTTCCGACGTCGGGCCGGTGTCCACATCCCCGTTGACGCGCTATCGCGGGTGCTTCTCGGGGCCGTCGTCGTGCTGGTCGGGTGCGTAGTGGTCTTCGGGTCCATCACCGCGGTGCGGAACCCACGGTGGTCGCCGATCGACGAGGCGGCGCACTTCTCCTACATCGAGCAGATCGCCCAACACGGTTCGCTTCCGGTCCTGGGGCGGACGTACGTCTCGGACCCGGTGCTCGCCATTGCCCAGGGCCGGTACCCAGGCCCGCCTGCGGTCAGTGCCCGTCACGACGGCCTCTCGGGCCTCAGCTACGAGGCGTTCCAGCCGCCCCTCTACTACGCGTTGGCGGTGCCGGTGTTCGACCTCTCCGGGAACTATCAGACCAAGGCCATCCTGCTTCGGTTCTTCGATCTGGGCCTGCTGCTGGTGGCCATCGGGCTGTTCGGCCGGTTGTGCCACATGGTGCTGAAGGATCGGTGGCTGTTCGGGATGGCCACGGGGATGCTGGCCTTCGCCCTTCCCGGGGTGGTCGTGGTGTCGGTCCTCATCTCCAACATGTCGCTCGAGACCCCCCTGGTCATCGCCTGCCTATCCGAGCTCTGGCTGGCCTGGGAGCGCAGCTCGCCCACCCGAGTGCTCAGCGCCTCGATCCTGGCCGGGCTGTCGATGCTCACCGACCTGTTCGGTCTCGCCCTGGTGCCAGCCGTGGTGGCAGTTGCCGCGGTGGTCCTGTGGCGCCACCACACGCGGGTCGACGTTGCCAAGGTGGGTGCCGGCGCGGGCCTGGCCGGGGTGATCATGGCCCCGTGGGTGGCGTTCAACGAGCGCACTTACCATTCCCTGACGGCCTCGGCCCTCGCCCGGAGCGAGCAGACGCCGGTGGTCAACCCGCACCACATCCACTACACGGCGTCGTTGGTGGGGCGGCTGACGATCGAGAAGCTGTTCGCCCCGACCGTGCCGCAGGGGTGGTCCCTGGCCGGCCCGGGCCTCGCCGCTTGGATCCCCGCCGTGCTGGGGGCGGTGCTGGTGGCGGCCCCGCTGCTGGCCGGCGCAGCACTGGGGCGCCGGCTGGCCGGCACCGGCTACTGGATCCTGGCCGTGCCGTGGTTGTCCAGCGTGGCCATGTGCTGGGGCATCAGCCTGGGCGAGCAGTGGCTCACCATGCACTCGCGCTACACGTACCCGAGCCTTCCGGCGCTCACCCTGATCCTGGCGGCGACGGCGCTAGTGGTCCTGCGGGACCCACGGCCCTATGTGATCGGCGTCGCCGTCTGCGGCGTGCTGGTCGTCCTGGCCTGGGTGGCGCTGTATCCCCAGATCGCCACCCGCTGACCGGCTGCCTTCGGGTACGGCGGGCGTCCCCGGGGCTCGAGCCCCGGGGCACTAACCTGGTGTCCCGGTGCCGTGCAGGGGCGGTGCCAGAGGAGCGCGCGATGAGCACCATCGATCAGGTCGTCGGACGGGAGGTCCTCGACTCCCGGGGAAACCCCACTGTGGAAGTGGAGGTGAGGCTGGATTCGGGGGCCCGTGGCCGGGCCATCGCTCCATCGGGGGCGTCGACGGGGATCCACGAAGCAGTCGAGCTGCGTGACGGGGGTGAGCGTTTCGGAGGCCGTGGCGTGATGGGTGCAGTGGCCAATGTGAACGGGGAGATCGCCTCTACCTTGGCCGGGTTCGATCCGTTGGACCAGCGGGCCGTGGACATGGCCTTGGTGGACCTGGACGGGACTCCTGAGAAATCCCGTCTCGGAGCGAATGCCACCGTGGCCACGTCAATGGCGGTGGCCCGTGCCGCCGCGGACGATCTGGCGCTGCCGCTGTACCGGCTCATCGGTGGTTCCCGGGCTCACGTACTGCCTGTTCCGATGTTCAACGTGCTGAACGGCGGGGCTCACGCGACCAATTCTGTCGACTTCCAGGAGTTCATGGTGATGCCGCTGGGTGCGGCGTCATTCGCCGAAGCGCTGAGGTGGGGAGCCGAGACGTACCACGCCTTGAGAGGTGTGCTGGTCGCTGAAGGGTTGTCCACCGGTGTCGGCGATGAAGGAGGATTCGCTCCGGACCTCGACTCGAACGAGCGGGCCGTGGGGATCCTCGTCGAAGCCATCGAAGCCGCCGGCCGGGTCCCCGGCGAGGAGGTGGCCATCGCCCTGGACCCGGCCACCAGCGAGCTGTGGAATGACGGGTCCTACGTGTTGGCTGGGGAAGGTCGCACTCTTACCTCGAGCGAGATGGTGGACTACTGGGTCGACCTGGTGGGCAGGTATCCGATTGTCTCCCTCGAAGACGGCATGGCCGAGGAGGACTGGGACGGGTGGGCCGCACTCACTGCGGCGATCGGTGATCGGTTACAACTGGTGGGGGACGACGTCTTCGTGACCAACGTGGACCTCATCGAGCGTGGGATCCGATCAGGGGTTGCCAATGCCGTCCTGGTGAAGTTGAACCAGATCGGCACGTTGACCGAGACGCTCGACGCCGTCGAATTGGCCGACCGTTCGTCGTACCGATCGGTCATCTCCCACCGTTCGGGAGAGACCGAGGACACGACGATCGCCGACCTGGCGGTGGGGGTGAACTCCGGTCAGATCAAGTCCGGTGCCCCGTGCCGCTCGGACCGAGTGGCCAAGTACAACCAGCTCCTGCGGATCGAGGAGGACCTGGGTGCCGTCGCGACGTTCGGCGGCGCGCCGATCAGGTCCGGGCGAGGTCAGGGTGGGTAGCTCAGGTCCCGTCCGATCTCGGCCCGAGAAGGGTGCCCGTCCCGCTACCCGGGCCGAGCGTCGTCGAGCGACGCAGCTCCGCCGTTCCCGGTTCATGGTGGCCGGAGCAGCGGGCGTCTCCGTCGTGGTCCTGGTGGCGTGGTTCCCGGCCACGGCCCTCTACCACCAGCACCGGCAGCTGGCGTCGACATCCGCTCGGCTCCAACAGCTTGACCGGCAGAACACCGCGCTCAGCCAGGAGAAGCAGCGCCTCTCGAGTGACTCCGAGGTGGCCCGGATCGCCCGCCAGCAGTACCAGCTCGTGGGTCCCGGCCAGCAGGCCTACGAAGTGCTCCCGCCGAACGGATCCAAGAGCACCGCTCGCAGCACTTACCCGGGGGATCCGGCGCTCCAGGGTCCGGTGAGCCCGTCAGTGGCGGCGGTCCTGCCCCCCGGGGTCCTTCCCCACACAACAACCTCGCCCGTGCACCGTGCGTCGGCCACCGCCGCCCACCCACCCGGGCTCCTCCGACGGATCTTCGACACGCTGGAGTTCTGGCGCTGAGCGACGAAGATGGTATCGGAGGTCACCCCGGAGACAGCGGGGCCGTGGGCCTGCTCCTGGGTCGGGTGCCGGCCGGGCCGTTCGAGGTGGTGGTGCGCCGCCCCGACGGCTCGCCCTCGGTGATCGCCAACGCCCCGTTCCTCGACGACGGCACCCCCATGCCCACCCGGTACTGGCTCGTGGACGCCACGCTCAGGGCCCGGGTGAGCCGCCTGGAGGCCGCCGGTGGGGTGAGGAGAGCCGAATCCGCGGTGGACCCGGACGCTCTGGCTGCGGCTCACGCCCGATACGCGACGAACCGCGAGCAGATGATCCCGCCCGGGCACCGAGGACCGCGGCCCACCGGGGGAGTGGGCGGCACCCGTAGGGGAGTGAAGTGCCTCCACGCCCACGTGGCCTACTGGCTGGTCGGTGGGGACGACCCGGTGGGGGACTGGGTCGCGGCCGAGCTCGAGCTGAGTCGGGTCACCGTCACCGGCGCCGGCGAGGACCCCACCTGACACGGGTTGGTGGGCGGAGGCCGGTCGCCCAGGCGTCCACAGTGATCTTGGTGGGGAGATACGGGTGGAGACTCTGTCGATTCAGCGGTCGCTGACGACCAGCGTCGCTCAGGCGGCCCCGACCTGGCTGGCGGTGATCTTCGGCTCTCCGGCGACGATCTCCCGGGCCTCAAGCTCTGCGAGCACATTCTCGGCTCCTCAGCACGAAGCGATCAGCGGGTGGGTGGATGAGCAATCCCGGGGCGCGATCACCCGAAATGTCATCGGGAGCCGAGAAGTCCCAAGGCGATGCCGTCGAGGATGTCGGCTTCCGACGCGATGCACGTGCCGAAGCCGAACCGTTCCATCACCTGGCGGAGCACCAGGACGCCGCCGAGGATGACATCGTGGCGACCGATCTCCATTCCCACCCGAGCAGCCCGTCGAGCTGACGATTCGCTCGCCAGAGTTTCCCACCAGTGCTCCACGGCTTCGACGGTCAACGGGTAGTGGTGAATGCGCTCGCGGTCGTAGCGCTCGAGTTGCTGGTCCAGTGAAGCGAGGGTTGCGACGGTCCCGGCTAGGCCGATGAGCCGGGATGGAATACGCAATGACGCGAGCGCCGGGATGGTTCGTTCGGCGAGATCGAGTTGGCGGGACACCGCCAGTTCGGCATGGGTGATGTCAGCATTCGTCGGAGGGTCGTGCGGGAAGTAGCGCTCAGTCAGCCGCACGCAACCCACGTCGAGCGACACTGCAGACAGCCGACCGTCTCGAGCCATCACAAGTTCGGTGGAGCCGCCACCGATGTCGACGACCACGTCGTCTCCGGTCCCCGGCATGATGTCCGAAGTCGCCCCGGCATAGGCCAGCCTTCCTTCCTCGTCCCCCGAGAGCAGCTCAGCCGGGACTCCAGCGGCCAAGGAGGCAGCCTGGAGGAACTCCACCCCGTTCGTCGCGTCGCGGACGGCCGACGTCGCAACCATGCGGCTCCGGACGACCCCCAGCGCAATCATCTCCTGGTGCATGCCGGCCAGGACGTCGACCGTACGGGCAATGGCATCGGGGGAGAGCCGGTGCGTGTGATCGACGCCCTGCCCGAGCCGGGTGATCTTCATGGTGCGAGCCAGCGGACGTCCTTCGTCATCGATGACGAGTAGGCGGGTCGAATTGGTGCCGCAGTCCAGCGCGGCAACCGGCCCTCGAGGCGTGACGGCCATCAGAACGCCCCGAAGGGACGGTTGCGTCCGGCCACAGAAGTCACTGGCTCCGTCTAGCACACCGTCGGGAGGGGCCGTGAGCGCAGGGACTCGGCATGTTCCCCCGGTGGTACTGGACTCGATCTCCCTGGTCGAGTGGGTCCGCGGCGTGGTTCGCCCCGGCCCTACGTGTCCTTCGCCGGCAGGGAGCCTCTCCGGTCGGACGAGGCCACGGAGCAGTCGGCCGGGAGCTGAGCCGTCGTGACGGTGTGCATCCCCAGCAATTGGGCCCGCGGCCGGGGTGGCTGGGACGCCCGAAGCGAGGCCGAAGGCTCGACCACGCGCGGTTCCAGCTCGTCACGCCACCGCTCGGTGTCGATGCGGAAGGCGTCGACCTCGGCGACCCGCTGGCGAGCAGGAGTGGCCACCACCGCCAGCAGGAGAGCGATCTCCTGCTCTGGGCCCGCCGCGGCCATCGGGTCATTGGGTCACGGGTCGAAGCCCAGTCGTCTCTGGGGGCAGCCCCTCGTTCGTCGCGCCGTGGCCGATCTTCATGTAGCCGGTGGCGTGATTCCCCCGCTTCTGGGCGACCGCCGGGTCGTCGCACACGGGACGAAGAGCCATGGCCGCCGAGCCGAGGCTGTGATCCGCCCAGTGGCCCAGCCACCGTAGACAGGAGTGCCCGCCGGGATGTCGACCAATGAAGCCGGGATGAGGTGGGCAGTGGCATCGTCCGTGCACTCGGTCTGAGCCGAGCAGGCGGTCGCGACTCCTGGCCGTCCAGGGGCCGTCGCCCTTGTCATACCCGGCCCAATCCCCCCTCTTCGGTGGAGGGACGAGTAGCAGCCGCAGATTCTCCATCGTCGCCTTGAGCACGTGGGATCTTGAAACTGTCGACCACATGGGCGTCAGGGAGATCGGAAGCCAGCTTCAGTGCTGCGAGCTCCTACCAGAAGAGGTGCCACCTCGTGCTCCTCAGCACGAGGTGGCACCCTCGCTGGGGCGGGACGCCCGGGAGCATGCCTCCAGTAGGCGAAACGGATTCTTGGGATCCGCCACAAGATTAATCGCGCGGTACAGGCCTGTGGTGTGGAGGCGTCTGGCGACGAGCTGTCCAAGTTCTTCGGGACGGTGTTGCCGCATCTGAACGAGGTTCAGCGCCGGGTCGTGGCTGGGACGATGGCGGTGGCGCTGGGGCGTGGTGGGAAGACGGCCGTGGCGGAGGCGTCGGGTCTGTCGCGCAACACGGTGGTCAAGGCCCACGGCGAGGTGGAGGCCGGGATGGAGCCGAGCGGGCGCCTGCGCCAACCTGGAGTGGGCGACAGGCCGGCCATGTACAAGCAGCCGGGGCTGTAGGAGGCGCTGGACGAACTGGTGCATCCCGAGACTCGTGGCTCGCCGATGTCGGCGTTGCGTTGGACGCTCAAGTCGACCTACGAGCTGGCTGGCGTCCTGCAAGCCTAAGGCTTCAGCACCTCGGCCGAGCGGGTGCGGCGTCTGCTGCACCAGATGGGGTATTCGCTGCCGGTACCGGCCAAGCAGAACGAGGGCACCCAGCGTCCCGATCGCGACGGGCAGTACCGCTACCTGAACGACGAGGCGACGAGATGCGTCGAGCACGGTGAACCGGTGATCAGCGTGGACACGAAGAAGAAGCTGATCGGCAGCCACGCCAACGGCGGGAGGGAATGGCAGCCGGCCGGCGATCCCCAGCGAGTCAACGTGCATGACTTCAAGGGCGCGACCCTCGGCGAGTTCGCCAAAGCCATCTCCTACGGCGTCTACGACGTCGGTAACGACGAGGGGTGGGTGGTGGTTGGCGATTCGGTCGACACCGCCGAGTTCGCAGTGGAGTCCATCCGCAGGTGGTGGAACACCCTCGGCCGTATCCGCTTCCCCGACGCCACTCGGCTGCTGATCACCGCAGATGCCGGCGGATCGAACGGCTAGCGGGTCCGCGCCTTCAAGTTGCAGCTCGCCAAGCTGGCGGAGCAGACAGGACTCGAGATCACCGTCTGCCACTACCCGCCGGGGACCTCCAAGTGGAACAAGATCGAGCACCGGCTACTCAGCTTCACCTCGATGAACTGGCGGGGACGCCCCTCACCGACATCCGCACCATCGTTGAACTGATCGCATCGACCAAGACCAAGGCCGGGCTCACCGTGCAAGCCAACTACAACCCCAACTGGTACCCGACCGGCCAGAAGGCATCGAAACAGGAATTCGATGCCATCCTGCTCCACCGTCACGACTGGCAAGGCGATTGGAACTACACGATCACGCCAGCGGCGTAACGCTCAAACAATCCCGCGGCGGATCGTAGGCAGCACCTACTGATTATCGCCGTTCTGCACCTTGTTCCGGACGAGAAAGGTGGTTCAAGAGAGACTGGAGAGCAAGTTGTAGGGCCGTGCTCGCAGCCTCCGGTCCGGACTGCAGCGCCTCCATGGCAGAGCCGATCGAGACGACCCACACCGTGGTGGCCACGACGTTCGCTTCTGTGGGCGACAGGCCCCATCGCATCTGGGCGAGGTGGGCAAGAGCTTGGCAAATTGGCTGTCGCACCTCTTGGAGGCGCGCACCAAAGCGCGCATCTATCGACAGGCGGACGAGGAATTCCAAGAAGGCCCGCTGCCAGTCGGGGTCGTCCGCCATGTAGGTGATGAGCCGATGTGCCGCTTCAGAAGCGTCGTCGTAGATCTCTTCCGATTCGACCAGCTTGCCGATGGCACGGCCTCGGGCCTCTAGACGCGGAGCCAGCAGAATGAAGAACAGATCCTCTTTCGAGGAGAAGTTTGCGTAGAAGGCACCCTTCGTGTATCCCGCGTCGGCCGTGATCATCTCGACAGTGGCTTTATGAAAGCCGTTTCGTCGAAACACCCGCTCGCCGGAAGCAAGGATCTGCTGGCGAGTCCGCGCCTTTTGCTCCTGTCTCGTCAGGCGCTGCTTCCGACTGACGGTCATCTGAGCATCATGGCTCCTCGGGCGCGAGCGGAGCGAGCATCCTGGCAAGAGCGGCGATGGTCTCTCCAAGCGGGGAGGGGCGCCATCCAAGCTCGTGCTCAGCCTTGGCCGAACTGGCTCGAGCCTGCCAGAGCAGGTTCACGAGCTGGTCCTTAGCGATGATCGGAGGACGCCGTCGGAAATGAGCCCAGGACTCTGACATCCTGGCAATGGCCACAGCAGCTAGCTGCGGTAACGACGGCGGTACCCGTTGCTTCCCAACTGCCGCCAAGCCCATGTCGACTAGTTCCCGGACCGTTAGGTAGCCGTCGGACACGATGTATCGTTCGCCTGCTCGGCCCAGTCTCGCGCCGCGAAGATGCGCATCGGCAAGCGAGTCAGCGCTTACCAGGTTGAGCCCTCCAGGAGGGAGGACAGGGAGCCGATCGTCGAGGGCGGGTTCGATGAGCGAGCGCTCCAGGGACTGGGTCCGAGCGGGGAGCCCGAGCACAGCAGCCGAATTGATCACGACGACTTCTATCACGGACGCGAGCTCGAACGCCGCGTACTCCGCGGCCTGTTTCGAGCGCTGATACGGGCTCGACCGCGCTCTAGGAGATAGTTGGTTCTCGTCGAACATCTCGCCTCGTGCCGCGTCGAAGACATCGATCGTGCTCGTATGCACGAAGCGCTGCGCTCCTGCTCGTGCAGCAGCCTCGGCGAGCAGTCGAGTGCCCGCTGCGTTGACCTCGAAGAACGCGGCCGAGTCGGCGACCCACTGTTCGGGTAGCCCTGCGGCGTTGTAGACGGTGCAACAGCCTTCCACGGCATCCTCCAAGCCGGATCCGTCACGAAGGTCCCCCACGACCGGCTCGACATCGCTCGGTAGATCGGCTCGTGCCGGATTCCGCACAAGTGCTCGCACGGTCATGCCAGAAGCAAGAAGGGCTCGGACTATCGCTGCCCCTACCTTGCCGGTCGCGCCGGTAACCAGCACCCGCTCGCATCCTCGACGTGAGATACTTTGCGTATTCATATACCTAGCGTATCTGATATTATGGGGCTGTGATGCTGAAGCCAGTCGCAGACGGTGTGACCTTGATCGAGCAGCGGCCGCCGAACCCCAACGCCTACCTGGTGGAGGGTGTGCTCATTGACAGCGCTACCCGTATCGGCCGCCGGCGGTTACTCGCGGCGCTGCGCGGGACTTGCCTAAACGCTCACGTGCTCACCCATGTCCATCCGCCGACCCAGGGTGCCAGCCGCGCGGTAGCGGAAGCCTTCGGCATTTGTGTGAGCTGTGGCGCAGGCGACCTCGAGGCGCTACGCAGGGGAGATGCCCGGCCATGGCAGCCACGGCATTTTCTCAACGACCTGCAGAAGGCACTTCTTGCCGGCCCCGGGGTCCCGGAGGCGCACGAACTGGTCGAAGGAGATCTCGTCGGCGGCTTCGAGGTCCTTCATGCCCCGGGACACTCGCCCGGGCATCTTGCATTCTGGAGGGCCGATGACAAGGTCCTCGTCATCGGCGACGTACTCAACAACGCGTCCGTGTGGACCGGGCAGAAAGGTCTTCGCGAGCCTCCAGCGGTCTTCACTGCGGATCCCGCGTTGAACCGAAAGTCCGCGCATCGGCTGGCCCGACTCGGCGCGGAAACGGTGCTCTTCAGCCACGGCCCGCCACTTCAGGACGGCGGCCAACTCGCCGAGTTCGTCGGCCGCTGGGCCGAGTGAGGCAATAGGGCCGTAAGCGTTGGGTCTACGTCTTCGGGCCGACGGTGCTGCTCGGACGTCGTCGTCTTCGGAGATGCTTCAGCTTGGATTTCCGGGGCGACCGTCCTCGCAAGCCGGCGAAGGCTCGCTGGGGAACCGACCAGTGGTTGGGGCGCTCGCCGCCGCCGGCGGAGCCACCTGTAGGGTCCTGAAGATGGACTCGACCCCGAGCTCTGTGCGGTGCTCGTCGATGAACGACGCCATCACCGCTGCGGGCGGTCGAGCTCCTTCGAGAAGAAAGCCGAGGCCCGGCG
>JAJYWF010000141.1 GCA_021791635.1 Actinomycetes bacterium
GGCTACGTGCCGGGTGGCCGGTGGGGTGCCCAGGCGGTGGACCATGCACCGGGCACCGCTGACCTCATCCCTCCGGTCCTCGGTCACTTCGGGATTCGGACCCTCCAGCGTGATCACGTGGACGTCGCCATAGCGAAGAAGCGCCCTGGCAACCTGACGCGTGAACCAGACAGCCTCCCCGTCACCCGACCACCGAGGTGCGAGAAGTGCCACCACCGGCCGGAGGCGACCCGATGCGGCTACGGTGCGCCCGGAAGGCACCGTCGGCGTCCCGACGCTCACGAGCGGGCGTCACCCTCCGGAGAGGGAATACCGTTCCCCCCCGTCGACAATTTGGCCTGGAGCCACGCGGCCAGATGTGCCTGGTTCTCCGCATCGGCGACCTGTCGGTCCGCGACCGTTCGGGCCAACTCGTCGCAACGCCGGGCCAGGGCGTCGTTCATCCGGACCAGATGACCAAGCAACTCGCGCTCCTCGTGCAGGTATCGCGCCAGCGCGCGGAACACCACTCGGCCTGCGACAGACGCAAGTCGACCACGCACTCCGCCGCCCGAACCCGCGGGGGCGTCCGTCAGGACCCAGTGCTCATGGAGGTACCGGAGTGACTCACTCCCAGCCAGCGGCACCTGCCGCCACTGCTCGGGGAATTCCGGCGGCAGGGGTGACCACCGCAGCGTTTGATGCTCCCCCTGGAGACGCTCGAGGAATCCCCGCGGATCCAGCCCTTGCTCACTCACCGTGCCACACTCGCTACTCTCCCAACGCTGGTGCCCTCGTCGCATCCACATCCCCATCGGGCAGTCGAGAGCGGAGCCGATACGCGCTGGTACGCTAGCCCTGTCTTCGGTCCGGATCGACACCCCGTCACGATCCGCGGACCACGCCACGTTGCCCAAGCATCCATCACATGTCAACTGCTGAATCCACTCCGCCATCAAGTGTGGGGAACTCCCCATGGATCGCCGTGATCGGGCCGTCCGGTTCGGGTGGTGAGGCAGTCGCACGTTCGATCGGCGCACTCGGATTCGGCCTGCTCGAACCCCATCGCCCTGCACCCGAGCGGCCACCTGGCTCCCCCATCCGACCGGCCGCAGGGGAGCCCGAGGTTGCGAGAGCGCTTTCCGCCGTCGGCGAAGAGTTGCTCGACCTCATGGAAGGGACGTTGTGGGCGCCCCCCCTCGTGCCCGTGGGCTGGGAGGAATGGCCAGAGTTCGTGGAGGTTGCCCCCAAGATCGCTGGCTCCCTTGAGACTGCCCTCGGCTCCGTACGGTCCCCGGCATCGGGTGATGGCCTCTCCCCTTCGGCCGGGGTCTGGTACGACCCGAGCCACGTCGCGTTGCTGCCCTTTTGGCGAGCCCATCACCCAGGTCTCCGGGCCGCGGTCATCACCTGGAGAAGCCCGGGTGCAACCGTCGTCGACCTCACCGGACGGGACATCCGCCCTTTGCACGCCTTGGCACTCTGGGAGACACAGCTGGTCACCGCCATGCAGGCGACCGAGGGCATGCCGGTCCTCGGTGTCGATGTCGACCTCGCCGTCGCCAATGTGGGCAACTGGGTCGGGACAGTCGCGAAGTTCGCAGAGGGACTGGGATTTGTCCTCCAGGACGGCGGCAGGGACCGTGCTGGTCTGGCGCTCCAGGCATCGGCGGAACGGTTGCCGCTCGCGGACCGACCTCCAGGCCCCGAGGAGGCCGAGTCGGCGACACGGATGGCCGGATGGCTGTCCTCGGTCGCCGGACCTCATCGTCAGTGGAGACCACCTGCCGACCTGGCTGCCGGCAGTTGGCCCATGGCCCTGCTCGATGCCCACCTGGCGAGCCACCGGTCAGCACGCTCGGCTGCCGATGCCTGGATGGTGGCCGACGGCGCCTACCGCAACGCTGTCGCCGCTGACCGCGACACCGCCTCGGCCGTGGACGCCCTCGATTGGGCGGTCGACCGCCTCGTGGACGCCTGGGCCTCGGGGAGGCTCACCGACGGAGGGCCACCGACCCTGTCCGAGGCATGAGGGGGCGACGCCAATGAAGCGCCGAGCAGCTCGGCAACGATGAGACGCTCGGGTCAACGAGCGCATCACGCATGGGCACACCAGCCAACAGGCCTCGACCCATGGTTCCTCGCGACGCACGGGCAGGACCAGGGCGAGCCGCAGGTACCCCGGCGGGGGCCAGCCATGTCAGGCGCTCAGGCGGCGCGGTACCACCTGGCATCGAGAGAACCGCTGCCGCAGGGCGCGCACCGGGACCTCCCTCGCGGCCAATGCCGGTGGCCGGCAGCTGTCGCCTTTGTGGCGGTCTCCCTTTTCGTCACCGCCTGTGGCGGCACACCACCCGCTGCGGTCGCACCGTCCGGTCCGCCCACCGATGCGGCCCTTCCCCCGGCACCGACTCCCGCCCCGATCGCCTGGGTCCCGTGCCCGAAGTCCCCGACCCTCCAGTGCGGTTCGGTGCGTGTCCCGCTCGACTACGCCCACCCCACGGGGACGTCGATCGCCATCGCGGTGACCCGGGCACCGGCGGCCCACCCCGCCCCGGACGACCCGACCCTCGTCTTCAACCCCGGCGGACCGGGCGAGAGCGGAAACCAGATCCTCCCCGTGTTCCTCTCCCTCGTCCCGCCAGCGGTGCGGGCCCACTTCAGCATCGTCTCGTTCGACCCGCGCGGAACCGGAGCCAGTGATCCGCTCGACTGCGGCACCTCCCCCTCGGCGGTGACCAGTGCCCTGCCGGTGCCGGCGGCCGCCGGGCTCCCCCTGCCGGCCAGCACGGTCTTCACCCCGATGGCCGCCGCCTGCCAGGCTCGCGCCGGAAGCCTCGAGCCGTTCATCGACACCGTCAACACGGCCCGGGACATGGACCGCATCCGCGAGGCGCTCGGCCTCCAACGCATCAGCTACTACGGA
>JAJYWF010000056.1 GCA_021791635.1 Actinomycetes bacterium
GCCCACGATGTCGTGCAGGTCGACACCCAGGCCCGGCAGCGAACCCTGGTAGGTGGCGTTCCCGAAGGCGAAGATCCCACCGTCGGCCCCCACCAGCCAGTAGCCGCCACCTGTGGCGGTGGCGGTCATGCCCACGATGTCGTGCACGTCGACACCCAGGCCCGGCAGCGAACCCTGGTAGGTGGCGTTCCCGAAGGCGAAGATCCCACCGTCGGCCCCCACCAGCCAGTAGCCGCCACCTGAAGGACCGAAGGGCAGCGTGAGGCCAGTGAGGGTCGGTACGGCCTCGTAGGTGGCGATGAGGTTCGCCGGAGCCGGGGCGGGCGGGTAGTAGAAGCCTCCAGCACCGGTGCCCGAAGGCAACTGGAAGGCCAGCAGCGCCGACACCGGATCCGACGAGCCCTTCACCAGCGACGCGCTCGACGGTGAGACACCGAGGGCCATGAGAGCTTGGATCACCAGGGACGTCGAGTCGGGATCGGTGGTCCCCGGTGTGGTCTTCGTATTGGGGTAGTAACTCCAGCCGGCATCAGCGTCCTGGCCGGCGGTGAGGAAGGCGAGTGCACCGGTGGCCGCCGACGAAGCCAGCGCGCCCTGCGCCGCAAGGCCGTCCACGGCCAGGGAGGTGGAATTCGTGTCGGGCCCGGCAAAATTCGACGGCGTGCCGCCACATGTGTTGACCGCCAGATCCGGAGTGGTCCAACCTCCGCCTGGGCACTGCTCACCCTCCAGCCACGAGATGGCGGCCTCGGTGGAGCTCTGGCCTCGGACCCCGGCGGCTGCCAGCGCTATGAGGGCCAGACCCTGCTGGTAGGTGCCGGCGGCATAGCCTGTGACCTGGGCCTGCGTACCGAAGAGCCCGGCATCAGGCCCGCTCGTCTGTTCGGTCCCCAAGAGCTCTGTGACCAGGTCCGTCCCGCCGAAGTTCCGAGGATCTCCCCCGAGGGCCACCGTGTCGAGAATGAGCTGCGCCACCTGTCCGGGGCCCGTTGCGCCCTCGTCTGTCACGTACGCGCTCTGGTGGGACTGAAGGTAGGCGAGACCGGCCCGGGCCGTGGGGAGATCCACGTCGGCCGCCGAAAGAGCCAGAACGCTCTGGGCCGTGGACGAGAGATCAGGTGTGGTGGAACCCGGCGCGCTGGGGATGTACCCGGCGGGGACGAATTGGCTGGCCAGCCACAGGGCACCCTTTCGGGCCGCAGTGGTCTGGGGCAGGGCTGGAGCCGTCACGCCTGGAGTCGCGGACGACCCCGAGATGGCGGCGCTTCTCACTGCTGCGGCCCCTGCCGCGGTGGAAGGCACTCCCACCCATGAGGCCAGCGCCAAGATGAACGCCAGGAGGAACGCCGCCGGGACCGCGGCAGCTCGGGCGAAGGAGCTTCGGACATGGGTCATGGTCTCTCGCTTCCCGGCCGATCGCCCGGGAGCACCACGCCCACGTAGGACGGAGAACCACCGAGCCCCGGACCGTGTGTCTCGACAATGGGAGCTCACCTGCCGCTCAGGCCTCCCGGCTCACACCGGACCCTTTCGGGCACGATGCCTACGGTTGCGGACCAGCGCCGGCATTCGACCGGCTTCCCCTGAGCGGCAGCACTTCGTGCTGCGTACATTGACCTGCTGCTTGGCAACGGTATCACGACGTCGTACGGCGCGTATGCTTCGGTGCGCCACGGCGGCGCTGCTGCCAGCCGAGGTCCGCGGGTGTAGCTCAATGGCAGAGTCCCAGCCTTCCAAGCTGGTTATGCGGGTTCGATCCCCGTCACCCGCTCCGCGCAGCGTGCGATGGCAGTGAGCAACGCCATACAGCGACCGGCAGGTACCGTTCGGGGCGCGGTGTGCGGGCGCGCCTTGGCCCACGTCGGTGCCAGTCGTTGCAGCCGGGACTCCGACCGATCTCTCCACAGCCCGGTGTACAGTGGAGTACACCACGTCTCTCCTGGTGAGGAAGCCTTTGATGTCCACCTGGACCCCTGATAGTTGGCGTAGCTTTCCAGCCGCTCAGCAGCCGAGATGGCCCGACCAGGCCGAGCTCGATGCCGTGCGGAAGAAGTTGACTGCTCGGCCTCCGCTCATCTACGCAGGTGAAGCTGTATCGCTCAAGTCTGCTCTGGCTCAGGCCGGGCGGGGTGAAGCCTTCGTGATCCAGGCCGGGGACTGCGCCGAGACGTTCGCCGAGTTCTCACCCGATCGCGTGAAGGACCTGTTCAAGGTCATCCTCCAGATGGCAGTGGCACTCACGTGGTCCTCGGGCGTGCCGACCGTGAAGATCGGCAGGGTAGCTGGGCAATTTGCCAAGCCCCGTTCGAGCCCAACCGAGGTAGTCGGTGATCAGGTGCTCGAGGCCTACCGGGGTGACATGGTCAACAGTGCACTCCCGACGGCCGAAGCCCGTCGGCCCGACCCGGAGAACCTCCTTCACGCATACGACCAGTCGGCGTCGACCCTCAACCTGCTGCGGGCGTTCGCCCGCGGAGGGTTCGCTGACCTGGCGTCAGTCCATCAATGGAACCGAGAGTTCGTCTCAGCCAGCCAGGAGGGACAGAGATACGAGTCCGTGGCTTCGGGCATCGACTCCGCACTCCGCTTCATGAAGGCCTGTGGCATCGACTCGCGAGCCCTCCACGAGGTCGAGGTCTTCTCCAGCCATGAAGCACTGATCCTCGACTACGAGCAGGCCCTTACGCGCCAGGACTCCATGGGTGGTGACGTCTGGTACGACTGTTCCACTCACATGCCGTGGATCGGCAACCGCACGAAGGATCCGAGCGGTGCGCACGTCGAGTACCTCTCAGGCGTGGCCAATCCAGTTGCCTGCAAAGTAGATGCCGATACCTCCGTAGACCAGGTGCTCGTGCTCTGCGAACGTCTCAACCCTTCCCGGGAGGAGGGGCGCCTGACCTTCATATCGCGAATGGGCAAGGACCGGGTCCTCGATCACCTGCCACCGCTCGTGTCAGCTGTCCGAGATTCGGAGTACCCCGTGCTGTGGACCTGTGATCCGATGCACGGCAACACGTTCAAGAACGACGCCGGCGTGAAGACGAGGCACTTTGACGACGTGTTCGCTGAGATTGCAGGGTACTTCGACGTCCACCGGGGTCTCGGCACTTGGCCGGGTGGTATTCACATCGAGCTCACCGGCGAGAATGTGACCGAATGCCTCGGAGGTCCCGACGAGCTCACCCACGAGGATCTGGGATCGCGCTACCTCACCGCCTGCGATCCTCGGCTCAATGCCAGACAGGCATTGGACCTGGCCTTCAGGGTGGCCGAGCTCCTCGACGACCTCAGAATCCGAAACTGATCCCGAATCAGTGTCGAGCAGACAGTCGAGCGACCGTGAGGATGCCTCAGGTAGACGTCGAGCTGTCGCGCCACGCCAGAGCGCATACGATGGGTGCTGAAGGCGTGCCGGGCTGACTTGGTTCAAGACCCGGAAGCGATTTCCTTCCCATTGAATCGGGGACGTAGCTCAGCTGGCTAGAGCACCTGCTTTGCAAGCAGGGGGTCGTGGGTTCGAGTCCCATCGTCTCCACTCGTGAGGTTTTCACCTTTTGGCGGGGACCCACTTCACGTTTTGAGCTGTCGTCATCTTGCCATTGAGGTGTGACTCTCATAATGAGAGGGTCCTCGGAGGGGACTGGGCCTGACCCCAATCGTGTGACTGACCTCGTTCCTTGCAGCTGATCTGTCGGCCCGGTTCCTCTCTGTGGACGCACACCGACCGGTCGGACGGCCGTGGGAAGACAGGGAGGCTCCGACCAGCTCTGCGTTCATTCTGACCAGAAGCTCTCGGTGCTCGCCGTCGAACGTGACCCTGTGGTCGCCGAGCAACCGGGGGAGCTTGGACCTGACCCGTCCACTACGGTGCCGACCTGTCTCCTGCCTCTCGACCCGGACAACCCGATAACCGTCCCAAACTGCCCACTGGGTGACCCGGACCACCTGGCGGTCGAGGCTTCCGCACTGGTCATGCGAGGGCACCTGGGCGTCGAGCCCGATGGCCTCGATCGGGGCCGGGAGGGCGGTATCGGAGGAGGCGAGGATCGTCGGCCGGTCTACCTCGACCGCCGGCACCGGGAGCGTGCCCGCACGGAAGAAGTGCTCTGCGGTCGGTGGTTGGATGCCATGGAGACGTGCCCAATCGGTCAGGTTCACACACCCACGTCATCAGGAGAGCATGTACGCGTGGTATCGCACCGACTCCTTCCAGAGCTCCTGCCAACCTTCCTCGGTGCCCACCTTCGCTGCCGATCGACAAGGCGCACGTAAGTGCGTCCCAGGGAGTGAAAGGAGGTCGCGTACAGGACGCCGACGGGTCCCGAACAGACTCAGCTCATGATTCTGTGGTCGCCAGTCTCACCGAGGAGCAGGATGAGTGGCCTTGGCCAGGCTCGAGTCTGGCCACGCTTACCGCAGGCCAGGATCTGATCGGGCTCCAACGGGGTGGCGGCTGTGCCGAGGCGCCGCTTCCCACAGTCACGTGTGGTCACCAACGCCGCCCAGGGTGAGACGACCGAGCTGGTGGCGGAGCGAGCTCTCGACAACAGGCCTCCGAAAGCGAAACCCGGCCGACTGCAGCCGTCCGGGCACGACGCGTTGGCTGGCGCACGCAATCTCGCGCCCGCCCTCAGCTCCGAGGACCAGGTCAAGTGCCGCCCTCGGAACCGGTACGAGTGCCGGTCGGTGCAGCACGCGCGCCAGCGTGCTGGCGAGGTCGTCGTTACGCACGGGCTCCGGGGCGACAGCGTTCACGGGACCGGCGAAGGTCTCGTCGACGAGCACTCTTGAGTAGATGTCGGTCAGGTCGTCGAGGTCGATCCATGACACCCACTGACGCCCACGCCCAATGCGCCCGCCGAGTCCGGCTAGGAAGATCGGGCGCATGAGCCGGAGCAGCCCGCCGCCCGGCGAGAGGGCGATGCCGGTCCGGACCGTGACCACCCGGAGGCCGGCGTCGGTGGCTGGTCGGGTTGCCGCCTCCCAGCCGTCGACCACGTGGGCCAGGAAGCCGGCGCCAGGTCCGGACTGCTCGTCGAGGAGCTCGTCACCCCGGTCACTGCCGTAGTACCCGATCGCCGAAGCGACGACGAAGGTCTGCGGGCGCCGGGCCCGGACGATCGAGTCGGCGATCCGGAGGGTCGGCTCGATCC
Source organism: Actinomycetes bacterium (assembly GCA_021791635.1). Taxonomy (GTDB): domain Bacteria; phylum Actinomycetota; class Acidimicrobiia; order Acidimicrobiales; family RAAP-2; genus JAJYWF01. The sequence goes on from JAJYWF010000056.1 coordinate 5,157, forward strand.
GGCTGGCGGCGATGTCCCGCTTGTGGGCCTCACTGAACCGTCCGGCGATCGATGCTCCGGCGAGGTGGACGACCGCGTCGACGTCCTCGAAGATGCGGGGGTCCGGATCGGCCGGATCCCAGGTCCGTTCGTCGGCGCGCTGAGGAGCACGGCGAACGAGACGCATGACGCGATGGCCGCCAGTGGTGAGGAATGCACACAGCGCCGTGCCGACGAGACCCGATGATCCAGTGACGGCGACGCTCAGAGGGGTGGGATGGAGACGGCGAAGGTCGGACAGCACCTCGAGGTCGTCTCGCAGCTGGACATGCCGATAGGTGAACATCGAGCGCAGAAGCGACTCGGGGACGGGCGTGGTGACCGAGTCGGTGATGCGGGTCCGGTTCGGCCCCTCAGGAGCGAACGAATGGACGTGGTGCCAGTGCAGCGGGAGGGAGACCAGGTCGTCGACGAAGCGGTACGGAGGGTCGAAGTCACTGTGCTGTGCGACCCAGCGCAACCCTCCAGGCAATCCGATAACCGCTCGGCCATCCCTGAGCGAGCTCGCCTCTTCGATGATGTGGCCCGGCTGCCACGGAGGGGCCAAGCGCTGGAACGCACCAGCTCGCTCGTGCCAGTGGAAGACTTCATCGATCGGGTAGTCGACCGAGCTCGACCAGTCGATGCTCATGATCGCTTTCTCCCTCGGATGGCCATGTGGGGTTCGGAGAACCGCTCGGTGAGGGCTGGGCCACCCGGTGAACCGTCGGTGACGCGGCCTGGTTCGATCGGCACGATCGGCTCGGGATAGCCGAGACGAGAACGCTCGCCGGGGCCGAGCAGCCAAGGCTCGTGGATCACGCCCGGGTCCAGGTCGCGCAGTTCGGGTACGTGACGACGCACATAGGTCCCGAGCGGGTCGAATCGGCGCGCCTGTCGCGTCGGGCTGAGCACCCGATGGGGATTGGAACCGGTGCCACGACCGGCCATCCACTGCCAGTTGAGGTTGTTCAGGGCGATATCGGCGTCGATCAGTCGGCGGAGGAAGTGCCTGGCACCATCACGCCAGTCGATCCCGAGATGTCGGGTGAGGAACGACGCCGCGATCATGCGGGCACGGTTCGAAATGGTCCCCTCCCCGGCGAGCTGCCGCATCGCGGCATCGACAATGGGCACGCCGGTGAGCCCGTCGCACCATGCGGCGTAACTGATCGGGTCGCTCCGAGGCACCTCTCCCCTCTCGACGAAGTCGGACCACGCCGCTGTGGGTCTCGCTCTGAGGATCTGGAAGTAGAAGTCGCGCCAGCACAACTGGCGCACGAATCGATCCGTTCCCGGTAAGCGGCCGAGAGCCATTTCCACCTGGAGTGGAGAGACGCACCCGAAGTGGAGGTACGGCGAGAGCCCCGACGTCGCCGGTTCGGCCAGATCGTCACGGTGCTCGCCGTAGCGGGTGTGTGCCCCGGCGACCCAGCGGGCCATCTGTGCTTCGGCGGCGGCCTCACCCCCGAGCCGGGTTCCTTCAGAGGCCGGAATCAGGAGCTCTCTGCTCGTGGCCACGGTGACCGGGTGGGGCGAGAGGCCGCCACTCACCGGGCCGAGGAGCGAAGTGGGTGAAGGGAGCAATCGACGACGTGGGGCACCGAGCCAACGCCGGTAGTACGGCGTGAAGACCCGGTAGTGATCTCCACCGGTGGGAGTGATAGCGCCAGGAGCCACGATGGACAGCCCGGGACTCCGGCGCACTTCAACGGACCTGGCCGCGCCTTCCTCGAGACGGGCGAACCGCCTTCGGGCATAGGGCGTCACGTCGTCGCTCAGACGGATGGACCGGGCTCCGACTTCCGTGGCCAGTCCGAGGACTTCGGCGACCCAGTCGCCACGACGCTGCACCAGATGGGTCCCGAGCTTACGAAGCGCGTGGTCGAGATCGGCCAGGCAGTCGGCGAGGAACGCCGTCCGGCGTGAATTCATCGTCATTCCGGACAGGAGCGAGTCGTCGTGGACGAAGGCGCAGACCACGTTCGCTGCCGAGCTGGCTTGGTACAGTACAGGGTTGTCGGCGATCCTGAGGTCTCGCGTGAAGACCACAAGCGCGACGTCGCCATCGCCCGTCATCGCTTACCCCCCGACGTGGTGGGCGTCGAGCCCGTCCTCCATGATCGGCCGCAGCCACCGAACCCAACCGGGGACCCACCACGCCGTCCAACCGGTACCCGCCGACGTCCGGCACGACCATCCCCGGGGACGGGAAAGGCCATTTGCGCTACGCACCCAGCTCCCTCGCCCACTCCTGGGGAGCGCAGGGAGCCAGCTCTGTCCATCTGGGACTGAGGGTTCGACGACACCGCGCGGTGGGTCGTCACCTCCATAAGGATCACTCCGACAGTTTAGTGCTAAATAAGGTCCGACGAGCCGGACTGGGACCGGGTCACCTCACCAGGCACTGTCGCAGTCGCCGGTGGTGGGTTCCGGTGGCGCGACCCGGCGGCGGGTTCCGGTGGCGGGTTCCGGTGGCGCTGCCCCCACCACGGCTCCACCACGGCCCCACTTCGGCCCCACTTCGGTCCCACCGCGGCCATCGAAAGCGCCCCGTGCGCCGTCGTGCCCCCGCTCAGTACGACCAGAGCTCGGCTCGGGCCTCGGCTTCGGCGGTGGCGTCGAACGGCCGGATCTCGACGACCTTCCCGTCGCGCACCCGGTAGAGGTGCAGGACCTCGCGGAGAGCCTCGCCGGGCGAGGCGCCCGCACCCTCCCCGGTGCCATCGGGCCGGCGAACGCGGAGGCGGCAGAGGATCCCCGAAGAGCCCGTCTGGATCTCGGTCACCTCGCCGTCCACCCCTTCCGCCAGGACCCTCTCGAACGTTGCCACGACCTCGGCGCGGTTCCGGCACCGGTTCGGTGCCTCATCGTCACCCCAGCGGACGTCATCGGCCAGGAGCGCGGCCCAGCCGGCGATATCGTGCGCATCGAATGCCCTTCGGATCTCCGCCGCCATCCGGTCGAGCACGTCACTCGTCAGAAGCTCGTGGCAACAGCACGAAGGGTCGTCGCACGTCGAGATTCGAAGTCCACGCTCGACAGAACACCCGCAGTCGGCACAGATCATGGGCACGAGCCGACTATAGGACTCTGCTCCGGGGGCCTGGCCGCGACTCCCGGCGCCCGATGGGAACGTCGGTGCAGCACCTCCGATCAGGATGCGTGACCCGTCCCACCTCCGGGACCAGGAAGCGACATGCCGGCTCCGGTCGTGATCAGTCCCTTCAACGAGTCGCACACGAAGTGCGTCCACGCACCCGAGCACCTCTCGTGGCACTCCAGGTCGGGTATGAGCCCGTGGTGGGTGAAGCGCACTTCGGTGGCGGCGCCGGCGGGCAGGACCTCGAAGGTGACTTCGGTGCCGACCCACTCGTCGGGTCTCGACGTGAAGCTCAGAGTGGCGTCGTCGACATGCCAGGTCACCCGGCGGCCCGGCTCGTAATTGACGATGGTCTGCTTCGAGAAGTGCACGTCCTCGTAGCGGTACGTGAACGTCGACCCGAGCTGGTCCGTCGTTCCTTCGATGTTGCCCGACCACCAACCCCTGACGTCGTTGATCGCCGCGAAGACCACTTCGGGCGGCTGGTCGACGGTGAAACTAACGGTGAAGTCCCTTCCGGCCACGGCTGCCTCCCTGTCGCCTCGACCCAAGCTTTGAACTTGTATGATGCAAGTAACTCTAACCCCTTTACTTGCGTAATGCAAGTCCAAGCGACCCAGGTGCTCGATGCTCGGCAAGACCTACGACCACGAGGTGTGCTCCATCGCCCGAGCTCTCGACGTGGTGGGAGAGCGGTGGAGCCTGTTGATCATGCGCGATGCCCTGTTCGCGAACGTGACCCGCTTCAGCGACTTCCAGCACAACCTCGGAGTGGCGACCAACGTCTTGGCGACCCGCCTCGACTCCCTCGTCGCCGCCGGCATCTTGCGCCGTCGCCCCCACCCAGAGCGGCCCGATCAGTTCGAGTACGTGCCGACCGAGAAGGGGAGGGACCTGGTGCCGGCCCTGATCGCCCTCACGGCCTGGGGTGACCGTTGGTCGAGCCCCGACGGCCCTCCGATCCTCTACGAGCACGCCTCGTGTGGGGGCCCGGTCGGTCACGAGCTGACGTGCGCCCGCTGCGGGGTCGTCGATCCGACTTCGGTCGCCGTCCGCCCCGGACCGGGGATGCCCGCCGAGCACCTTGCCGCCCGCCGGCCCCGCCGCGCGGACCCCGCCCCATCCGCCTCGCCACACCCGCCCCGCGCCGTCAGATCACCGGGAAGCGACCCTGGCCGGTGACCGAAGGTTCCAGGGGGTGGTAGCCGGGTACCTCGTCCACCGGGGTGTCCAGGTAGATCTTGGCCTCCGGCGGCTGGCCAAAACGCCCGTGGCTCCACCGTACTTCGACATGTCCGGCCACCGACCGGGTCGCCCCGGTCGCCCGATCGGTGCAGGTGGCCGACCAGTCCACCCTGGGTTGGCCGGCGTCGGCTGCCACCGTTCGCAGCCCGCGGAACTTGTACGCCTGGTGCCAGTCCCAGGTGGTGTCGATCCGGAGACGGAGCGAAGACGAGCCGTGGGCCCCGAGGAGGAAGTACGGGGCGCTCCCGATGCGCAGCAGGCGCCACACCATGAGCTCGGGCTCGATGGAGCTGAGCGAGGCGCACCAGCGCCGGGCCGACCGGGTGCTGACCGCGGCGCTCAGGCGCTGGTAGGCCACGACGGCTCCCGGTGGGAAGTTCGCACCGCCGAGGGCCCGGCGCAGGCGCCGGCGTTGTGTGACCGTGAGCGCCGATGCCTCGTCCGGCAGGTCGTCGAGGCCCAGGGCATCGGGGCCCAGGGCATCGGGGCCCAGGCCGTGCGGGCCCAGGGCGTCCAGGCACGATCGGTACAGCTCCTGGTACTCCTCGGGAGCGATCAGCTGGTACCAGTCGGTACGGTCCCATGCCCCGGTGGTGGCCAGAAGGCCGTCGAAGATCCGGGCCGGTGACGGGTTGGCGATGTTGACCGATAGGTACTTGCAGCTGACGAGGTAGACGTGGTCGATCCGCAGGTCGACGGGCACCACCTCGTCGCCCGACGCCCGACGCCCGCCGGTCCACTCCACCAGGCGTGGTGGACGACCGGCCAGCCCGTCGGCAGCTGCGGCGAACGCCCGGCCGTTCCCGAAGGCGGAACGGAAGTCGCGCTCGTAGGCCCCCGACGCGTAGAGACGGTCCAGCCGGTCCCAGTCCGTCGCGTCGATCCGGACAGTCGCCGGCCGGGCGGCCAGCGCCGACTCCAGGTCGTCGTAGGGCAGGGTACCCAGCGCCGTCGCCAGCTCGGTGACCACGGTGCGATCGGCGGGCACCTCGGTTCAGGGGGCCGCGGTGGGCCCAGGACCCGGCGCTTCCCGGCCGTAGGTGGCCAGACGGGCCAGCTCCTCGGGACACGTGAGGTCGATCACGTCGTAGAGCGGCTTGCCCGCCTCTCGGCCGGTGACGGCGGCCAGGGCCTTGGCCCCGGGGCTGTGGGGTGCCGGCAGATCGGTGGTCAGGACGACGTAGCGCGAGCCGGCCCGGGTGTGGTGCACCACGGTGGCCTTCCCCAGTGCCTTCCAGAGGGTGTCGGAACGGCGGAGGCCCGATCGCACCGACGTGAAGCCCCCGGCCACGTCGAACAGCCACTCCCCACCCGCGGGGTCCAAGGTGACGAAGCTCACCTCGACCCCGCCGGCCAGCCGCTTGCTCTCCCCCACCACGGTGAACCCGGACTCGGCCAAGGCCCACGCCGCTAGCTCCCGTGCCCTCCGGCCCTCACGAACGGCACGGGTCCAGTAGTCCTCGGACGGATCGACCGGCTCGGGACGGGCCGGGAGCCGGGGGCGGGTGGCCCGCCCCCCTGGATCCGCCGCCGCGTCGAGGCGGCAGCGCTCGGTGCTGATGCGCTCCAGCGACGCGGCCACGTACCCCGGATCGGTCTCGAAGCCGACGAAGTGGCGACCGCTCCGCAGGGCGGCCACGGCCGTGGTTCCCGATCCCATGAAGGGGTCGAGCACCAGGTCCCCGGCGTAGGTGTACAGCTCGATGAGCCGCTGGGGCAGCTCGACGGGGAACGGCGCTGGATGACCGACCCGGTTCGCGCTCTCCGAGGGCAGCTCCCACACGTCGAGGGTGGCCTCCAAGAACTCGTCGCGGTAGATGGTGCCCTCGGACGGGTAGCCTGCCGCCGCCCGCGCCGACGGGGCGAGGGCCCGGTCGAACCGCCCCTTCGAAGCGATCAGCACCCGTTCGGTCACGTCTCGCAGGACCGGGTCGCCGGGCCTCTGGTAGGTGCCCCAGGCGCAGTTGCCCCCGGCGGCCCGGGCCTTCTGCCAGACGATCTCACCCCGGAGCAGCAGCCCGAGATCGGCCTCGAGGATGCGCACCACGTCCGCTGACAGGCTGCGGTAGGGCTTTCGCCCGAGATTGGCGACGTTCACCGCCATGCGGCCTCCCGGCTCCATCATCTCGACGCAGGCTTCGAGCACACCGGCCAGCATGGCCAGGTACTCGGCGTAGCTCCCCGGGACGTGGCCCTGGCCGATCGCCGTCTCGTACTCCTTGCCCGAGTAGTACGGGGGCGAGGTGACCACCAAGGCGACCGAGCGAGGGGCGACGGCGCCGGGCTGGTCCCGGATGTCCCCGAGGAAGACGCGATCGGTCCCGAGCCGCTCGGAGGGATGGCACACCCGGTCGTCGTGGCTGACGACCGGGGCGGCGAAGCGCCGGTAGAACTCCCCGGCATCGTGTCCCTCACGCCGTCCCACCCCGAACGACGACGTGGCCGTGCTCCGGCGGGTCCGGCGGCGGAGTGGCTCCGCCCCGCTCACCGCGTCGCTCGTGCTCATGTGGTCGCGTCGTCCTCCGGTCCAGCATCGAACTCCCGGCCCGTCACCGGCACTCCAGCCCACCATAACCCGGGGCTCTGACCGGACCACGGACTGGACCACGGACCGGACCACGGACCGGGCCCGACCGGCACCAGCACCGGACGTCGGCGGTCGATAGCCTGTCCCCACGCCGTCCGTCGGCCCGCCAGACCGAACGACCGGCGACCTCGGAACCAAGAGCACGGAGCAGCTCATGAACATCGTGGTCAGCAACGTCAAAGGCGGCGTGGGCAAGACGACCACGGCCGTGTACCTGGCCGCCGCGGCCGCGGCCCGCGGCCACGATCCGGTGTGGCTCATCGACGCCGACCGCCAGGCGTCCTCGGCCGAGTGGCTGGAGGAGCGCCCCGTCGAGGGGGTGGAGCTGGTCGAAGCTCCTTCGGAACGGACGGTGGCCCGTTCGATGGAGCGTCACGGAGGGGTGGGGGTCGTCGACACGCCCCCGGGCGACGAGCGGATCGTCCGGGCGGCGATCGAGCGGGCCGACGCCGTGGTCATCCCGACCCGGGCCGGCGGTGTCGAGTTCACCCGCGTGGTGGCCACGATCGCCATGATCCCCCGTGCCACCCCCCACGGAGTCGTGGTGTGCGCGGCCCGGCTGGGGACCAAGGACCTCGACGAGACGATCGCCTGGTGGACCGGCCAGGACGTGCCGGTATGGGGGATCGTCCCCGAGCGGGTGGGCATCGCTTCGGGCCCCGACGCCCGCCTCCATCCCGAAGGGCTCGACATCTACCGCTCGGTCTTCAAGAAGGCGACTCGGAAGCGGTCGTAGTCCAGGGCTGACCGGGCCCCGCACCGTTGCATCGGAGCGGCGTGCCGACGACTACGCACACAGGGAGGATCGACGTGCCGACGACATCGAAGGGTGGTGGTTCGCCCCCGCCCGGCCGGAGGTCGGACCTCCTCTCCGGCAAGGTCTGCGTGGTGTCCGGCGCCGGACCCGGGCTCGGACGCCAGGCGGCGCTGCTCCTGGCCGCTCACGGGGCCGACGTGGTGCTGGCCGCCCGGCGCCAGAAGATCCTCGACGAGGTTGCGGCCGAGGTGGAGGCGGCCGGTGCCCGGGTACTGGCGGTGCCCACCGACATCACCGACCCCGACCAGTGTGCGCGCCTGGCGGCGACGGCCGAGCGTGAGCTGGGCGGGATCGACGTGCTGGTGAACAACGCGTTCCGGTTCGACGTGTTCCAGACGTTCGAGGACGTCGACCTCGATGCCTGGCGCAAGATCATGGAGACGAACCTCTTCGGCAGCCTCCAGCTCACGCGGGCCGCCCTCCCCCCGATGCGCCGGCGCGGCGGCGGGTCGGTGGTCATGGTGGCCTCGATGGCCGCCCGCATCCCCCCGCCGCTCCAGGGGGGCTACGCCATCTCCAAGGGCGCCCTGCTCACCGCCACCCGGGTCCTGGCCGCCGAGCTCGGCCCGGCGTCCATCCGGGTGAACGCCGTGGTCCCGGGGTGGATGTGGGGCCCCTCGGTGGAGGTCTACGTGGAGATGGAGTCCGCCGGCCGCAAGGTCCCGCCCTCTGAGGTCGTCGGCGAGCTCGAAGCCCGCATTCCACTCGGCCGGGTCCCGACCGACGCCGAGGTCGCCGGGACCGTGGTCTACCTGGCGTCGGATCTCTCGGCTGCCCTCACCGGCCAGGCCGTCGACGCCAACGGAGGAGAGTTCCTCGGCTGACGCCACCGGCCCTGCGATCCTGGTCGGGCTGCCCGGATTTGAACCGGGGACCTCTGCGTCCCGAACGCAGCGCGCTAACCAAGCTGCGCCACAGCCCGCCGCCGGCTTCGACCGCCGGCGCCGGTTGTCGAGCTTAGCCTCGCCCCTCGACGACGTCGCCAGCGCGGCCCGGCTCCACCCCGGACCGTCCCGTCGCCTCGGGCTCCCCACGCGGTGAAGGGTCCCCTCGGAGCTGGGCCACCACCTTGGCGATGCGCCGCTTGTCCATCTCCACCACCCTCAGGTCCCATCCGTCCACCCCCAGCTGCTCTCCCTCCTCGGGGATGTGGCCGAAGCCGTCGAACAGGTAGCCGCCGAAGGTCACGTACTCCCCGTCGGGGATGGTGATGCCCAGGCGCTCGCGCACGTCGTCGACGCTGGCCCGCCCGTCGACCAACCACCGCGACCCGTCGACCCGCACGATCGACTGCTCGTCGTCGGCCGGGTCGAACTCGTCGTGGAGCTCGCCCACCAGGGGCTCGAGAAGGTCTTTCACGGTGAGCACCCCGGCCACCCCTCCGTACTCGTCCACCACCACGGCGAACCCACGCCGCTGCCGGCGCATCTCGGCCAGGGCGTCGAGGACCCGGCGCGACTCGGGAATGACGTAGGGCTGGCGCACCCGGCGCGAGATCTCGAGCGGGGTCGGGCCGTGAGCCGCCGCTCCGGGTCTGCGTTCACCGTCCCGGTCATCCGCCCGACGGCGAGACCGGAACAGGTCGTTCACGAACAAGACGCCCACCAGATCGTCGAGGTCGTCGTGGACCACGGGGAAGGCCCCGTGCCCCGACTCGCGCACCGCTCGGGCCACGTCCTCCTCGGTGACCGGGATGCCTAGGTAGACCACGTCCACCCTCGGAGTCATGACCTCCCGCACGTCCATGTGCCGCAGGTCGGCCAGTGCCTCGGTGATGAGGCGCTCCTGCTCCCCGGCTGCCGACTGCTCGTAGGCGGGGTTCCCACCACGTGGCCGGCCGTCGCCGTGACCACCCCAAGGCCGGAGCCAGCGCTGCCGGGTGCCGTCGTGCTTCGCCGGTGGTGGAGGGTCGGGAGGTTGGTGGCGGGACACGACCGCGATCCGGTCTGATCGGAGCTGATCAGGCGCCGCTGACGTCGGCACCCACGACGGCACCGGAGCCCGGTCCCGAGGCGGCGTCCACCAGGACCGGCACGGGCCGGTAGGCGTCGTCGGCGTAGGTGCCCCCGTCCAGCAGCGAGCTCACTGCCCGGCGCAGGCGGAGCGGGTCGAGAGGCTTCACCAGCCAGCCTTCTGCCCCCGAGCGCCGGGCCAGGAAGACGTCGGGTCGGCGGTCCACGAGCATGAGCACGGGGATGTGGTCGACGTCCAGGTAGGACTCCTCCAAGCCGAGCTCCAGGCAGACGGCCATGCCTCCCATGCTGCCCATCTGCATGTCGACCACGAGCAGGTCGGGAGACGGATCGAGCCCGGCGATCATGTCGAGGACCTGCGGTCCCGACGGCGCTTCGAGCACCTCGACGTCGGGTGATGCGGTGACCGACGCCACCTCCCGGCGCACGCTGGGGGCGTCACTGGCCACCACGATCGTCCGCACGCAGAGAGGTTACCCGATGGGTGCGCCGGTGGCGCCGGCCTCGGCACCGGTGGCGAACAGAGCGTCGGCCACCTGACCCAGACCGGTGAGATCGTGCACGTCTGAGCCGAGCAAGGGCACCCGACCAACCGGGGAAGGTGCCACGGAGTCGACCAGCTCGGCGTAGGTCGCCTCCTCCCGGAGGGCAACCTCTTCGAGCGTCCGGAGGTTCTCGAAGATGGCCTCCAGCGCGCTCCCCGTCGGGGGCGAGATGTCGGCAGGGCGGAGCCGGTCGCCGGAAGTGGAGAACTCCGGGTGGACGCGGTTCACCACCAAGCCGGCGGGAGCCACTCCCGAGTCGATCAGCTTCCCGGCGAAGAACACCGCCTCCTCGACGGCGTCGGCGCGGGGTGAGGTCACCACCACGTAGGCCGTGGCCGGGTCGGCCAGCAGCCGCCGCACGGCCCCGGCCCGGTTCCGGAACCCCTCCTCCATACCCTGGAACGCCTGGAAGAAGGCCACGGCATCCTGGACGATCTCGGCCCCGGCCACCTTGGAGATGGTGCGGAGCAGGGCCTGGGTGGCCATGCTCACCGCCCGCAGGTAGGCCCGGGTGGGCAGGAGAAGGGCCCTGAACAGCCGGTTCTCCAGGAAGTGCGTGAGCCTCCGTGGGGCGTCGAGCAGGTCGAGAGCGTTCCGGGTGGGTGGGGTGTCCACCACCACCAGGTCGTAGGCGTCGTCCTCGGTCAGCTCGTAGAGCTTCTCCATGGCCATGTACTCCTGGGTGCCCGACAGGGCCCCGGCCAGGTTCTGGTAAAGGCGGTTCGACTGGATCGACGCAGCCTGCTCGGGGGTGCGGGCGTAGCGCCGGACGAGGTCGTCGAAGGTCCCCTTGGTGTCGAGCATGACGGCCGAGAGCTCGCCGGGCCAGTCCCCCACCACCACCACCGGCGTGTTCGGAAGCGACTCGACCCCCAGGGCGTCGGCCAGACGTCGGGCCGGATCGACGGTCACGACGCAGGCGCGACGGCCGTCCCGAGCGGCTTGGAGGGCGATCGTGGCCGACACCGTGGTCTTGCCCACGCCGCCGGGTCCGCAGCAGACCACGACCGACCGCTCGTCGGCCAGCTCCCGAAGACCCAGCGCGCCCGTGCCCGCGCCCGTGCCCGCGCCCGTGCTCACGGAGTCCCGGTCCTCG
>JAJYWF010000142.1 GCA_021791635.1 Actinomycetes bacterium
CTGGATCGGGACCATGTGGCGGGGACAGATCTCGTTCCGGGTGCCCATGCTGTTCTCCATCGGCTTCCTCTTCGCCTTCCTCATGGGCGGGGTGACCGGGGTCCTCCTGGCCTCCCCGCCGGTGGACTTCCAGACCCACGACACCTACTTCGTGGTGGCCCACTTCCACCAGGTGCTCATCGGGACCACCGTCTTCGCTGGCTTTGCCGGCTTCTACTTCTGGTACCCGAAGATGTACGGCCGGATGCTCCGCGAGAGCCTGGGCAAGCTGCACTTCTGGTTGCTGTTCATCGGCTTCTGGCTGGCCTTCATCCCCCAGTACCTGCTGGGGCTGGACGGCATGCCCCGGCGCATCGTCAACTACAACCAGCACGCCGCCTGGCAGACGTTGAACGTCGTCTCCTCTGTCGGTGCCTTCATCATCGGGTTCTCGTTCCTGTTCTTCTTCGCAAACGTGATCCAGTCGTGGCGCAAGCCGGTGCGGGCCGGGTCCAACCCGTGGGACGGTCACGCACTCGAATGGTTCACCAGCTCGCCGCCCCCCCACCACAACTACACCCACCTGCCGCTCATCCGCTCCGAGCGACCCACGTGGGACTACAACCATCCCGAGCACCGGACCCTCGTGCACGCCCCGCGGGCATCTCGGGCCGACCGGGGCCAGGACCACGAGCTCGAGGGGGCGAACCGATGAGGATCGAGGCCCGACTGCTGATCATCGTCGGCATCTTCTTCGGCATCATCGGGACCATCTACTGGTTCACCAGCTACGAGACGGCCGGCACCCTGATGCTCATCGGGTCGACCGGCCTCGGCCTGCTCCCCGGCGGGTACTACCTGTGGTGGTCGCACCACATGAAGCCCCGCCTGGAGGACGACCCCGACGCCACCATCGAGCAGGGTGCCGGCGAGATCGACTCGTTCCCGGCGTCGAGCATCTGGCCGTTCATCCTCGGTGTCGGTGCCTTCTTCGCCGCCCTCAGCTTCGTCTTCGGGGCGTGGATGGCCCCCGTCGCCGCCGCCTTCATCATCTCCGCCGCCATCGGCGGCACCGTGGAGAGCAGGCGGGGCGGGGCCGTCTGAGCCCGCAGGCGCAGGGCAGGCCCCCCCACCAGCCCGTCCACCCTGCAGCCCCTGCCGTTGCGACGGCCCACCACGGCGGCGCCGGCGAGCGGTAGCCAGCTCCGACGAGCACGGCGTGAGCGGGGAGCAGCGATCCCACCGACCGCCCTCCGGGTGGCACGCCGCTGCGAGAGCGACCAGGTGCGGCGGCGGGATCCCCCCGACGAGGGCAGGCATGGCCGCGTCCTCCCCGCAGGTGTTCCCGGTGGGCAGACGGATCGATCGGCCAGAGACCGGCACGGTCCCCCCACCGCACGTCGCCGTGTCACCGGTCGCCGAGCACCACCGACGGCCGGCCGAACGGGACACGCCCGCCCACGCGCCAGGCCGCGGGGACCGCCGTCCCGATCCCGAGCCGCCACGGTCGAGGCCGGCGCCCGGCGCCATGGACCGCGCTATCGCACGATGTGACCGGGCAACCCCGGACAGACGTCGGTAGGCGGTGGGCGGCGGACGGCAGCCGTTGCCCGGACAGGCCGTGGCGACGTGCATGGTCCCGGCCATGCCAGGCGACCGGGACCGGCCGTCGGTGGCCGAGCGGGGTCGGTACGGGGGTGGGGCGGACGGCGCGCCAGACCCCGGCGAGCGGGGCAGACGGGACGAGCTGTCAGCGCATGACCCGGCGCACGCCGGGTCCGGTGGCCAGGTGGCGGGGGGTCAGGTCGATATAGGTCGGCACGGGGATGGCCTCGAGCTCCTCGTGGCCGTCACCGGGCCGGACGTCGGCATCGTAGGTGGCGAACTCGCCGGTGGCCGACCGGGTGACGACCACGGCCCGCTTTCGCCTGCCCACACCCTCGGCCCGCTGCATCTCGATGCAGATGGCGTGGGTCACGAAGAACGTCGCGATCGGCATGAGGACGACCAGGAACCGGAAGGTCACCAGCACGGTGTTGAGCGAGATGTGGAAGTAGTTGGCCAGGACGTCCGTCGACGAGGCGCAGAACAGCATGAACAGGAGCATCAGCACGGCGGCGCCCGCGGAGGTGCGCTTGGGCCGGTCGCGGGGCCGGTCGAGCAAGTGGTGGTAGGCGGTGTCCTTGGTGAACTTGGCCTCGAGGAACGGCCACACGATGAACAGGTTGAAGACGATCCCGGGGAACAGTACGGCCGGGATGAAGACCTCGAGGGGCCAGGTGTGGCCCCAGCCCACCCACTCCCAACTGGGCATGACGCGCAGGGCGCCGTCGAGCCAGCCCATGTACCAGTCGGGCTGGACGGCATAGGAGATCTGGTAGGGCTGGTACTGGCCGAACTGCCAGATGGGGTTGATCTGGGCGAAGCCCCCCAGCAGGAAGAGGGCGGCCGTGACCATGAACATGAACCCGGTGGTCTTGGCCATGAAGGTGGGGAACATGGGCGAGCCGACCACGTTCCGCTCTGTCTTCCCCTTGCCGGGGAACTGGGTGTGCTTCTGCTTCACCAACAGCCCCAGGTGGGCGGCGAGCAGTCCCACGATGACGGCCGGGACGATGAGCACGTGGAGGACGAAGAAGCGGGGGATGATCACCCCGTTGCCCGGATAGTTCCCGCCGAAGACGAAGAACGCCAGGTAGGAGCCGACGAGCGGGATCGACTCGATGATCGAGTAGGCGATGCGGATGCCCGTGCCCGACACCAGGTCGTCGGGCAGGGAATAGCCGAGGAACCCGTTGGCGATGCCCAGGATCAGCATGGTGATGCCGACGATCCAGTTGAGCTCGCGTGGCTTGCGGAACGCACCGGTGAAGAAGACCCGGGCCATGTG
>JAJYWF010000057.1 GCA_021791635.1 Actinomycetes bacterium
CGCCACCTACCAGGGTTCGCTGCCGGGCCTGGGTGTCGACGTGCACGACATCGTGGGCATGACCGCCACCGCCACAGGTGGCGGCTACTGGATCACCGAGCGTACAGGTGGGGTCCTGGCCTTCGGCGACGCCGAGCCGGCGGGCTCGATGGCCGGGACCGGTGTCTCCGACGTGGTGGCGATCGTGGCCAGCCCGGTCCGAACGGTGTCGTGACCCGGTCCGGCGTCGGGCGTCGGCATGCGGAGCGGGCGGTCGCCGCCGCGCTCGTGGCGGTGGCCGGCCTGGGGGTCGGCTCGATAGGGGTCGCGCTCCCGGCTTCGCCGGCGTCAGCCAATCCTCAACTGGCGGGCTGCACCACTTCAGTGGGAGTGGTGGTAGCGGTGGACTTCGCACCGTGGGGCGGCCCAATCAAACGGGGATGCGGTGGGACAGCGAGCAACGGCGTGGTCGCCATGCACGATGCCGGGTTCACAACGACAGGGGTGTCGGCCTATGGGACAGCGTTCATCTGCCGGATCGACGGGGACCCGGCGTCGACCTCGTGCAGCTCGACCCCGCCAGCCAACGCGTATTGGGGGTTCTGGATCGCCGATCCGGGGGAGACAGCCTGGTCCTACAGCACCGAGGGGGCCGAGTCGATCTGTCCGGCTCCCGGCAGCACCGAAGCGTGGACCTTCGGAGCCAACCGGTCTCCGCCAACCTTCTCCCCGTCCCAGGTGCGGGCGACCACAGTCTCGACGTCGGGGAGCACGCCGACGTCCACGTGCGGTGCTGCACCCAAGACTTCCAGTCCGAGCCGCACAGGGACAAAGACATCGAGCGGTGGGCAGAGCCCGAAGAGCACAGGTACGGACTCGAGCACGTCGAGCGCGCCGGCCCCCACCACGTCGACCACGTCCCCTGCGGGCAGCGTCGGAGTGACCACCACCTCACCTCCCACCTCATCCGATGGTGGTGGAAGCACAGCAGGGACTCGTGCCTCGTCCAGCACCGCCCCCACGTCACCCGCGCCCGGCAGCTCCCTCTCGGCGCGCCGGCAGGTGGCACCAGGCGACGGGGGCAGCGGGTCGCCGAACAGGTCTCCCAGGATCGTCACGGCCACCCCGCTCCACAGGAGCGGAGGTGGTGATCGGGGCGGAGGTTCACCGGTGTCGTTCTTGGTGGGAGCAGCCGTCTTGCTCGTGGTCGGTGCCGGAGCGATCGTCGCCGTCCGTCGCCGTCGTCGGCAGGGCCCCGAGGGCTGATCGATGCGCCGGAGGACCCGACGGTGGGCGGTCGCCGACGATCGCAGGGTACCTCGGACACTGCATCCAGTGGCGTGGTGGATTTGGGCTGTGGGCCTGGCCACCGCGGCCAGTCGGACCACCAACCCTCTGCTCTTGGCGTTGGTGCTGGCCGTCCTCGGTGTGGTGGTGGCGAATCGGCGCAGCGAGGCGCCCTGGGCTCGGGCGTTCAAGTACTACTTGGCCATGGCCTTGGTGGTGGTGGGCATCCGGGTCGTCTTCCGGACGATCTTCGGGGGAGATATCAACGCCGAGGACATGCACGTGCTGTTCACCTTGCCCCACGTTCCCCTCCCGTCCTGGGCGGCAGGGGTCCAGCTCGGGGGCCCGGTCACGGCCGAAGGAACCCTGGCGGCCCTCTACAGCGGGCTGCAGCTCGGCTGCCTGCTGTGCTGTCTCGGAGCGGCCAACGTCCTGGCCAATCCCAAACGGGCCTTGCGCGTTCTCCCCGGTGCGCTCTACGAGTTGGGGGTGGCCGTGGTGGTGGCACTGAGCGTGGCCCCGCAACTGGTCGAGAGCTTCCAGCGGGTGCGACGGGCTCGCAAGCTCAGGGGAGCACAAGGACGGGGACTGCGCGTGCTTCGAGGCATCGCCGTTCCGGTTCTCGAGGGGGCGCTGGAGCGAGCCCTGTGGTTGGCCGCGGCCATGGACTCGCGCGGGTACGGGCGGACCGGCGGGGTATCGCGACGGGTGCGGGTATTCGTTGGGTTGTGCATGGTGGGTGGGATGTGCGGGCTGTGCGCCGGTGCGTACGGACTTCTCGACGCCACCGCACCTCTGCCACTGGGCGTGCCGACCCTGATCGCCGGTGGGCTGTGCTGCGCGGTTGGACTGGCCCTGGGCGGTCGCCAGGTCCACCGGACCCACTACCGGCCAGATCCCTGGAGGGCTTCCGAATGGGTGGTGGCCGGATCCGGCGTGTTCGCCGCCGCCGTGCTCTTCGCCGGGCTCGGCGCCCACGGTCACGGGCTCAATCCGTCTACCCACCCCCTGACTTGGCCCTCGCTCCCCGTGGGGCCGGCGTTGGGGATCCTGACGGCTGCGGTGGCCGCAGTGGTGGCACCACCGCCGCGGCGTCCAGCGCGCGGCGGAACCCGACCCGCTCCACCACCAGCACAGGAGACCACATGCCAGGCCGGCTCCGAGCGCGCCGCCCCACCGACCTCGCGGCCTGCCGGGAAGATCGTCGGCGTGGGATCCCAGGCAAGCGGTGTCCCGAGGTGATCGCCTTCGAGCAGGTGAGCGTGACCTATGACGGAGGGGAGTCACCTGTCCTGCGGGCTGTGACGGCGCGGGTCGAAGAGGGCGAGCTGGCCCTGGTGGTAGGTCGGACCGGGGCTGGCAAGTCCACGTTCCTCGGAGCGGTGAACGGTCTGGTGCCCCATTTCACGGGTGGAACGCTCGTCGGGCGGGTGACCGTTTTCGGCCGCGACACCCGAACGCACAAGCCACGGGAGCTGGCCGATGTGGTGGGTGTGGTGGGCCAGGATCCCCAGGCCGGCTTCGTCACCGACGTCGTCGAAGAGGAGCTGGCCTACGGGATGGAGCAGCTGGGCCTGGCTCCGAGTGTCATGCGTACCCGGGTGGAAGAAGCCCTTGACCTCCTGGGCATCGCCGACCTTCGAGACCGGCCGCTGGTCTCGCTCTCAGGGGGGGAGCAGCAGCGGGTGGCCATCGGATCGGTGCTCACCACCCACCCCCGAGTGCTGGTGCTCGACGAGCCGACGTCGGCTCTCGACCCCACCGCCGCCGAAGACGTGCTCGCCGCGGTCACCCGGTTGGTGCACGACCTGGGTGTCACGGTCCTCATGGCCGAGCACCGGCTGGAGCGGGTGGTGCAGTTCGCCGACCGGGTCATCGAGGTGCGGTCGGACGGCTCGGTGCTCGAGGGCCCTCCCGAGAGCATGTTGGCCGTCACCGACGTGGCGCCCCCGGTGGTCCAGCTCGGCAGATTGGCCGGATGGGACCCCCTGGCCCTGTCGGTCCGAGACGCCCGGCGCCGTGGCGGGTCGCTGAGAGCGATGCTGTCCGGCCAGGCACCCCCGCCCAGCCGCTCCCTGCCGGCTCCCGGTGGCCCAGGCCATGGCGACACGGTCCTTACCGCCCGCCGCATCGTCGTCCGCTACGGCGATGTCACCGCGGTGCGCGGTGTCGACCTCGCCCTCTGCGCCGGACAGATCGTGGCTCTCATGGGACGCAACGGTTCGGGGAAGTCCTCCCTCCTTTGGGCGCTCCAGGGCTCCGGCCCACGACGCAGTGGCACCGTCGACGTGCGCGGCGAGGACCCGAAATCACTCTCGTCCTCTCGGGCGAGGTCTCTGGTGGGGCTGGTGCCCCAGACGCCGGCCGATCTCCTCTACCTGGACACCGTGGCCGAGGAGTGCGCCCAGGCCGACAGGGAGTCGAGCGGGGACTCCCCGAGCCGGCCAGGCTCGCTCCCGGCCCACCCGTCCACCACCAGGGACATCCTCGATCGCCTGGTGCCGGGCGTACCAGACGATAGCCACCCCCGCGACCTCTCCGAGGGCCAGCGGTTGGCGCTGGTGTTGGCCATCCAGCTGTCGGCCGGCCCCGACGTCGTCCTCCTCGACGAGCCGACCCGGGGACTCGACTACTCGGGGAAGCAGAGCCTCGCCAACATCCTGGCCGAGCTGGCGTCACAGGGCCGGGCCGTGGTGGTCTCGACCCACGACGTGGAATTCGCCGCCATCGCTGCAGACCGGGTGGTCGTGATGGCCACCGGTGACATTGTCGCCGACGGTCCCACCGCCGACGTGGTCGGTCGCTCGCCGTCGATCGCTCCCCAGGTAGCGAAGATCCTGGCCCCGCTCGAGTACCTCACGATCGACCAGGTGGCTCGGTCGCTCGGGGCGGCGTTCCTGGAGCCGTCCGAAACGGGACTGCCGGATCCACCCCGGGATGCGCCTCGGGATGCGTCTCGGGAAGCGCCCTCTGGTTCCGCTGGGCCGGCCGCGCCATGACGGCCGGCGTGCGCCCCCCGACGCCCAGAGGGGGGGAACGTCGGTGGGGCGAAGGGCAACGCCATCGGGTGGCCATTCCCATCGGCGTGCGACCGACCGCCGTGATCGTGCTGGCATCGTTCCTCGGGTTCGTGGCGTTCTGCTGGCCCTTCGTGGTGGCTCCAGGGAGCTTCGGGGACTCGACGATGGCGCCGGTGATGTTCGGGGCTCTCCTGGTGCTGGTCCTGGCCGTGCTCTTCTCGGAGATCGCCGACGGCGGCATCGACGCCAAGGCCATCGCCATCCTCGGCGTGCTCTCGGCCATCGGCGCCGCCCTGCGCCCGCTCGACGCCGGGACGGCCGGGGTGGAGCTGGTGTTCTTCACCTTGGTCCTGGCCGGAAGGGTGTTCGGACCCGGGTTCGGGTTCGTGCTGGGTTGCACCACGCTCTTCGCGTCGGCTCTCATCACCGGGGGAGTGGGGCCGTGGATGCCCTACCAGATGTTCGGCTGCGCCTGGGTGGGCATGTTCGCCGGGTGGCTCCCGCCGGCCCGGGGTCGCCGGGAGCTGCTCATGTTGGCCGCCTACGGTTCCGTGGCCGCCTACGCCTATGGCTTCATGCTGAACCTGTCGTTCTGGCCGTTCACGCTCGGTCCGGGAAGCTCCGTCTCCTTTGTCCCCGGGGCTTCCCTGCTCACCAACGTTCACCGTTACCTGGTCTTCGACGGGACCACGTCGCTCGGGTGGGATACCGGCCGGGCCATCACCACCGCTGCGTGCATCCTGATCCTGGGGCCGCCGATGCTGGCCGCGTTCCGGCGGGCGGCTCGGCGGGCTGCGTTCGAGGCGCCCTCGGTCTTCTACGACCCGAGCACCTCTGAGCCGCTGCCCGCGATCCTCGATGCGGCTCCGGCCACCACCGCGGGGATCTTCCAGGACCCTCACGGGAACGTGCCGGCACCGGTCCGATCGCCGGAACCGGGGATCTGAGCACGGAGCGCGGCGCCGCGCGGCGGCTCGACCAGAGGCCGTCGCCGTCTACCGTGAAGGGTGTGGCACGTGACCAGGACACCCTCTACGAGCGCGTGGGGGGGAGCCACTTCTTCGTGGACCTGGTGGACCGCTTCTACGAAGGGGTCGTCGGGGACCCGGTGCTGCGACCTCTGTACCCGGAGGACCTGTCCGAGTCCCGTCACCACCTGGCCATGTTCTTGATCCAGTACTGGGGTGGGCCGAAGGACTACAGCGAGATCCGGGGTCACCCCCGGCTGCGGATGCGCCATGCGCCGTTCGTCATCGGCGAGCTCGAACGCGACGCTTGGCTCCGGCACATGGCCTCGGCACTCGAGGCGGCCGAGATCGATCCGGTGGACCGAGTCGAGTTGTCGGAGTACCTGGAGATGGCCGCCCACCAGCTCATGAACGCTGGTGGAATTGACCGGCCCACCGTCAGTCCTTGAAGACCGCCGGGCGCTTCTCCCGGCGCGCCCGCACCGCTTCCTCGAAGTTCTGGGTGGTGATCCGCACGAAGAGCTGAGCCGTCCCCTCGGCGTCCATGTGGGACTCCAAGCTCGACGCGTCGAGGCTGTTCCACAGCATGCGCTTGGTCAGTTCGATCCCTGGGCGGCTCCATCCGATGATCCGCTCGGCGGTGGCGAAGCAGGTGTCGAGCAGTGCGTCGGGCGGCACGACGTGAGACACCAGCCCGATGCGTTCGGCTTCAGCGGCGTCGACATCGCGCCCGGTGAGCATGATCTCAGCGGCCCGGGAAGATCCGACCGCTCGCGGGAGGAGGTAGCTGAGGCCCAGCTCGGCGGCGGTGAGACCGTTGTTGATCCCGGCGGCCCGAAAGTAGGCGGAGTCGGAAGCGAACCGGATGTCCGCCGCCAGCGATAGGCAGAAGCCTCCTCCGATGGCAGCCCCGTTCACGGCGGCGATCACCGGTTGGTGGAGCCGACGGAGAGTCCTGATGACCTCGTCGAGCAGTTCCATGGAGCGCAGGGCGATAGTGGGAAGGGTGAGGCCGTCTACGTGAGGGATGGTCCCGGGGTCTTCGAGGTCGGCACCAGAGCAGAAGCCGTGGCCGGCACCGGTGAGGACCACCACCCGAGTCGAGTTGTCCCGGCCCACCTCGGACAGGGCCTCACGTAGTGGGATCATGACGTCGAAGGCCATGGCGTTCATCCGCTCGGGGCGGTTGAGCGTCACCAGCGTGATGCCGGGTCTCGGGTGTGCGATCTCGACGAACGACATCTGTGCTCCCTCATTCCTGGCGGCTGGGTGCCGGTTTGATCATGACCTCACCGGTCTCCTGTGCCGGAGGGCGGGCGGAGCCGTCAGCGTAGGCGAGCGGGCGGGTGTTGTCGGCGACCGTAGGGGCCCGCCCACGGGGCCCACCCACGGGGCCCGCCCACGGGGCCCACCAATCGGGGCTACGCGTTCGCCGAGCTGGATCGGTTGACGAAGCTAATGCTGTTAGCTAACGTGGTGGTTCCCGTCGGCGCTGCCCGACGGGCAGGGACAGGGAAGAAGAGAAAAGAAAAGAGGTCACCGTGGAACCCGACCCCAAGCCCCACTACCGCAAGCCCGGCCGGTTCACCCGTCGGGTGTTCAACCCGCTGGTCGCGGCCCTGACGAGGTCGGGTATCAGCGTCATGGGGAGCAGGGTGCTCGAAGTGACCGGGCGGGTCTCGGGCCTCCCTCAGCGGGTGCCGGTGAACTTATTGAGCTTCGAGGACCGTTACTACCTGGTGTCGGCCCGCGGGACCGGGCAGTGGGTCCGCAACGTCCGTGCTGCCGGCGGACGCCTGGATCTGCTCCTCGGTCGAAAGCGCCAGCACGTCGTGGCCACCGAGCTGCCCGACGCCGACAAACCCCCTGTGCTCCGGGCGTACCTGCGACGGTGGAAGGCCGAGGTGGGGGTGTTCTTCGACGGGGTGACCGCCGACTCGGGTGACGACGAGCTGCTGGCTATCGGGCCGCGTCATCCGGTGTTCGTCCTCGAAATGGTGTCGTGACACCTCTGGCCGGTGCCGTCCGACACCGCCTCACCCCGCCGGCCCCGACACCGCCACTGCTCACCGAACGGTCACCCCGTGCTCGCCAGATCGTCGACGCCGCGAGCACGATCCTCGAAGACGAGGGTCTCGGGGGACTCACGATGCGGCGGGTGGGCGCCGCCCTCGGTATCCGGGCGCCGTCGCTGTACAAGCACCTCGCCGGCCGCCCGGCCCTGGAGCTGGCGCTGGTAGAGGACGGCTTGGCCCGGATGGGCACCGCCCTGCACCGGTCGGTGGACGTGGCGCCCCACGCTCGGATCACGTCCCTCCTCGACGCCTACCGGGCCACGGGACTGGGCGGGCCCGAGCTCTACCGGTTGGCCACCTCGGCCTCGTTCCCCCGTGCCGGCCTGCCCGACGGCCTCGAGGCGTGGGCCGGTGAGCCGTTCTTCCTGGCCGCCGGCGAGCCGTACCTGGCCCAGGCACTGTGGTCGTTCGCCCATGGCACGATGCTCTTGGAGCTCGACCGCCGCTTCCTCGACGGATCGGAGGTGACCCGGACCTGGGAGGCCGGCGCCGGTGCCTTCGAGGCGGCGCGCCAGGCCCTCGCCGGACTGCCGGCCCAACCCCACGTTCGCTGAGGTCCGGCTTCGGCCCCCACCCCCACCGCGATCGCCACCCCCACTCCTGCGGGCGTCCCGGATCCCGTCGGTTCCGGCACCGGCCGGGGAGATCTGGGAGCTGGTGGCCGCCCTGTCCCGACGACAGCGTGAGGTGGTCGTCTTCCGCCACATCGCCGATCTGTCTGAGGCGCAGATCGCCGAGATCCTGAAGATCTCACGGAGCACGGTCTCGAGCACCTTGGCCGATGCCCACCGGCGGCTCGGCGACCTGCTCGACGACGCTCCGGCCACGGAAGCTACAGGAGGCCGGCCCGCACCCATACTCGCACCCGCAACCGCAACCGTACCCATCCCCGCACCCATCCCCGCACCCACCCCCAAACCCGAGGAGCAACACGATGTCTGAGCTGCAGCGCATGGCCCGCCCACTCCTGGAACGACCCCCGGTGGCGCCCACGTCGATCGACGACCTCGAGCGGCGGGGCCGAAGGCGTCGGCGTGTCCGCGTCGTCACTGCCGGAGCGGTGACGCTGGTGGCGGCTCTGGCGGTGACGCTTGTGGTCCTGGTCGTGGCCCCCGTTCCCACGATCCAGTCACCGCCGGCCGCCCGCTCCGGGCGAGTCCGCCTGGCGGCGTTCATCCAGACCGGGGTGTCGGTACCCGACTCAGTGCTCGAGACCGTCGGGCTGCCGGCCGGGGTGCAACTGCCCACCCCAGTGGCCGGTCAACCGGCCTTGAACGACCTGGGGAAGCCGGCAGTGGTCTACGTCGGGGCCGAGTTCTGTCCGTACTGTGCGGTGGAGCGCTGGGGCCTGCTCGTCGCCCTCTCCCGGTTCGGGACCTTCTCGACGCTCGGGCAAGTGGTCTCGTCCTCCTCGAACGACGTGTACGCGGACCTCAAGAGCTGGAGCTTCAGCGGGTCCAGCTACACGAGCCCGTACCTCACCTTCGACCCGGCCGAGATCGAGTCGTCCACGCCGACCTCCGGCGGTGGCTACGAGCCGCTCGACGCCCTCGCGCCGCTGCAGAAGCAGGCGTTCGACACCTACGACCGGACAGGACAAGGCGGCATTCCCTTCGTCGACTTGGCGAACCGCTTCAGCGTCCTGGGGGCGAGCGCCAGCCCGGCGCCTCTGGAGGGCCTGAGCCTGGACCAGGTCGCCACCCTCCTGGACCAACCCTCCAGCCCGGTGGCCCAAGCGGTCGACGGCACGGCCAACGCCTTGATCGGGGCCCTGTGCCAGGTGACCGGCGTGAGCTCGTCACCGGTGTGCTCGTCACCGGTGGCAGGCCGCTCCCAAGCCGGCGCGAAGTCCTGAACCTACCGACGGCCACCGGCAGTGCTCAGCCGCCCCCACGCAGGCTCTCGGCCGCGAACTCGGGGGCCGGGTCGTCGAGGGTCACGACCATGGCCGGGTTCACCAGACGGTGCCGGCCGTCCCTCAAGTGGACGGCCGTTCCCACGCTCACGAACTGCATGACGCGCGATCCCCGTCCGAGCGGACCCTCACGCATCTTGACCCGCACCACCCCTTCGGCCTGCATCGCCTGCCCGGACTCCTGCATGCGGGCCATGGCTCCTTCCCGGGCCTGGTACAGGGCCTGGGTGAGGTTCGGGAGCTCCACGTTCTGCCCCTGCTGTCCGGCCCATTCCCGGGCGCTGCGCCGCGGGGCGATCACGAAGCTGGCCCCGGCGGCGAGCCCCAACGGCCACCAACCTGCCTGGGTGAGGAGGACGAAGTCGCGAGCCGACAGGTCGGAGATGAACTCGAAGCCCACTTTGGCGGCGCCGACCCTCCGGACGGCGGTCCCCGACAACGACACGTCCATGTGGTGGGCGGTCACCCGGATGTCGACTGTGACCCCGACCACGCCGGAGCCCCCGGCTTGGGCGCACTCGGCCCGCAGCTCGTCGGCGGCCTCGGCCATCGCTCCGGCGAAGGCGGTGGAGGCTTCGGTGACCTCCCCGGTCTGCCACTGCCAGACGCCCCAGGGGATCGACCACCAGGCCACCCCGAACACCATGTCGACCGGTTCCCAGCCGATCGAGTGGAGCAGGAGGGTCTCGTCGATGGTGAGGTCCGAGGTGACCCCCCGGCCCGTCCCTTGAGACTCGGAGCGGCCCGGCGAGCGTCCCGGAGCGCGGCCCGGAGCGCGTCCCGGAGCGCGGCCGCCGCCGGCGCGGTCGTCGGACGGTCCCTCGGGCCCGGCCAGGGCCTTCATGGCCTCTTGGAGCTCGGTCACGACAGTCGCACCACGGCGTCGGGGACCGGGAGCGGGTCGAAGTCCTTGAACCGGCGGACCCGGGTGCCCTTGATCAGGCACTGGATGGCCAAGTCGCCTTCCCCCACCTCGTGGTCGAACTGCTCGAGCGACGCGCCGTGGAGGGTGTCGTGGCCGAGCTGGTGGCGGACCCGCTCGCGGGCCAGGTGGCGGGCTGCCCGCTGGGCTTTGCCGACCTGGGTGATGGAGTGGACGCCCCCCAACCCTCCCGACATGGTGCCGGACCAGTTCCCGGCGGTGGTACCGGCCATCTGGTAGTGGGTGATGCAGTAGCCCATCATCTGGACCGAGGCCAAAGACGCCACCACCGACACCGGGACGAAGCCGGCTTCGACCAGCTTGACCAGCTTCTGGCCGGCCAGGAAGGTGGTGAACGGCCGCGGCGGGGGGTCGGCTCCCGGAACGGTCACCGCCGTGCCGCGGATCTGGAACTCGGCAGCGCCGGTCCCGCTCAGGTGATGCATGTCGTCGACGACGCCGATGATCCCGTGGGCGCCGATGGCTTCCGCCTCGTCCACCATCCTCTGGTAGGCGAGCGTCCAACCGTTGGTCCAGTTGCTCTCCACCCAGGTCTGCTCGTAGTTGAAGCCGTACATCCGGTGGTCACCCCCCACGAACCCGTGGGGGCACTGCCAGGACTCCGAGTACTGCCCGGCGCCCGTCGGCGCCGGAGGGCCTCCCAAGGTGCCGACGTACGAGCTGGCATACCACGACCACTGCATGACGGCGTAGCCCTGGACGAACCCCACCGGGTCCATGCCCATGGACAGGCACGATGCGAAGTCCGGCACCGACAGCCCCGACGACCAGGCCCCCGAGCCGAGGCGACGTCCGGCGGCCTCTGGGAGTGCCGGGTCCGAAGCCATCATCCGTCCAGGGAGATGATGGCGTGGGGGACGGGGATGGTGTGCTCGCCGTCGGTCTTGGCCACGGCAGTCCCGAGGGAGAGGAACTCGATGGTGTGGTCGCCCCACATGTGGCTCTTCTCTTCCAGCCGGACCCCGACGATGCCGGTGGCGTCGAGGGCGTTGGCCTCGTCCTGCATGCGGGTCATGGCCAGCTCGCGGGCCTCGTAGAGAGCTTGGGTGAAGTTCGGCAGCTCGGTGTTCTGACCGGCGGTGCGCAGGGTCTGACCCAGACCCCGGTGGGCGATGTGGTACACGCAGGTGCCCATGACCAGCCCGAGGGGGACGTGGCCCGTCTGCATGAGGGTCCAGAAGTCCTGACCCGACAGATCCGAGCTGAAGGGCTTCCCCTGGTTGTTGCGGTAGGAGCGCCCGTCCTCGGCCTTGACGGCCGTGCCCAAGGCGATGAACTCGGCCGTGTCGGATCCCCACTCGTAGTAGTTGACGTCGAGGCGCACCCCCACCACGCCGTCGGCACCCAGCTCCATGGCCTCGGCATCCATCCGGTTCATGGCCAGCTCCCGGGCGTTGTACATGGCCTCGGTGAGCTTGGCCAGCTCCTGGCTCTGGGACCATCGTCGGGTCTGGATCCCGAGGTGGTAGATGGAGCTGCCCATCACGAAGCCCAGCGGATGGAAACCGGCCTCTTTCACCAGCAGGAACTCGTTCACCGACAGGTCGGAGGTGAACATCCCCTTGTGGCCCGGGCGGTCCTCCAGCTCGGCCAGGCGCCGGCTGGCGTCGGGTGGGAGGGCCACCGGCGGTCCCCCGGTGTCGCCGCCGTCGGGCGCTCCGGCATCGTCGGCGGCGACTGGCTGCTCGTCGGGGCTCATGGTCGGTCTCCGTTCATCGTGCTCGGGCTCGGCTGGACAGCAGCCGGCCACCTGCTCAACTGCACCCGTTCAACCGCTCTCGCCGATCACGAGCGCCTCCAATGCCAGTCGGGTCGCTTCGCTGCTGGCGGCCTCGTCCCGGAGCGAGCCGAGGAGCCGGCGCAACCACTCGTCGGTGGTGACTTTCTCCGACCGGATCCGGATCCCGCCGCTGCTGCGCGAGACGGTGCACTCCAAGATCCCGCCGCTGACGGCGGCGTCGAGCTGGTCCTCGCTCAGGCGGATCGAGACTCGGCGGATCTCGTCGGTCCGACGGCGCAACCGCCCTCCGCTCCGCTCGACGCTGAGGCGATCCCCGAGGGCGTCGGACAGCCTGGTGACCAGAGCCTTCAAGAGGAGACGGACATCACCGGCGTCGGCGCTGAGCGACGACGCCAACAGATCCAGGTCGAGGCTCGGGTCATCCACCGCGCTCAGGCTAGCCCTGCTCACCCGAGTGCGTCAGCGCGTCCCGCTCCGTGCCGGATGGGATGGACGATCGGCTCGGGCCAGCCATCTGAGCCGGGCGGCGCGGGCGTCCCAGGAGTAGACCACGGCCGTCCGGGCGACGAGATCGTGGAGGGCCCGGCGTTCCCGCTGCACCAGCACCCCGAGCAGCCCGGTCCCGGCCAGGGCGAAGCTGAGGGGCAGGACCAGGGTGCGCACCACGGCCTGGCGCACGGTGAGCGGGCTCCCGTCGGCCCGGACTACCTGGAGGCCGAGGAGGGCCATGCCCACCGTCTTGCCGTTCAGCGCCCACTGGTAGGCGTAGTACACGAAGCTCCACACCACCAGCACGATGGCTCCGTCCAGCTGGTGGCGGGCCAGGACGAGAGACCGTCCGGTCACGAGCTGGGTGGCCAGGGAGAGGGCGGCGGTGCCGACCGTGTAGACGAGCCAGACCGCCCCGACGTCGAGGGCGAACGCCGCCAGACGGCTGGCGCCTCCGGCGTAGTGGCCCTGTCGCCCGAGCGTCTGCTCGATGGGAGGCGGTGCCACCGGGCTCACGTCGACGGGGCCGGACCCGTAGGGAGGGTGGCTGCGGGGATCAGCAGGGGAGGCCCGAGCGGCAGCGAACCCGGGGCGCGCCGGAGGATCCGGTTCACCCAGCGGGCCAGGAAGTCGTCCAGGCCCACGCCCTGGCTGCGGAGCAGGTCCAGGATCTCGGTGAGGACTCCGGTGGTGGACTTGGCGATGATGGAGCCGAGCTCGGTCTGGGCCACCAGGGCGTCGATGTCGAGCCGGTCCACCACCTGGGCGACGTCCACCCGCTCGACGATGGCGTTCACGTCCACCCGCTCGACGACGCGCTCGACGTCGACGCGGGCCATGAGCGCGTCCACGTCCACCCGGGACACGATCCGGTCCACGTCGACGCGGGCCATGAGCGCGTCCACGTCCACCCGGGAGACGATCCGGTCCACGTCGACGCGCTCCACCAGGGCGTCGACGTCCAAGGCGTCGACCACCAGGTTCACCACTCGCTCGGCCACGGCTTGGGCCAGGCGATCCCACGGTGCGGACCGGGGGCTCGTGCTCACGACCGGCCACCCGTCGGGGCTCGGGAGATCGAACGAGCGAGGAGTTGCGTCACCGGCCCCATCTTCCCATCGGCCGGCGTCGCGTTCGGGGACCCGCCGGCGTGGCTGGAGGACCCTTGAGCGGGCCGGGGGTCGGTGGGGGAGGCGGAGGGGTCAGCCGCTCCGTGGCGACCGCCGCCTCCACGGCACGAGCAACCCCAGGCCGACGAGGAACAGGAGCCCGGCGCCGGCCCACCAGCCCCAGGCCGACCACGGCTCACCGGTGTGGGCGGTCGGGACCGTCACCACGTTGGGTGGCAACGTGGTGGTCGTGGTGGTCGTGGTGGTGGGAGCGACGACCACGGGCACGGTGGTCGGGACCGGTCCGGCGGTGACGTAGGCGATCAGGACCTCGCCGTCGCCGGTGCGGGCGCCGGCGGTGCTGGTGGCGTGGGTTCCCGACGGCAGGCTGGCCGGTGTCGTCGACGACCCCCCGCCGCCCCCGCCGCCCCCGCCGGACTCGAGCCGGGGAGGGCCGGGTGTCGAGCAGAATTGCACCCCCCCGCCCCCGCCCCCCCCCCCGCCCTGGAGACCGCCCCCGCCCCCACCGCCGTTCCCGCCGGCGGGACGGGATGTTGTTGTCGTCGGTGATCCGGCTCCACCCGCCCCGCCCGATCCCGACGGTGTGGCGGCGGTGCCGGAGCCCGCGCCACCGGGTGTCCCCGACGCCACCGGGCCACACGACTGTGTGTGCAATGTCGGGGTGACCCCTCCGGCTCCGCCCTTTCCTGGAGCCGACGCCGTGGCCGCTGTGCCCCCACCGCCGGCCGGCGTGCTCCCCGGAGTGCCCAGGGCACCCGCGGCGGCTCCCCCTGTCCCACCGTCGCCGGTCCCCGCCGGCGCTGTCGCCGGTGAGGCCTTCCCGTCGGTTCTGGGGCCGCCGCCCACGAAGGTACTGGCATTGCCCCCACCACCCCCGCCGCCCCCGCCGGCCACCAGGCTCACGGCGCTCCCCGGCCCGCCGGTGATCGAGCTGGCCCCGCCGCCCCCGCCGCCGGTGGCGGGGGCGGGTGCTCCGGGGAATGTCGGGGCGGCCTTGCCCCCGTCGGGCCACCCGCCGCTCGGGACGCAGGTGCCGGGGTCGCCCCCGACGTCCACCCGGTAGGTGGTGCCGGCGACCAGGTCGCTGCTCGGGAGTGTGGAGACCTTCAGCTCGCCCCCCTTGCCTCCCGCGCCTGTGCTCGTGCCGGTGCAGCTGGCACCGCCCTGAGCCCCGAAGAGGGTGAAGGTGGCGCTCACGACGCCAGAGGGCACCGTCCAGGTCTGGGCGGCGCCGGTGGAAGAGAACGTGATCGTGCATGTGGACCCGCCACTGGGCTGGGTCTGGCACGTGGGGGAGGGAGAGGCTGTCACCGCCGTCGCCCCGGCGAAGGTCGAGGCCACCCCCAGCCCACCGGCGCCGAGCGCCCCGGCGAAGACCAAGCGGGCCGCCACCCGACGCACCGACCGGTGCTTTCCCGGAGTGTTCGGGCTGCCGGACTGCGGCGGAGATCCGGGTACCGAGCGGTGCGTCACTGGTTGGCCTGCCTTCCTGGGCACGAGCGTGGAGACCTTGCGCCCAGAGAGTACTCGGGGTGGGGGCTTGGGCTAGGAAGGCTCGGGGCTCACCGACCGACGGTCACGAGGAGACGGGCGCTCCGGGTCGGCGCCTCGCGTTCGGGGACCCGCCGAGGTGATGGGCTCGACCCCGGGGCGCGGGTCACGACGGCGCTCAGGTCGTGGCACTCACCGACGTGACCACCATGTTCCCGCCGTGCACGGTAGCCACCAGCACGAAGGTGGTCGAACCCGATGCCGACTGGACGCTGGAGCGCAGTGTGACCGAGGTGGCGGTGGTGCCGTTCACGACCTCGTTGACGTCGAGCTGGCTGTCGGGCGTCCCGCCCAGCCAGGACGGGACGCTGACCCCTGGAGCCAGCGTCCCCAACCAGCCGTCCTGTCCTGTGGCCAGGGCGTGGCGGAGACCGAACAGCAGCTCGAGGGCGTCGCCCTCGACGTCCAGTGCCGCCTGTGAGGCCGTCCACGCCGGCCCGGGAGACCCCGAGACGTGCAGGGTCCCCATCGGCCAGGAGTTCGTCGTGAGCGTGAGCGATGTGGCTGCCAGGCCTGCCGGGAGGTGCACGTGGGGAAGCGGCGGGGGAGTGGCGGCGGCCGGAGCGGACACGCCGGGGCCCGTGGAGACGTACCGGGCGATCACCAGGTAGCGCTGCGAGGTGAACCAAAGGGCGTCGGTCGGCCAGCACGAGTCCAGGACGATCCCTCCCCCCGGGGGCAGGGTGACCTGCTGGCCCGGAGCGGTGATCTCGTGGCCGGTCACGGTGTAGTGGAGGGTGGCGCAGGGCTCGGCGTAGGAGATGGTGTCGCCCGCGACGAGCGCGGTGTCGGCGCTCAGGTAGCCCACGTCGTGGCCGGCGATCAGGCTGGAGGAGCCTGGTCCGGGCCAAGGGGTTGTCGGGTCGTGGCCGAGGGCCACGGCCAGGACCGGGTCGGACAGGCCCTGCTCCACCGGCGCGGCCACGTGCAGCGTCGGAATGTCCAGCACGCCCGGACCGGGCTGGGCCGGACAGCTTCCCGATCCCGACCCGGCCTGCTGCTCGATCCGGCGGGCCCGGCCCTGGTCGGCCTGAACCAGGCTCCGGCCCACCGTGTCCTGGTGGTGCTGCCACACCAGGGGGTAGGCGATCCCGGCCGCGGCGAGGGCCAGGCACGCCAGCCCCAGGAGTGCCGGCCAACGCCAGCGCCTCCCCCGGCGGCTCAAGGTACCGCCCCCGGTGCGGGTGCCTTCACCGGGGGTCGGTGGGGGAGGCGGAGGGGTCAGCCGCTCCGTGGCGACCGCCGCCTCCACGGCACGAGCAACCCCAGGCCGACGAGGAACATGAGCCCGGCGCCGGCCCACCAGCCCCAGGCCGACCACGGCTCACCGGTGTGGGCGGTCGGGACCGTCACCACGTTGGGTGGCAACGTGGTGGTCGTGGTGGTCGTGGTGGTCGTGGTGGTGGGAGCGACGACCACGGG
>JAJYWF010000143.1 GCA_021791635.1 Actinomycetes bacterium
GGCCCGGTACGGAAGGACGAGTGTGGGACACGCCGGGCACTCAGCTGTGCGAAGCGCTCGAAGCAGGCTCTCGGGGAGGAGCTTCCGGCTCGGCCTCACCGTCAGGCTGGGCCCTCTGGCGTCGACGACGCCTCCAGAAGACCAGGCCGCCGATCACGAGCACCACGATGCCGACGATGCCCCAGGGCACGACGACCGACGATCCGTTGCCAGTGGCGACGACCCCGGTCGCCGTCGCCCGTACGTGCGCGCCGAGGCTGCCGAAGGGAACCACGCTCCCGAAGGGGACCGTGACGGTCACCCGGTTTGCCGGCAGGAGCTGGAGCAGCTTCTTCGTGACCGGCTTCGGACCGCTTCCGAGGAGGGGGGACACCGACACGGCAACGGTCGGCGTGAGCGGCACGTTGCCGGTGTTGGTGATGGTGTAGCGGACCTCGGTCCGTGCACCGCCACCGAACTGCGTCCCGACCGAGGTCTGGGTCTGCACCGACACGCCCGTGACGGCGAGCGACGGGTGGAGCGGGCCGATGATGCGGGCGTAGACCCGGGTGCCGACGGCCTGCACCACGTTGAAGTGGATGGCGCCGGCCTTCGTGATCGTCCCGGTGGTCTGCTCGGCCACGATCCCGCCGACGTGGAACCCGGGGGTTGCGTCGGCGGGGGGGTTGATCGTGAAGGGAACGAGCGCCTCGCTCCTCCCCGGAACCGTCACCTGCGAGACGGACAGGTGGACCCAGCTCCCGACCCCGTGCTGGGGAGCAGTGGGTGGGTTGAGGGCGAACGCCCCGCTTGCCGCATTGAAGGCATCGGCGGCGTAGAGCTTGAAGGTGATGGGCGACGTCGTCTGGTTCACGATCGTCACCGAGTCCGGATAGTTGGAGCCCGGCGCCAACAGCGGCTGGAAGTAGGGCCGGGGCTGTTGGCCCGCCGCCGTGGTGGGAAAGACGCTCCAGCTCCCGTTCGAGGCGGCCCCGGCGAGCCCTGGCAGAAAGACCAGGGCGACGAACCCGGCGACGACCGCGAGGCCGAGGCGGACGAGCAGGTAGGTGGGGCCCCGATGTCCTCGCGGCAGGCTCCGTCCCTGTCGGACTCCGTTCCTCGGCTGGTCTGCACGCACCGCCATCACCTTTCACGACGGGGCGGCGTCCCTGTCGCCCCAAAAAGCCATCTGTGCGCCGCACGAGGCGGCGCTGTCCGACAGTACTGCCACCTACGGGCGGCTACCGGACTGTCACCGGCACACGCTGGCTTCCTCCCGGTAGCGGTGCCGGCACGGCTCCGGGTGGCCGGTCCGCAACAGGGGGGTGGCGCCGGTGGCGCCACCCCCCTGCCTACGAACTGGGACGTACCTGACTTAGCTGACCAGGTACTCCACCGTCCCGATGTACGTTCCTGCGTACACCGACGCCGGGACGTACAGCGAGTAGGTGGCGTGCATCACGAACGTGCCGCCACTCTCACCGGCTGCGGCGCTGCCCAGGGAGACGGTCGTGCCGAAGTTGCCTCCGGTGCCCGTCAGCGAGGGCGCTGCGTTGAGCGTGCCCGAGTAGGCATTCCAGCCAGTGAGCTTGATGCTCAGGTACTTGGCAGCGATCTGACCGTTCGGGTTGGAGGCATTCGAGCCCACCGTGGAGTCACAGAAGGCGGCGACAGTGGCACACGCCTTGTTGCTGTTGACCGCCGAGGAGCTCGGGATCATCGACGCCGTCAGCGACCAGCCGACGGCGGGATTGCCCCGGTTGTCCGACACGAAGATGGGGTTGGCGGCGCCCAACTTGGTCTGGGCCAGGCCGTTCAGGGTGACGGACGGCATGTTGATCGTCCCGCAACCCAGCGTCGGGTAGCCGGAGGTGCCGGGGGCGCTGCAGCTCAGGACCAACAGGCCGGGGTTGACCGTCTCCGAGATGGGCTGGGCGACCGGTGGCGTACCGACGCTCACCGTGATCGTCCCCGGAGCGCTCGTCTCGGGCGTCCCGTAGTCGTTGGTGGCGGTGAACTGGAAGGTGTACGTCTCCGGCGCCGTGTCGCTGTCCGTCAGGGTCGCCTGGCACACGGTCGGCGAGTTGCTGATGGCAACCGTCAGGTTGACCGACCCGCCACCCGTATTGGAGATCGACTTCGCCACCAAGGCGCACGAGGCAACCGGGTAGGCCGAGTTACCAGGCACGGTCGGCAGCGTGATGGTGGTCGACTGGCCGGTGCCCATCGACACGGTCTCGCTCTTTGCTACCGGAGCCGGCTCGCCGAGGTTGGCGTACGCGCCGGGCTGGAAGTCCGTCGGGACCGAGTCGAGGGTGGCACCGCTACCGGTGGTGGCCGTCGCCACCAGCGGCGTGGTGAGGCCGTAGGGCAGCATGGGGCCCGGCTGGCTGTAGAGGGCCGGGCCGGGCGTGGTCGAGTTGACGTAGCCCGTCTCGATGCAGGTGTTCGCCGACGACGAACCAGCGCCGTTGCCGCCACCACCGAAGTTCGCGCCGGGAAGGACGAAGCCGCTGGCCGTAGTCAGGTAGAAGGTCCACTTGCTCACACTGGTGAGCCCGATGCCAGCCGTGCCCGTGGTGAGGGTGGTCGGAGCGTTGGTCGTAAAGGCCGTCGCCGGCGTGGCAAAGCTCTTGTCGGTGAAGGTCAGGCCAGCAAAGGGCGCCCAGCCGACGGTCTCGCCGGTGCTGGCCGCCGTCGTCGCCTCGCTGATGGTGATGGAGCTGGAGGTCCCAGCCGCCGTGGTCACCGCGGTGAGGGGGATGCCGGCGCCGTAGACGGCAGCATCTGCCGGGACGCCGGAGAAGTCACCGCTCAGGGTCGTCGAGCCCGAGGAGAAGGTGACGCCGGTCACCACACCACCGGGGTTCGC
>JAJYWF010000144.1 GCA_021791635.1 Actinomycetes bacterium
CAGGCGGGGGCTACTGGGAGGTGGCCTCCGACGGCGGGATCTTCGCCTTCGGCAACGCCGCCTTCGACGGCTCGATGGGAGGCAAGGCCCTCAACGCCCCGATCGTGGGGATCACCGCCTAACCACCTTCATGGGGGAGCAGAGCTCCTCGGGGTGCCCGGGCGCGGTCGCCGCCTTGGCCGAACCAGGTTGGGCGTGCCGGTGACTCCCTCTGGCCACCTCAAGCCGTCCCGGACCTTCATCGGGGAAATTCCACCAAATCACACGCTGTCCACCAGGACCGTCACGAGGCTCCCGCCGAACGACGCCCTCTGGGGCGCGCCTTTTCGACCGATCCCGTCGTGGTGACACCGGGGGCGTAGTGACAGGACCCCATCATCCACTGCTTGTGATCGTGTCCATGAAATTGCTGGCGCTGAACGTCACCCACGGGCCCGGGGCCGGTACGATCACCCCGACGTGAACTTCTCCCTCCGCCCGACGTCCGCCCGCGCCTGGGTCGGCGCTGGCGGGTCGTCGAAGGCGACGTGGGAGCGAACGGCTCCGGGGTCGATGCCTCGACTGCCGAAGGTCGGCGAAGAATTCGAAAGAATGGAGGGCACAGCGGAATGAGTGAAGACCTGAGCGCAACGACGATCAGGATCTCGGGTCACCGGGGCGACGAGATCGAGGCCTACCTGGCCCGGCCTGAAGGCGAGGCGAAGCGGGGTGGAGTCGTGGTCATCCACCACATGCCGGGCTTCGACCGCTCCACGAAGGAGATAGCGCGGCGCTTCGCCGAGCTGGGCTACGACGCCATCTGCCCCAACCTCTACTGGCGCGAGGCGCCCGGAGCGAGCCCCGATGACGCTGCGGCAACGGCCCGTGCCTCTGGAGGCGTCCCCGACGACCGCCTGGTGGGTGATGTCGGCGGTGCTGCCTCCCATCTGCGCTCGCTCGACACCTCCAACGGCAAGGTGGGAGTCATCGGCTACTGCTCAGGCGGCCGCCAGAGCGTCCTCGCCGCATGCAATCTTGGCTTGGATGCGGCCGTGGACTGCTACGGCGCCTTCGTCACCGGCACCCCGCCTGAAGGCTTCCCCCTGAAGGTCACCAATCTGGTCGAACAGCTCCCGAATCTCGGCTGTCCACTCCTTGGGCTCTTCGGAGCCGACGACCAGTTCCCGAGCCCTGAACAGGTGAAGGAGCTCGAGCAGATCCTCACCGAGCACGGCAAGCAGTTCGAATTCCACTCTTACGAGGGGGCGGGACATGCCTTCTTCTCCCCTGATCGGCCGTCCTACAACGTCGCCGCTGCCAACGACGGCTGGGAGCGGATCGCCACGTTCTTCGCCGAGCACCTGGGGAGCTGACGCTATGTGCACCTATTCCACCGAGAAGAAGAACATCGACGGCAGTGCGAAGGGCCCCGGCGGCAGCTGGTTCCAGGTGAGAGAGGCGACGGTCTACTTCGACCACCCGGTCCACGCCATGGCCACCCATACTTTGAACATCGACCTGGCCGATCCCACCAAGGGTCCGTCGGCTCGGGTCGCGGTCGAGCTGACTGCAGCGTCGGCGCGCAGCCTGATCGATGCCGTTCAGGCTGCATTGGCCTCGGTGCCACCCGAGCTGTCGTCGTAGCCGAGGCCTTCCGAACCGGCGGACGTCCTGAGACGATCCCCGGGGTCGGTTCTCTTGGCCGGCACTTTGCCGACGACTTGCCCGAACTGCTCCACGCGGGAAGCGACCTCCAGCGAGATAGGGGAGCCTCGGTCCTGGGTGGAGGGATGCTCGCCAGCTGTGACTACCCGAGCATCTGATCACTGACCGGACTTACTGAGATGATGGGCACACGACCTCCCCAGAAATGGGAAATGAGCTGGGAGAACGGGCGCGAGTTGCGGTTCGAGGCGTGTTACTACGCGAGCCTGTGAGCTGGGACTACGCGGAGGGGGTCGGAATCTCGAAGTCGAGGAACCGACCAGGTTCGGTGATGTCGAGCTTGGCCAGGATCTCGGCTTGACCAGAGGTCGTGTTGGTGCGCCGTGCCATCCGCCCTTCGGCGGTCTCCATGGTCACGAGGTGCATGCGCTCGAGTTCGTGGCGGACGTTGCGCCAGGTGTCACCGGTGCCGTTCTCGATGACCCACATGAGGAGGAGTCCCAACCAGCAGAGCTGGATGTGGCTCCGGATCCGGTCCTCTCGATGGTGGAAGACGGGCCGCAGGCCGAGTGAGCCCTTCATGTCCCTCCAGCCGCCCTCGACTTCGAGGAGCTGCTTGTAGGCGAGGGCCAGATCGGTGGGGGTGAGGCTGTCGTCGCTGGTGCGCAACAACCACTTGCCGTCGAGCTTCGCCCTTTCGGCGATGGCCGCCTTGTCGATCCGGAAACGACCATCGGAGAGACGGCGCACAAGCCGCCAGAGTGCCGGGGTGGTGCGAAGCCGTCCGGCCAGTTCGTCACGCTTGGACTTGGACCACTCGTCGGCGCCATCGATCTGGGTCTCTAGATAGGTGACAAGGTTGGCCCGGACCTGTTGGTCACGCTCTTCGGCCTCGGGGTTGTGGCAGACGACGAACCGTTGTGCACGAGCACCCTCGCCGACCCGGACCTCTTTCACCTGGAGGTTGCCGGCGGCGGTGTGATAGCGACCCGGACGGGAGAGGGCTTCTTTCGCCTCACCGCTGGCGTTGCGCAACTTCTCGGCCACCACGTAGTGGCCACCACCGCGTTGGAGGCGGGCCCGGTTGGCCACCGAGTTGAACCCGCGCTCGGCCACCCACACCACCCGGTTGAGCATCCATCCGGCCAGGTCGTCCTCGATGGTGCAGATGATCACCTGGTCCGAGGTGTTGCCCGGGA
>JAJYWF010000145.1 GCA_021791635.1 Actinomycetes bacterium
ACCACGGGGGCGTCCCGGTCGGCGGGCATGGAGGCGAGTTGGTCGAGGAGGGCGACGGGGGACCGGGCGAACCGGGCCAGGTCCCGGCTGGAGGGGAGGTCCGGGACGGTGCTCCGCAGCTCGTGCTCGACCCGGTCGCGGAAGTCGCGCAGGCGCCGCCAGGCACCGCCCAGCTGGCGGGCCACCTCGGGGAGCCGTTTCGGCCCGAGCAGGACGACGGCCACGACGAGGAGGATGAGGAGATGGGCCGGGCTGAGGTCCATGGTGCGGCTCGAGTCTACCGAGCCTCCGGCGGACCGGCCGGCTCGGGGTACCGGCGGGAGCTCGGGCCCGGTGGGTCAGAAGAAGAAGCGGAACTGGGAGAACGGCCAGACGATGACGTCCACCTTGCCCACGATGTAAGAGCGCTTGACCGGGCCCCACATGCGGCTGTCGCACGAGATCTGCCGGTCGTCGCCCATCATGAAATAGTCGTTGGCGGGCACCCGGTAGGGGTGTCGCAGGTATGTCTCCGCTGTCGTGTAGGTGCGGTTGGCCCGGGTGAAGGGGGCCGGTGTCTTGGGGAGCCACGGTTGGGGGAGCTCCTTGCCGTTGACGTAGACGTGGCCGCCGCGGGCCGACACGACGTCCCCGGGCAGGCCGATCACTCGTTTGACCAGGTCGGGCACCGGCGTCCCGCCACAGTGCTCCGCCGGGGGCCGGCGGAAGACCACGATGTCGCCACGCTGGATGGACCCGAAATCGAACGCCAGCTTGTCGACGATGATCCGGTCGCCTCGCTTGAGGGTCGGGTACATCGATGTGGAGGGGATGTAGTAGGTCTGGGCCACGAAGGTCCGGACCAGGAACGCCACCGCCACGGCGACCACCACGATCACCGCCCACTCGGCCAGCCAACGGCCCGTCCGGCGGCCGGTGGCCCCCGACCCCGACCCCGGCTCCGGCTCGCCCCCGCCCCCGTCCCCGCCTCCCGAGCGACCGCCACCGTCGGAACCCGATCCCCCGTTGCCGCCCGAGGTGGGCGGAGCGAGGCCGGCCGGGCCCTTCCCGGGTTGCACCGCCCTGTCGCCGGGGACCGGCGCGTCGGACGGGCGCTGGAGGGTCTCGGGAGACATCGCCGTGCAGGCTACTGCCACACGGGTGCGACAGCTGGAGCACCCCGACGCGGGAGCGCCGCGGCCGGGGCGTTCGCCCCGGCCGCGGCTGCTCTGCTCCCCCTCCAGCGGGCGTCCCCCATGCGCCCGCTCCCCTGGTGATCAGATGAGCTTCAGGACCAGCGACGGCGCCTGCTGGGCCTGGGCCAGCATGGAGACGCCGGTCTGCATGAGGATCTGGTCGGTCGAGAATGTGGTCATCTCCTGGGCCATGTTCACGTCGACCAGCTGGCTGTTGGCGGCCTGCAGGTTCTGCTGGCCAACGGTGAGGTTGGCCACGATGGCCTGCAGCTCGTTCTGGGTGGCCCCCACCTTCGAGGCGAGTGTGTCCACCGTCTTGAGCGCCGCTTGGATGGCTGTGATCGCCTTCTGGGCCTTTGTCACGGTTGTGATGGCCGCCGAGCCGGACCCCGAGCCGGTGCCCGTCTTTGTCGCTGTGAGGCCCAGGGTCGCCGCTGTCGTCCCCGTTCCCGAGGCCTTCGCCTTCACGACCACCTTGGCTGTCGCCCCGGTGGCGACGGTGGTGAAGTCGAGCTGGTACTTGCCCGCTGTTGCGCCGGTCAGCGCCACCACCGAGGCCGTCACCTTGGAGCCGGCCACCTTGTTGACCTGGGCGGCCAGTGTTGTCAGCGTGTAGCTGCCCTTCGCCACCTTCACTGTGTAGGTGGTTGTCGATGTCTTGCCGACCTTGATGGTGAAGGTCACTGTTGTGGTGAGCGTGACCTTTCCTGTGGTCAGGGTGATGTTGCCGCTCTTGGCCACCGCCGCCGTCCCGGTCAGCCCGAGCTTCGCCGATGTGACCGAGGTGATTGTCAACTTGATCTGCTGTGTCGTCTTGTTGAACGCCCCGACCTGCAGGGTCCCGGAGAAGCCTGTCACCAGCAGCTTCTGCTGGCCGAACGTGGTCGTCTTGGCGATCTCGTCGATCGATGTCAGCAGGTCCTTGAACTCGGCCTGGTTGGCCGTGTACGAGGTGGTTGTCTGGGTCGCCCCGTTGGCCGAGGTGAGGGCCAGCTGGTCCATCGTCTGGAGGATGGACGAGATCTGGCCGAGCGCACCCGAGGCCGTCTGGATCATGGAGACCCCGTCCTGGGCGTTCTGGATGGCCGTGTTGTAGCCGTTGGACTGGGACTCGAGGGCCTGGCTGATCACGTACTGCGCCGGCCCTGTGGCCGCCGTCTGGATCTTCAAGCCCGACGACAGGCGCTTGATCGCTGTCGTCATGGAATTGTCGGTCGCGTTCAGGTCGTTGAGGGCCTGAAGGGCCGAAAGGTTGGTGTCCACCACCAGAGAAGACATCCGTATCCTCCTCGTTGCCGGGCGACCGCACTTCCGTGTGCGGCCGTACCCCCCACGCCCCACCGGGCGGTGGGACACCATCTCCATCGGCACCCCCGAGCCCCGACTTGACTCCCGAATCGGTGCTGCAGGCCGGTGGTGGTCGTGCCGATGGGGACCCGGACGCCGGCACGGACGCCGGGCGGGATGACCCGCCCTCGAGCGACACGAATGGAGCACAGGATGGCCCGACCACCGATGACCCTTGCCGCCCTGGTGGGCGATGAACCCGAGGTGGCTCGAGGCTTCCGGGCCCTCCTGGGCGCCACCCTCGCCCCCGGCGACGACGTCGTATTG
>JAJYWF010000146.1 GCA_021791635.1 Actinomycetes bacterium
CGGCATCCCGCACGCGGTTGACCACGAGGTGCGCGGTGGCGATCCCGAGCTCCTGTGCCAGACGGACCGTGTCCATGCCCACTTGGATCGCGTTGAACGTCGGGTCGGCCACGATCACCGCCTGATCGAACCCGAGTGCCAGCGAACGGCCGAAGTGCTCGACCCCCGCGTGGGTGTCCATGACCACGACCTCGTGCTGGCGGAGCCGCATGGCTCGGACGACCGCTGCGAGCAGCGAGGTCTCGGGGCACAGGCAGCCAGCGCCAGCACCGCGCACGCCTCCCATGACGAGCAGGCGGACTCGGTCGGGGACCGGCACGGCAAGACGGTCGACGACATCGGTCACGTCCGGGTTGAGGCGCAGCAGACCGCCAGCCCCCTCGCCGGGCGCCGCCCCGGTCTTTTCCTCGACGTAGGCGGCTGCAGCAGCGAGCGGAACCAGTGCAGCGGCGACCTCCGGATCGAGGCCGAGAGCGACGGCGAGGTTCATCTGCTCGTCTGCGTCCACCGCCACCACGTCGATACCCGACCGGCCGAGCCACCGGGCCAGCATCGCCGTGAGGGTGGTCTTGCCGACCCCGCCCTTCCCAGCCACCACGATGCGGGTACCGCCCACCGGCGAGTGGCCGCCGTGAGCGAGATGGCGCTCTGCCGGATGGCCGTCGGTGTCCGGCCCGCAGGTCATCGAACCGGTGAGGTCGCCAGCGGGACCTCCTCGATGGCGGCCGGGTCGAGGTGCGCCAGGCCGAGCGCCTGGCGCTTGGCCTCGATGTGCCGCCGGATCAGGATGGCCGCCCGCACGGGGTCGGGCTCGACGGCAAACCTGGCGCCGACCACCTCCTCGAGCCCAGCGGTGAGGAGCTCCACCACGTGGGGGCTCCCGAAGATCGGTGGCTGCACCCCCAGGACGGTGGTGATGCCACTGGCCACGACGTACGCACCGATCGACACGGCCTTCTCCGAGTACCACTCCGGCGCGGCTCCAGCGAGCGGGAGCTGGTCGATGTCGACACCCAGGGCATCGGCCAACGCGGCGGCGAGCACCAGGATCCGGCTGTTGTCGACGCAGCTGCCCATGTGCAGCACCGGCGGGATCCCGAGCGCCTCGCACACCGAGCGCAAGCCGGGCCCGGCCATGGCCGCCGACTCCGGCAACATCTGGCCGGCCTTCCCGTTGGCCACTGCCGCGCAGCCCGTGACCACCACCAGGACATCGTGCTCGATCAACCGTCGGGTGAGCTCGACGTGAGCGAAGTCCTGGGGGATCTTGGGATTGTTGCACCCGACCACCCCCACGGCCCCGCGAATGGCACCGGACTTGATCGCCTCCACGAGCGGCGTCGGAGTGCCGCCCAGGGCTCCCAGTATGGCCTCGACCGAGAAACCGCCCATCCACCGCACCGGCTCGACCGGAATGCGGACGCGCTCGGGGTTGCGGTCCGGGTAGGTCTCCACCGCCAGCCGGACGATCTGCTTCCCGATCTCCAAGCCCCGACGGGGATCGAAGGAGATATGGGTGGCACCGGGGAACTTGGCCTTGTCGGCGGTGGAGATGACCTTGGTGTGATAGCACTTGGCCACGTCGGTGACCGAGGGCATGATGCACTGGTAGTCGACGACCATCGCCTCGAGCGCCCCGGTGATCAGGGCGAGCTCCTGCATCAGGTGGTTGCCGGCCATCGGCACCCCGCGACGCATCAGAAGCTCGTTGCCCGTGCAGCACAGACCCACCAGATTGATGCCAGTCGCCCCGTAGGAACGGGCCAGGTCGAGAAGCTCGGGGTCCGAGGCGGCCTGGACGATCGTGTCCGAGAGCACGGGGTTGTGCCCGTGCAGGGCGATGTTGACCTGATCGTGACGGAGCACGCCCAGGTTCACCTCGGAGACGACGGGCTTCGGCGTGCCGAACAGCACGTCCGAGAGCTCCGTTGCCACCATGGACCCGCCCCACCCGTCGGACAAGCTGGTCCGCAAGGCGTGCAACAAGATGTTGACGTGGTCGTTGTCCACCCCCATGTGGGTGCGGTGCATCATCTCCACGTTCTCGCGGTCGATCCCCCGGGGGCTGATCGACACCTGATCCCAGCGTTCTCGGCGAGGTGCCGGAACGCGCGCGGTGAGGGCCAGGCGATCCCTACGGCTGCCGTAGTCCTCGAACAGTGCATCGGCCACCGACACGGCGATCTCCTCGATGCCGCGCCCGTCGACCTCCACACCGATGTCCTCGGCCAGCTTGCGCAGCTTGGTGTCGTCGGCCAGGCGGTACGCGGGGGCCTCTCCCAGAGCGGCGGCCGCGAACACCTCGAGGATGTCCCTGCCGTGGTCGGAGTGCGCCGAGGCGCCACCGGCGATCATGCGGCCCAGGTTGCGAGCCACGATGACGTCGGCGTCGGCCCCGCAGACTCCCTTCTGGGGACCCTCGCCGAACGGGTCGATACGGCAGGGCCCCATGGCGCAGTTGCGGCAGCTGACGCCCAGCACGCAGTACCCGCACTGGGGCTCTTGAGCGGCCAGGCGGTCCCAAGCCGTCTCGATCCCCTCCCGCCGGGCCTCCTCCAGCATGGCCTGGGCATCTTCGTTGATAGTCAGCCGGCGCGTGCGCCGCCCATTGCCATCCGTCACGCTCATCGCGCACCTCCTAGCGGAGGTTTCCGGGATAGCCCGATGAGCTGACGTTCCGGCGTTTCGGAAGTTTCTGAAAAAAGACACCCTGACCAGCGCGTTTGCCCAGTTCAGAGACTCGCGATGTC
>JAJYWF010000147.1 GCA_021791635.1 Actinomycetes bacterium
ACGGGCGGTTCGGTCGGCTGGCGCTCGAAACGGTCCTGGAGCCGGCCATCACGTTGGCGACCGAGGGGTTCGGTGCGTCGCTGCTCCTCGTTCTGGCCAGCTCACTGCTCTCCGGCACCGGCCCCACCGAGCTCTGTCCCTCAGGGAGACCGCTCGAAGTGGACCAGGTCGTCCGTCTCCCGCGGTTGGCCAGGACCTTGCGCGCCGTGGCGGAGCATGGCCGGGACGGGTTCTACGGCGGGGAGTTCGGGAGAGAGCTGCTCATGCTGGGGGATGGGGAGTTCGAGCCCGCCGACCTGACCGCACCGCTGGCCACCTGGGAGGAGCCGCTGCACCGGACTGCCTTCGGGCACACGTGGTGGACGGTGCCTCCGCCGTCGCAGGGCTACCTCACCCTGGCCTCGGCCTCGATCGCCGAGATCCTGGACCTTCCCACCGATTCGGCGGATCCGATGTTCGCCGGGCTGCTCATGGACGCGTGTGACGCGGCCGGACGGGATCGGCCCGATGTCCTCTACGACGGAGCCGACGGGATGGCGCTCCTCGCCGACACCCGGATCGATGCGCTGTCCGACGACGCCAGGACCACCCGCACCAGGTCGGCCGGAGCACCGCCGCCGTCGCCGGTGGATCCGGTCCGCGACGAGGTGGCCTTCGGCGATGGTGACACCACCCACCTGTCCGTGGTCGACGGCGAGGGGATGGGTATATCCCTCACCCAATCGAACGCCCTCGACTTCGGCTCCCACATCGTCGCCGGATCGAGCGGAGTGTTCCTGCACAATCGGGGGCTCGGTTTCTCGCTCCGCCCCGGCCATCCCGCCGAGTACGGCCCTCGCCGTCGCCCTCCGCACACGCTCTCGCCGGCAATGGTGACCCGAGGTGACGGGACGCTGTCCCACGTGGTGGGCGCGATGGGGGGAGACTCACAGCCCCAGGTGATCCTCCAGATCATGGCCCGCATGCTCCACGCCGGGGAAGACCCGGCGAGCGCGGTCGCGGCCCCTCGCGTCGTGCTGCACGCGCCCGGCAGCCCTCCCTTCCATCTCTGGGACGAGCCGAACCGTGGTGTGCTGATGGAGTCCGACGTGCCCGAGCAGTGGCGGGAGTGGTTCACCCGGTCAGGCCGATCGGTGCAGCTGGTCGGGGCGCTCTCTCCGGTTGACGTCGGGTGCAGCCAGGTGGTGGCGGTCCGGCACCGTCGGGGCGGTGTCCTGATGACCGGGGCATCGGATCCGAGGAGCCCGACCGGCGCCGCCCTGGGGCTGTGACCTCACGACTGGTCAACGGCGCGCCAGCCGGAGCTCAGTTCCCGAAGCGGTACGAGGTTCCCGCCTGGTCCACTTCCATGTAGGAGGTGCCCGCAGGTGTGGAGACCAGACCGACCATCGTCGACGGTGGTGGCTCCGAGCCGGTCGACCCGAAGAAGCGAGCACTCCCGAAGCTGAACACCCCGCCGTCGGCGGCCACCAGCCAGTAGCCGCCCGAAGAGGGGGAGGCAGTCATGGCGATGATCGGCTTGTTCAGGGCCTTGCCACCCATCGAGCCGTCGAACTGGGCGCTCCCGAAGCTGAACACCCCGCCGTCGGCGGCCACCAGCCAGTAGCCCTCACCGGTCGGGACCGGGGCCATGCCCACGACGGGCTGGTTCAGGGCCTTACCGCCCATGGAGCCGTCGAACCGGGCGCCCCCGAAGGCGAACACCCCCCCGTCGGCGGCCACCAGCCAGTAGCCCTCACCGGTCGGGACCGGGGCCATGCCCACGACGGGCTCGTTCAGCGCCTTGCCGCCCATGGAGCCGTAGTAGCGGGCGTCACCGAAGGCGAACACCCCGCCGTCTGCCCCGACGAGCCAGTACCCCTTGTCGGTCGGGGTGGGGGCGATGCCGACGATGTCGTGCACGGTGATGCCGAGCGAGCTGATCGAACCGAAGCTCTGTGCCGGCCCGTAGGCCGTGACCTGGCCTGTGGCCGTCACGATCCAGTACCCACCGCCTGTCGACGTGCCCGCCATGTGGTCTCCGAGGGCCCCGCTCGACAGGAGCATGGAGGAGAGCTCGGTCGAGTACGCGGACATACCGACCCCGTTGGTCGCCGCCACCTCGTAGTAGTAGCGAACTCCCGCGATAGCCGAGGTATCGGTGAACTTCGTCGTTGTCGGACCGACGGTGGCCAGAGGGCGTGTCCCCACGACACCCGGCGAAGTCCCCCGGAACACTTCGTACGAGCGGACGGATGTGCCACCCGACGACACCGGCGGAGCCCAGGTGATGGTGATGGCGGTGGCACTGGCGCTGGCGGCGAGTGTCCGCGGTGCGCTCGGGACGGTGGCCGGGGTGACCGGTGTCGATGTCGGCGACGCCGATCCTGTGCCCACCGAGTTCTTGGCCACGACCGTGAACGTGTAGGACGTGCCGTTCGTGAGCCCGGTCACTGTGCACGACGTCGCCCCTGTGGTGGTACAGGTCTTCCCTGTGCCCGAGCCCGTGCCGTGGGCGGTGACCGTGTAGGACAAGATGGTGCTCCCCCCGTCTGTGGGAGCGGTCCATGTGACCTTGACCGAACCGTTGCCCCGGGTCACGGTGGGCTTGGCCGGTGCGCTCGGGAGGGTGGCCGGGGTGACCGGTGTCGATGTCGGCGACGCCGATCCTGTGCCCACCGAGTTCTTGGCCACGACCGTGAACGTGTAGGACGTGCCGTTCGTGAGCCCGGTCACTGTGCACGACGTCGCCCCT
>JAJYWF010000058.1 GCA_021791635.1 Actinomycetes bacterium
AACGGCACCATGGTGCTCTTCGGGGGACAGCAAACACTCGGTTCAACAAAGGTGGATGTCGGGACAACCTGGACGTTCGGTGACGTGCCCGCCCTCGCCTACGGGTGGTCCCGTGTGTTCTTC
The DNA here is from genome assembly GCA_021791635.1 of Actinomycetes bacterium. GTDB lineage: Bacteria > Actinomycetota > Acidimicrobiia > Acidimicrobiales > RAAP-2 > JAJYWF01. Next base: position 124 of record JAJYWF010000058.1, read on the forward strand.
ACTACCGGCACAACCCCCCCCGCTCGCTACGGCGCCTCGATGGCCTACGACCCGGGCAGCGGCACGGCGGTCCTTTTCGGCGGATATGAGACAACGACAGGCCCCGTCTCGACAACGTGGACGTGGAACGGGACGACGTGGACCGAGCAGCACCCCACCGGCACAGTCCCTCCATCCCGCACCAGCGCCTCGATGGCCTACGACCCGGCGAATGGCACCATGGTCCTCTTCGGCGGCAGCCGGATATCGGGCGCCCTCGGGACAACGTGGACGTGGAACGGGACGACGTGGACCGAGCAGCACCCCACCGGCACAACCCCTCCCGCCCGTGCCTACGCTTCGATGGCCTACGACCCGGCGAATGGCACCATGGTCCTCTTCGGCGGCTCTAGCGCAACAGGCACGTACGGGACAACCTGGACGTGGAACGGGACGACGTGGACCGAACAGCACCCCACCGGTGCCACCCCCGCCGCCCGGTTCAACGCCTCGATGGCCTACGACCCGGCCAACGGCACCATGCTCCTCTTCGGAGGTAGCGACCGTACAGATCTCGGGACAACCTGGACGTGGAACGGGACTACATGGACCGAGCAGCATCCCGCCGGCACAACCCCTCCCGCCCGCGACGACGCCTCGATGGCCTACGACCCGTCCAACGGCACCATGCTCCTGTTCGGCGGCTACAGCTACGTCAGTACCAATCTCGGGACAACCTGGACGTGGAACGGGACGACGTGGACCGAGCAGCACCCCACCGGTACAACCCCCGAGGCGCGCGATCTCGCCTCGATGGCCTACGACCCGGCGAACGGCACCATGCTCCTCTTCGGCGGCTACGGTTCAGTAAGCGGCTACCTCGGGACAACCTGGACGTGGGCGCACGCTACGGGGCCGGCCATCTCGGGCTTCACCCCGACCGACGGCCCCGCCACGGGGGGGACGAACGTCACCATCTCAGGGACCGGGTTGACCGGGGCCAGTGACGTCAAGTTCGGCGCCACAACAGCCGGCTCCTACACGGTGACAAGCACAACCAAGATCACCGCCCACACCGCGGCACACGGAGCCGGTGCGGTCAAGATCTCGGTCACCACGGTGGGCGGCACGGCCACCTCGACCGGCACATTCACCTTCCTCACAAAGCCGACGGTCTCCTCGGTCACCCCTTCTGAGGGCCCGACGACAGGGGGCACCGCGGTCACCATCTCCGGGACCAACCTCACAGGGGCCACATCGGTGGACTTCGGGACAGCACCAGCGAGCACACTCCACGTCACATCGCCCACCAAGATCACCGCTCACACCCCGGCCCACACACCGGGTGCGGTGTCCGTGAAGGTAACGGCCACCGGGGGGACTGGGACCTTGGCCACAGCCTTCACCTACGTGGCCGGACCCACCGTCACCAGCTTCACCCCGAGCGACGGCCCGGCGACGGGGGGCACTCCGGTCACCATCACAGGGTCCAACCTCACCGGGGCCACCAAGGTCACCTTCGGGGCCACAACAGCGGCCACCTACACAGTGAAGAGCTCGACCACCATCGTGGCCACGACCAAGGCCCACACCCCCGGTGGGGTCAAGATCTCGGTCACCACGACCGGGGGGACGGCCACCTCCACCGGCACATTCAGCTTCCTCACAAAGCCCACGGTCTCCTCGGTCACCCCTTCTGAGGGACCGACGACGGGGAACACCGCGGTCACCATCACCGGCACCAACTTCACAGGAACCAGTGCCGTCGACTTCGGGACGACAGCGGCCACCACAGTCCACGTCACATCGCCCACCAAGATCACCGCTCACACCCCGGCCCACACACCGGGTGCGGTGTCCGTGAAGGTCACCGCTACCGGGGGGACCGGGACATTGGCCACGGCCTTCACCTACGTGGCCGGACCCACCGTCACCAGCTTCACCCCGAGCGACGGCCCGGCGACGGGGGGGACCACCGTCGCCATCACCGGGACCGGGTTCACCGGGGCCACCAAGGTCACCTTCGGGGCCACAACAGCGGCCACCTACACAGTGAAGAGCTCGACCACCATCGTGGCCACGACCAAGGCCCACACGCCGGGTGGGGTCAAGATCTCGGTCACCACGGTGGGCGGCACGGCCACCTCGTCCGGCACATTCACCTTCCTCACAAAGCCCACGGTCTCCTCGGTCACACCGGCCAAGGGCACCACTGCGGGGGGCACTCCGGTGACCATCACCGGCACCAACCTCACAGGAGCCACGTCTGTCACATTCGGCGGCACGGCCACCACAGTCCACGTCACATCGCCCACCAAGATCACCGCTCACACCTCGGCCCACACCCCGGGTACGGTGAGCGTGAAGGTGACGGCCACCGGGGGGACCGGGACGTTGGCCACAGCCTTCACCTACGTGACGGTGCCCGGTGCCCCGGCCGCCCCCACGGCCACGCCGGGGAACACCTCGGCCGTGGTGACCTGGACGGCCCCGACAGACGGGTTCACACCGATCGTCTCCTACACGGTGACCTCGACACCGACAGGGAAGACCTGCACGTGGACCAAAGGACCGCTCACCTGCACGGTGACGGGGCTGGCGAACGGGACCGGCTACGCGTTCAGCGTGACGGCCACCAACGGCGAGGGCCCAGGGAAGGCATCGCTGGAGTCGCGGCGGGTCATCCCGGGCACCGTGCCGGGGAGCCCTCGGACACTGCGGGCGCGCTCGACGGCCACCACAGTCCAGCTCACGTGGTCGCCACCGGTGACACCGGGGGGAACGCCGCTCGGGGGGTACGCAGTGCTGAGGGAGTCCACAGGGGCCGCCTTCGCCCAGATCGCCACCGTCGCGGCCACAACCACCTCGTACGTGGATCAGAGTGCGGTCTTCGGCACCACGTACTCCTACGAGGTGGAGGCCACCAACTCCATCGGCTCCTCGCTGCCCTCGAACCAGGTTCAAGCCGAGCGCGTCGCGGTGCCCTCGGTCGGAGACGCCATGGGGGCCATGCCCACAGCCAAGGGCTACTGGCTCACCACCGCTTCGGGTGCGGTCGCCCCCTACGGCGCTGCCCGATCGTTCGGCACACTGCCCAGCCTCGGGATCACCCCCACCCACCCGGTCGTGGGCATCACCTCCACCCCGACAGCCAAGGGCTACTGGCTGGTGGCCGCCGACGGCGGGGTGTTCAGCTTCGGGGCCGCCCGCTTCTACGGCTCGATGGGCGGCCGGGCGCTCAACCGGCCGGTCGTGGCCATGGCCCCCACCCCGACAGGCAAGGGCTACTGGCTGGTGGCCGCCGACGGCGGGGTGTTCAGCTTCGGGGCCGCCCGCTTCTACGGCTCGATGGGTGGCCGAGCGCTCAACCAGCCGGTCGTCGGTGTGGCCGCCCTCCCCACAGGGACGGGCTACTGGCTGGTGGCCTCCGACGGTGGGGTGTTCAGCTTCGGGGCCGCCCGCTTCTACGGCTCGATGGGCGGCACGCCGCTCAACTCCCCGGTCCTGGCCATGACCGCCGCCCCCACAGGCACGGGCTACTGGCTGGTGGCCTCAGACGGCGGGGTGTTCAGCTTCGGTGGTGGGCACTACCTGGGCTCGACCGGGTCCGCTCCACCCTCGTCGCCGGTCGTGGGAATGGTCGCCACACCCACGGGGAGTGCCTACACACTGGTGGACCAGGCGGGGACCGCCTTCCACTTCCCGACCTGACCCGGGGCCGGGAGAGCTCGGGTCCCTCCTCGGGGGCGAAGGTGTGCTCGGGTCAGGTGGCGCCACCGTCGGTGGCGATCGAGACGCCGTAAGGTGAACCGGTGGGATGACCGCCGGGACGGTCCGGCGGTCGACGCCCGCGAGCGAGGAGGACCGAGCACCGATGCAGGACCGCTACACCGTCGCCGGGTTGCTGCGGTCCTGGGCCGACGCCCGGCCCGAGGCACCGATGTTGGTCGAGGGTTCCACTCGGCGGACCTGGGAGGAGCAGTACCGCCGATCGTGCCGGGTGGCCCAGTCGCTCGCCGCGGACGGGGTCGGCCCAGGGGATCGGGTGGCGATATTGGACCGCAACGGCCTCGCGTACTTCGACCTGCTCTTCGGAGGTGCGCTGATCGGTGCGGTGAACGTGGCGGTGAACTGGCGCCTGGCACCGCCCGAATTGGGAAGCGTGCTCGACGACTCGACGGCCAAGATCCTGGTCGTCCACCCCGACTATCTCCCGGCCCTCGAAGCGATGCCCACCGACCTTCCGCACGTGCGCCGGATCGTCGTGCTGTGGGACGACGCTCTGGCCGCCTCAACCGATGGAACGGGAGCCGGCTCGGTCGGCGGAGCCGATCCCCTGATGTCGACACCCCGCGGCGTGGGCTTCGAGGCGTGGTTGACCGGGCACTCCGGCGAGGACCCCGGGCATGTTGCCGCTGCCGACGAGGTCTCGCTCCAGCTCTACACCTCGGGCACCACCGGGCTCCCGAAGGGCGTGATGCTCACCAACGCCAACCTGGCCACCGCCATGTCCGAGGCCGGCGACACGTTCCGGATCTCGGAGGACACGGTGAGCTTGGTCGCTATGCCCCTGTTCCACATCGGTGGGTCGGGATGGGCGCTCTGCGGGATGTCCCGAGGCGGTGTGTCGGTCGTGCTGCGCGACGTGGACCCGTCGGAGATCGTCAGGTTGGTGGAGACCGAGCGGATCACCGAGACCTTCGTGGTGCCGGCGGTGCTCCGTATCCTCCTGGACACCCCGGGCATCGAACGGGCTGACCTTTCGAGCCTGCGGACTGTCTTCTACGGCGCGTCCCCCATCTCCGAGGACGTGCTGGTGTCGTGCCTGCGGGTGCTGGGGTGTGATCTTGCTCAGGTGTACGGCATGACCGAGACCACCGGCGCCATCTGCTCGTTGGCGCCTGGCGCCCACGGCCCCGACGGCCCCCGCCGCCACTTGCTGCGCTCGGCCGGACGACCATTCCCCCACGTCGAGATCCGGATCGTGGACAACGACCTCGGAGTGGACGTGCCCACGGGCCAGGTCGGGGAGATCTGGACCCGCTCCCCCTACAACATGTCGGGGTACTGGGGCCGGCCCGAGGAGACGGCCAGGACGATCTCGGACGACGGTTGGCTGCGTACGGGTGACGCCGGCTTCGTCGACGAGGAGGGCTACGTGTTCCTCCATGACCGGATCAAGGACATGATCGTGACCGGCGGCGAGAACGTGTACCCGGCCGAGGTGGAGAACGTCATCATGTCGCATCCTGATGTGCAGGATGCCGCGGTGATCGGCGTCCCCGACGAGCGGTGGGGGGAGACGGTGAAGGCGGTGGTCGTGGCTCCGGCCGCCGGTGCACCGGCGTCCGAGGAGCGGGACCGCTGGGTCCAAGGGGTGCTGGGTCACTGCCGGGAGCGTCTGGCCCACTACAAGTGCCCCACGTCGGTCGACGTGGTGGATGTCCTTCCCCGCAACCCGTCGGGCAAGGTGCTCAAGCGCGAGCTCCGTCGTCCGTACTGGGAGGGCGAGACGCGGTCTATCTCTTGACCCGGGGTGCCCGGCTGCGGCGCAAGCTGAGCGTCGTTGGTCTCCTGTTGGTCGTGACCATGCTCTTTCGGGGCAGCCAGAACATGGCCCAGACCACCATGTCCATCCTCGGGCACGAGCGCCTGCACCTCGACCCGGCGACCATCGGGGCGGTGATGGCCGGATCAGCACTCTGTGGGGTCGCGGCCAGCGCCTTCTTGGCGCCGCACGTCCCCCCGGATCGCCGCCGACTGGCCGTCGCCGCCGCCATGGTCGGTCTGGCGATCGCCCTGTGCCTCTTCGCCACGTCACCGGGAGTGGCCCAGATGGCCGTGGCGGCCGGGCTGCTGGGCGTGTGCGGCGGTCTGGTCACGCCGACCCTCACGACCATGGCCGGGAGCTGGGGCGGGCCGGGACGGGACCGGGACCTGGCTCTGTACACCATGGCCCTCAGTCTGAGCCTGGCCGTGGGGCCGCTGGTGGAGGCGTTCGTGCTGCGGCTGAGTGGCCAGTCGCTCACGACGGCGTTCTTCGTGTTCACGTGTTTCCCCGTGGTGGCCGTCGTGCTCCTCTGGACCTGGAAGGTCCGCCCGGGGTCAGGTGGATCTCCGGAATCGGGGTCGGGGTCAGGTGGGTCTCCGGCGCCGGCCGCCATGACGAGCACACGGCGCTTGTGGGACCGGTACCGGGAGCTCTTGGGCAATCGGACGTGGCGTGCGGCGGTGACCGGGATGCTCATCTACCAGGTGCCCTTCGTCGCGGTTGTGACCTTCGGTGGGTCGATGGCCCGCGTGGTGGACGGCGCGTCGCCCGCTGCCGCCGAAGTCGCCTTCGGCGCCTTCTTCGCCATGTCACTTTGCGCCCGGGGTTGGGCCGCGTGGAAGGCTCCGATCTCACGCAAGACCGGAGCGCTGGGGGCATCGGCCTTGGTGACCGTCGCGGGCCTGCTCTGCTTGTCGCTGGGGCACGGTCTGGTCTGGCTGGTGGTGGCGATGGCCATCCTGGGGATCCCCCACGGTCTGGTGTTCCCGGTGGTGCTGGCCATGGTGGCCGGTGGCAGCTCCCCCGAGCAGCTGGCCCTGGCCAACGCCACGTTCCTGGCCGTTGTCAGTCTGGTGGCGGTGGTCATACCGACGTTGCTCGGCCTGCTCATCACCGGGTTCGGCTACCGGGTCACGATGCTCCTGGTACTGATCCCGGTCCTCGGGTTCAGCGCGCTCCTGGGTCTGCCGCGGCGCTCACGCTCGAGGCCGGTGGTCTGATTGGCGCATCCACACGTCGTACATCCGGGCGTAGCGGCCGCCTCGGGCGGAGAGCTCGTCGTGGGTACCCACCTCGACCACCCGACCGTCGTCCACCACCACGATCCTGTCGGCCCGCATAGCCGTCGAGAGCCGGTGGGCGATGAGAACGGCGGTCCGCTCCTCGAGCAGGGCGTCGAGCGCGTGCTCGATCTGGGTCTCGGACTGGAGGTCGAGGTTCGACGTGGCCTCATCGAGGACCAGCACCCGGGGGTGGGCCAGGAACGCCCGGGCCAGGGCGATGAGCTGACGTTCGCCGGCCGAGAGGGCCTGCCCCCGTTCGTGGACGACGGTGTCCAGTCCGTCGGGGAGGCGGGCTACCAGGTCGGTGAGGCCTACTCGATCGACCGCCTCGCCCAACTCGGCGTCCGTGGCGCCCGGGCGGGCGAACCCGATGTTCTCTCCGATAGTACCGGCGAAGAGGAACGGCTCTTGGGGTACGACGCCGAGTTGGCGGCGCAGTGAGGACAGGGTGACGTCGCGCAGGTCGTGCCCGTCGATGAGCACGCGTCCGGCGGTCGGGTCGTAGAACCGGGTGATGAGCTTGGCCAGCGTCGACTTCCCCGCGCCCGTCGGACCCACGAAAGCCACGGTCTCACCGGGCGCGATCCGCAAGTCCACGTCATGGAGGACCGGGGCTTCGGGGTCGTAGCCGAACGAGACGCGTTCGAAGACGATCTCACCTTCGATCGGAGGGAGGACCTCGGCACCGGGCTTCTCGGGCACCGCTGGTTCAGTCTCCAGCAAGGTACGGAGCTTCACCACCGAGGCTTGACCCTGCTGGAAGGTGTTGTACTGCTGGACGAGGAGCTGGATCGGCTGGAAGAAGCGGTTCAAGTACAAGAAGAACGCCACCAGTGTCCCGATGCTCAGCGAGTGGTGGACGACCATGTCGCCTCCGATGGCGAGCAGGGCGGCCTGACCGAGCACTCCGATCAACTGGGTGCTCGGGGCGTAGACGGCATTGACGTGCGCCGTGTAGTCGTTGGCGTCCCTGTACTCGCCCAGGACGTTGCGGTGGTGGAGGACATTGTGTCGCTGGCGGTTGTGGGCAGTCACCACCCGAACGCCGTGCAGGCTCTCGGATAGGTCCGTCAGCACGTCGGCGATGCCGTCGCGCACCCGGAGGTACCCACGTTCGGACACGACCCGGAACCACAAGGACAGGACGGTGAGGATGGGGACGATCAGGACGACGGTGATGAACGCCAGACGGACATCCTTGGCGAAGAGGATGACCGTGATCACGATCATGGTCAGGGCCTGGATAGCGAACTGGGCCAGTCCGTTCTGGAGGAGCTGCTGGAGGTTCTCGATGTCGCTGGTCATCCTGGTCATGACCACGCCGGCCTTCTCCGTCGTGAAGTAGTCGAGCGACAGCCGCTGGATGTGGGTGAAGACTCGTATCCGCAGGTCGTGCATGACGCCGGCGGCCAGCCGGCCGGTGGCCTGGACCTGCCAGCGTTGGGCCAGGGCGGTGATGCCGACGAAGCCCAGGTAGAGACCGGCCATGGCCCCGACGAACCACAGGCGGGGATGGTGAGGTGTCATGCCGTCGTTGATGGCGATGCCGGTCAGCTCGGGGCCGGCCTGGGTGGCCAGGGCCACCACCACCACCAGGATCCCCCCGGCCACCAGCAGGCGCGGGTACTGAACCAGGAGCTGCCACAGGCCGAGGGGGCGGCGTTCGGTCTCGTCGGGAATCTGGCTGAACTTGCGGTGGGGCGGTCCATGGTCGGGCTCGTCCGCCAGCAGGCTGTCCACGCCGGCTTGCAACTCCGAGGGGATGCCCCCGAAAGGAAGGCTCCCTACCGGCGCACCCGGCCGTCCGCCACCACCCATCGGCGGCCCGAAACCCCCACCCCAGGCCATCAGCGCACCACGGCGGTGGGGCCGGGGACGCCGGGTCCGTCTCGGCCGTCGAGGTCGGTGGCGGCTTCTCGAGCGTCGGCGGCTTCTCGGGACGCCGCCTGCGCCAGGACCTCCGTGTAGAGGGGCGACGTCTCGAGGAGGTGGGCGTGGGTGCCGTCGGCCACCACCCGTCCGCCTTCGAGCAGCACCACCCGGTCGGCCAGGCTGATCGTGGAGAGTCGGTGGGCGATGACCAGCGTCGTCCGGTCCACCATGAGCTCTCTCAGCGCGTCGTGGATCTCGAGCTCCACCTGTACGTCGATGGCGCTGGTGGCGTCGTCGAGCACCAGCACTGGGGGATTGACGAGGAGCGTGCGGGCGAGAGCGATGCGCTGGCGTTGACCACCCGAAAGCGTGTACCCGCGCTCTCCCACCACGGTGTCGTACCCGTCGGGGAGCCGGCGGATGAAACCGTCGGCTCCCGAAGCCGTCGCCGCGGCCACCACGGCCTCGAGGGACGCGTCGGGATCGCCGTAGGCGATGTTGTCCCTGATGGACAACGAGAACAGGAACGGCTCGTCGAGCACGATCCCGACCCGCGATCGGAGGCTGGCCAGGGTCACGTCTCTCACGTCCCGACCGTCGATCCTGACGACCCCGTCATCGACGTCGTAGAAGCGCAGGAGGAGGCGGGCGACGGTGGACTTGCCCGATCCGGTACGACCGACCAGGGCCACCGTCTCTCCAGGCCGCAAGTGCAGGTCGAAGCCTGTGAGCACCCGGACGCCGTCGTCTCCACCGTAGGAGAACCCGACCGCTTCGAACCGGACGTCTCCCCGGCAGTCCACGAGGTCCACGGCGCCCGGCCGATCGGTGATCGTAGGTTGCTCGTCCAGGATCTCGTAGATCCTGCTGGCCGACGCCGCTGCCCGCTGCCCCATCATCACGATCATCCCGAGCATCATGAACGGTGCCTGGAGCATGAGGAGGTAGGCGTTGAAGGCGAGGATGGCCCCGATACCAAGATCCCCGTGGATGACCATGTAGCCCCCGAACAGGAGGACCAGGGCCAGTCCCAACTGCGGGAGGTTCTGCATGGCCGGTGACCAGCGGGCCTGGAGGTCGGCGTCTTTCACGTAGCTCCACCGAACGCGAGCCGCGGCACGGGAGAGCTCACCGAGCTGCTGGTCCTCGGCGGCGAAGGACTTCACCACCCTGACGCCGCTGACGTTCTCGTCCACGATGGTGGCCACCTCGGCCAGGCGGGCCTGGATGAGCCACGACACCGGGAACATCGACGTTCGCATCTTCACCGCCGTCAAGTACACGAAGGGCATGGTGGCCATGGCGACAAGAGCCAGGATGACGTTGATGGAGAGCATGTAGGCGAAAGCCACGACAGCGATCGAGCACTGGACCAGGATCTGAGGCGCGAAGGTCATGTACATCTGGACCGATCGGATGTCGGAGTTGGCCCGGGAGATGAGCTGTCCGGACTGCACACGGTCGTAGAAGGGGAACGACATCTTCGTCAGGTGCTCGTAGATGAGGGCGCGAAGGTCGTACTCGAACCGGTACGCCGTCTCGAACAGGAAGAGACGGGCGACGTACCCCGTCACTCCACCCACCAGGGCCAGCGCCACCACCCACCACACGTAGAAGTGGAGGGGGACCGAGTGGCGGACGATGGAATTGTCGATGGCCTTGCTCAACAGGTCGGGGATCTGGACTTGGAGCACCAATCCCACGAACGACATCGTGAGGGCGGTGGCGAACATGGCCCTGTGGGCCTTCATGATGGGAAGTGCTCGACGAAGCCATGACTTGGACTGGTCTGGGTCGACCCGGGCCCGGGGCGCGGGGTACCGGGGTGTCTCGGAGACTGGGATGAACGCAGTTGCGCCCAGGGGCTCTTCCTGCTCGCGCCGGCGGGACGACTTCGTACGGGATGGGCGCGAGCCGGCTGACTTCGTCCGGGACGGCTGTGATCCGGTCGGCGGCGAGGGTGGAGCTCCCGGGAGCGGTCGGCTCATCGACGGTCTCCCCCGACCTGTTCACGGTGAGCCAGCATCGCTCTCTGCCACAGCTCAAGGCTGGCCTCGGCTCGCTCGGCGAGCCGCTCGTTCGGCAGGCACGAAGCGATCTCGGCCAGCCGGCTGTCCACCGCCCGGTCGGCGGCGTCGAGCGTGGTGCGCCCTTCGGGAGTCAGCACGTGGGCCACTTGCCGGCGGTCAGCCCGATCGTGCTTGCGCTCGACGAGCCCCCGGGCCACCAGCCCGTCCACCACGGAGGTAACGCTCGGAGGACGTACCGCCAACCGATCGGCCAATGCCGACGACACGCTCGGGCCGTAGTCGAGCAGCCAGAGGATCCGGTACTGGGGGAGCGTCAGGTCCACCGTGGCGAGGCCGAGCTCCACCTGCTTGGCCAGCCATGCCGCGGTCCGTCCGAGGTGACGGGCTGCCTGGGGTGGAGCGGATGAAGATTCTAATGACACACTATTAGGGTATCGAATGTTCTGGTCCACTCGGGCATCCCCCGAGGGAAGGGACCGGAGGGAGATCAGTCGAGGTCTTCGAGGAGCTCGCGGCAGCGTCGGGCGCTGGAGGACAGCTTCGACCTGAAGTCGTCCATCCGGGCCAGCTTGGCGTCCAGTTCCGCCGCCAAGGCTTCGTTCAGCGCCAGCGCCTCTTCGAGGAGGGCTCGCTGCTCCTGACGGGCTGCCTTGGTTCGCAGCTCCTTCTTGGCCCGGTACGCCTCGCGAATCTGGTCAAGACGTCCGTCGGAGTCCAAGAATCGCTTGATGTCTTCCAGGTTCATCCCGAGGACACCGCGGAGCTCCAGGATGCGGTCCAGACGCGTCAGGTCCTCGTCCCGGTACCGCCGCTCGCCTCCGGGCGTGTGGCCCGACGGAGTGAGCAGGCCGAGCTCTTCGTAGTAGCGCAGCGTCCGGGCCGAGACGCCGGCTCGGGCGGCAGCGTCGCCGATCCGCAGACCGTTGGCCGAGCTCGTGGCGCCTGGCGAGCAGACCGAAGCGCCCGACTCGTCGACGACAGTCGGGCGGGTGGATGATTGGTCGGGGGGCCCGCCCGCCCTCGAGTCCTGGTCCCGGGCTCCGGGCTTGTGGCCGGACACCGAGTGGCTCGATCGGGTAGATGAGAGCACCACCGGTCAGTCCACCAGAAGGGGTTCGGTCTCGGCAACCGCCTCGGCTGCGGACTCGGTCAGGTCAATCTCCGGAGCGTTCGGCATCGGCTCCTGGTAGTGGTACTTGCCGCCCCGCAGCAAGGAGGCGATGGCGCCGAGCACGCAGACCCCGGCGGCGAAATCGAACGCCTTGGTCAGACCCGTTCCGAACGGGCCCGATATGAGGTGGGGGAAGAAGGCACGACCGGTGAGATAGTGCTGCTGGGCCACGCTCAGATGGCTGAGAGTGGCCGGTCCGAGCAGCGTGGCCATGGGGTTGTAGCCCAGGAAGGCGGCGAACAGGCTCCCCACCGGCGGGAGGTGGGATACCCGGGTCGCCGTCGCCGGGGAGATGCCCTGGACGGTGAGCCCGTGGTAGAGGGCGGAGGGGAGGGTCGACGCCAGTCCCAGGATCATCAGCGTGAAGAAGATGCCGATGGAGAGCACTTGCGCGGATGAGTTGAACGTGGCGGCCATGCCCGCACCGGCTCCCCGCTGATTCGCCGGGAGGCTGTTCATGATCCCGGTTTGGTTCGGTGCGATGAACATGCCCATGCCGACCGAGTTGAAGAAGATCACCGCGGCGAAGACCCAGTAGGAGAAGTCCACCGGGAGCATCTGCAGTAGCAAGAACGTGACGGCGACCAACAACAGCCCCCCGGTGGCGAAGGGCCGGGCCCCGTAGCGGTCGGCAAGAACCCCGCTCAGGGGGCCGGCGGCCAGGAAACCCACGGTGAGGGGGAGCATGTAGATGCCGGCCCACAGGGGGGTGGAGCTGAAGCTGTAGCCGTGCAATGGGAGCCAGATCCCCTGGAGCCAGATGATGAGCATGAACATGAGCCCACCGCGGCTGAGCGAAGCGAGCGCGCTCGCCGTGTTGCCGGCAGCGAATGCCCGGATCCGGAACAGCCTGAGGCGGAACATCGGCTGTTCGACTTTGGTCTCGATGATGGCGAACACGACGAGGAGGATCAGGCCTCCGATGATCTCGGACAGCACCACTGGGCTGGTCCACCCCATCGTGTGGTGCCGGTAGGGGAGCAGACCGTACGTGATGCCCACCAGAATCAGGATCAGTCCGACGGCGAAGGTCGCATTTCCCCACCAGTCGATGTGTGCACGGGTCCTGATCCCGCGCTCCTCCAACTTCAAGTACGCCCACACCGTGCCGAAGAGGCCCACGGGGACCGAGACCAGGAACACCAGGTGCCATTCGACCGGGGCCAAGAGCCCACCCAACACGAGGCCGATGAACGCCCCGGCTATCGCCGCCACATTGTTGATCCCCAGCCCCAGACCTCGCTGGTCGGGTGGGAATGCATCGGTGACGATGGCCGAAGAGTTCGCGAACAGCATCGCGCCACCCACGCCTTGACCGATCCGCATACCGATCAGCCAGAGGGCTCCGGGAGATCCCTGCAGCCACGTGATCGACAGGAGGATCGAGAACACCGTGAACACGGCGAACCCGAGGTTGTACATCTTCACCCGCCCGAACATGTCACCGACACGGCCCAAGGTGACGACAAGCACGGCGAGGACCACCATGAACCCCATCAGCATCCACAGCATGTAGCCGGTGTTCGAAGGAGTGAGGGGATCGAGGTGGATGCCTCGGAAGATGGCGGGTAGGGCGATGAGGACGATCGACTGGTTGATGAACACCATGAGGGTGCCCAGGGTGATGTTGGAGAGGGCAATCCACTTGTACCGGCTGTCATGGGTCACGGCCCTGCTCGATCCCGCGCCGTTCTTGCCCGCGCCCTTGCCCGCGCCCAGGGTCGCCGAATTGGCGGTCCCGTTGCCCGCCCCGATCACCGCCGCTCCCGCAGGGACCCGTCCGGGGCCGACTCCCGAGGGCGATGTGGTCATGCGAAAAGTATAACGTTGACGTAAAGGTTATGAGACACCTGCGACCCGGTGGCGGAGCAGTGTGGACGGCGAGCCCCGCCGGCCCGGCGGCGTGGGTAGCGTTGCCGACGGGTGCCGTGCCCATCTGTCCGGCAGCACCGGGCCGACCTCCCAGACCCGCCGAACTCTAGGAAAGGTGGTGGCATGCAGGAGTCCCCCGGATCCTCGGGATGGTGGCAGGCGAGCGACGGGAGGTGGTACGCGCCCGACGCCCTGTCCCAGGAGCAGGCCCAGGAGCAGGCCCAGGCCCTAGCCCAGGCCCAGGCCCAGGCGGCCCAGGTGGTGCGGGCTCAGTCGACGGTCCCGGGGGGCGTGGGCGCCACCGATACCCCAGGGACGGCGGCGCAAGCGGGAATGACAGGACCGGCAGGAGCGCCGGGAACCGTCGAGCCACCGACCTTTGAGGCGCAGGGGACACCACCGGTGGCATGGTGGCCTTCAGGGGCCGCGGGCTCGTTCCCGACACCGACGTCCGTTGGACCCCAGGCCGCTCCCCGGCACGCCGGGGGGCCGATGGTGCCCCCTTCAGCTGGGGGCACCGGACCGCAGTCTGGTTCCCTGCCCGGCTATCCGGTCTTCCCTCCCGGCTCAATGTACGGCTGGGGCCCCTTCGTTCCCGACTCCTCCTGGCGACGACGCCGGATCACCGGAGCAGTCATCGTGGTCATCGGCCTGGGACTGCTGGTCTGGGGTATCGGGTCGGTCTACAACGCCGTCGCCGCCAACGGGATCCCCACCTTTCCCCGAGACGAGCAGATCGGCCTGTGGGTCAACGCCTGCGGCATCCTGTTGATGTCGGTGGCGACGATCGCCGCCGGGATCGTCCAGCAGGTGCTGTAACCGGCCTAAGGAATCGGGTCGACGGATTCGAGAGATCTGTACGGCAGTCCGTGGGCTTGGGCCACCGGTCACGCTGACTTGGAGCCATCGCTGTTCGCTCCCAGCAATCTGGTCTTGCGGCGACCCTTGACGACGTTCACTTCGAGCGTCGCCCCGAGCGCCTCGACGTACTGTTCGAGTACGTCGATCGTCACGTTCTGCGAGCGTTCGATGGCGGCGACGCGTGGCTGGGAGATGCCCAGGCGCTTCGCGAGCTCACGCTGACTGAGCCCAGCGCCCTCACGCAGGGCAGTGAGCCGGCTGGCGAGAAGGAGCTCCTGTTCGATCTCGGTCACTCGTTCCTCGGCACCCTTGGTCGTCAGGACCCGCTTCTCCCAGTCTCGTGCACTCATCGTTCCCTCCTCTGGCCTCGTTCCAGCGACTGGCCTGGCTCGGCGTTCCGCCCTCTGAGGTGGGCGTCGTAGCGCTCATCGGCGATCGGCACGTTCACCTCGTACCACTTCGACCACGCATTCGACTTATCGCCGCCAACGAGCAGAATTGCCCGCCTCTTCGGATCGAACGCGAACAGGACTCTCACCTCCGTCCGGCCCGTGGATCCGGGCCGTAGTTCCTTCATGTTCTTGTGCCGACTGCCCTTCACCGAGTCGACGAGCGGTCGGCCGAGCGCCGGCCCACGATCTCGCAGGACACGAATGGCCGCCAAGAGCGCCTCGGCGTCGGCCTGATCGAGGTCATCGGCCCACGTCTCGAATGTCGGATCGAACTGAACCTCCCATGATCGTCCCGGCACGCGATAATAATAGCGTTATCGCCCCGGAGCCCGGAACTGCGTCGGCACTTGCCCCAAGAGTCCGTTGGCAGCACGCCGTTTCTTGAAGCTCTCCACACTGCGCACGTCGATGGTGAGGTCCACCACGCCGACGCCCAGCCGGCCGTCTACGCTCCCCCCGTGGACGAGGCACGGGCCCAGATCTCCGAACTGATCTCTCGGTACGCCGAGCTCATCGACGTCGGGGATTTCGAGGGCGTCGCCTCCCTGCTGGCCACAGCGGAGCTCAGTTTCGAGGGGTTCGACACCGTGCGCCGGGGCCGGGACGAGATCCGGGCCACGTACGAAGCGTCCACCCGGCGCTATGAGGACGGCACGCCTCGGACCAAGCACCTTGTCACCAACGTCGTAGTGGACATCGAACCCACAATGGGCACG
>JAJYWF010000148.1 GCA_021791635.1 Actinomycetes bacterium
CGGGCCGGCGCGCCGTCCGCGCCCATCATGGCCTACCTCGCCGCCGGTGACACCGTGGTCACCGCCGACTACGAGGGAGAAGATCTCGCCGAAGGGGCCGGCCAGCAGTACGGGTACGAGACCCTCGACGCCATCCGGGCGGCCGAAACCTGGCTCGGAGTGCCAGAGGTCTCCACGCCCGTCGGGATGGTCGGCTACTCGGGCGGCTCCATCGCCACGGAGTTCGCCTCCGAGCTGGCGCAGGGCTACGCCCCCCACCTCGACATCGTCGGTGTGGCAGAAGGCGGCCTTCCCGTCGACCCGCTTCACGAGCTCGCCTACGTCGACCATCCCGGCTCGCCGTGGACGTGGGTCATCCCGGTCCATCTCGAAGGCGCTGCCCGGGCCTTTCACCTCCAGGACCTCAACGAGTACCTCACCCAAGCGGGCATCGCCGCCGTCGCCGCCAACCAGGCCCAGTGCGTCGGTCACTTCGCCGGTCTCACGACTGCGCAGTTGTTGAAGCCGCAGTACCAGGACCTCGAAAAGGTGGGAGTCTTCGCCCGGATCTTCGACCACCTCATCATGAGCCGGACCGGCACCCCGCGTGCCCCGCTGTTCATCGCGAACGGGCTCTCGGACCCGACCGGTGACGGGGTGATGGTCACCAGAGACGTCCAGGAGCTCGCGTACACCTACTGTCAACGGAGGGTCCCCGTCGAGCTCCAGATCTACAACGGGCTCGACCACCAGCAGGCCGCCTTGCCCTTCCTCGACCAGGCGCAGGTCTTCCTCACCCAACGCTTCGCGCACCAGCCCGCCCCGAACGGATGCGGCGAGATCGGCCCCGGTAACTCCATCGCCCCCGTGCCGGTACTGGCGCCCTGACCGGCAACACCAATGACGGTGGTCGCGCTCGCCGGTGCCCGCGGCACGTCACGACCGTCGTGTGCAAGAGGGCCGACCCGGTCCAGGAAGGCAGAGGGGGAGTGCGCCGCCGGATACGGGCGAGGGGGTTATTCATCTGACCGGACCGACAGCTGGCTGAGCTGGGCCACCGCTGGTGGGGACGAGCGTGTGGCCTGCAGTAGTCCGCTCACGTGGATGACTCCTACGGACGAATGCGCCGCGGCGCACGCCGAGGGTGCCGTCGGCGAGCGCTGCTGCGAAGTTGAGCGTCCGGGTGAACCCGTCCTCGATGAGCATCGCCAGGTGGGGTCCGGGGCGTCGGTGGTCGGCGAAGGCGGTGTCGAACCACGAGTTGGCCCAGGTGGTCTCGTCGACCCATTCGACGGGCTCGAAGCCCGCGCCGAGGATGGCAGCGCGCAGGTCGTCGGCGGTGGTCAGGTGGCTGTCGCTCCCGTCCATCGACCATGGCATCGGCCAGGACAACTCTTCACCCGATGTGCGGCAGACCTCCCACACCGCGAAGCGGGCTCCGGGTGCGAGCCGCCGGGCGATCTCGGAGAACCACTCCCGCTTCGCCTCGATGTTCATCTGGACGTGCATGGTGAACCCGGCGTCGAACGGCTGGTCGGGCTCGAGGTCGGCGATGTCGCCGTGGACGAACCGGACTCGGTCCGCCATTCCGCAACGATCGGTGAGCTCGGTGGCGGCCTCGACATAGGCCTCGGTGGTGTCCACACCGGTCACCTGGCAGCCGGAGCTGGCGGCGACTTGGCGGGCCGGACCGCCCAGGCCTGACCCGATGTCGAGGACGGTGTCCGACGGGCGAAGGTCCAAAGTGTCGAGCAGCCGCTCTACGGCCTGGGGTCCGCCGGCGTGGTACTGGTCGAGGTACTCCAGCACCTCAGGTGTGGTCCGTCCGGTCGAGCCTTCCGACACCAGCCGGTCGATGGTGGCGACCAAGTTCTTCTCGGCGTAGGTCATGTCACTCCCGGGTGATCAGGGTGTCCGGATGGTCGCCGGACGTGGCGGTCGTCCACGCTCCGTCATGGCCGGTCAAACGACCCGGGCCAGCTCGGCGACGCCAAGCTCGGCGGAGCCGGTGGCCACGCCGTCGAATATGGCTGTCGGTGGCTGCGACGGCAGGAAGACCACGGCGAGCACCACGCCGAGAGCGGCCACGCCCCCGGCCACGTAGCAGCCGGCGTAGAGCCCGGCCAGGAAGGCGTTCGTGGCTGCCTGGTGCACCGCCGCACCCAACGCCGGGTGCCCGAGCTTGCTGGCGCTGCTGGCGACGGCCAGGGCGGCTCCGACCGACTGGTGGGCGGTCGCCGCGTACCGGGCCGAGAGCAAAGGCGGGAGGTGGCGGGCGAGCCGTGAGCCGTAGATCGATGCGTAGACGCTCCCGATGACCGCGACCCCGAGGGTGCCTCCGAGCAGCCGGGTCGAGTCGTTGACCGCGGAGCCGACCCCGGACTTGCCGAGCGCCACTGCGCCCATGATGGAGTCCGTGGCCGGGGATTGCGCGAGTCCCATCCCCAGTCCGAGCACGACCATCTGCGCCGCGATGAGACCGTAGCTCGTGGTGGGAGTGAGGGTGAGCGCCGTCCAGACGTAGAAGGCGGTCATCGACGCAAGGCCCGTGGCGACGATCACCTTGGTGCCGACCTTGACCGCCAGCGGCGTGCCGACCACCGAGCCGACCGCCACGGCCATGGCCACAGGAAGGATGTGGATCCCCGCGGAGAGCGGGCTCCAGCCGCGGATGACCTGCATGTACTGGATGATGAGGAAGATGAACCCGAACAAGGTGAACAACACGATGGTCACCGAGCCGCTCGCCGCG
>JAJYWF010000149.1 GCA_021791635.1 Actinomycetes bacterium
CAGGCCAGGGTTACTGGCTCGTCGCCTCCGACGGAGGGGTGTTCTCCTTCGGGAGCGCCCGGTTCGACGGCTCGATGGGCGGCCGGGCCCTCCACGCCCCGGTGGTCGGCATGGCCGCGCCAGCGGCAGAGGGATAGCTCATGGGGGCGCTGGTTGGCCCCTTCGTGCCGCTCGATCCCCCGCCCGGCTCCCGCTATCCGGGGGGGTGATCGTCGGGGCACGACCCCGGTGGGGTGTTGTAGATGGCGTCTTTGGTCCACGACCCGGTGGACCACCCCGGAGCAGCCGGCGGAAGGTGGAAGAGCTCGGTCATGTCGGCGAGCAACGCGTCGGCGTAGCGGGACGCGCCGGCCGGGCACATGTGGACGTTGTCCACCTTCCGAACCCGGACCCACTGGCTCTTGGGAGCTTGAGGGTCGGTCGGGGGGGGCAGCCAGTCGGAGAACTTGCCGTGGAGGAGCACCGACGAGGCGACGGGAAGGTACATGACCTTCCCCGGGAAGAGCGCCGGCATCGACCGGACGATCCGGTTGAACGCTGCTTCTCCGGCAGCCCGTGTGGCATCGGCCGCCTGGGCCTGGGCCTGGGTCTGCGCCGTGGCCAGCACCGGTCCGGTGGGAGGGAACTCCATGAAGATCACCCCGTCCGCCCGGCCCGGTCCGAGCATCAGGCCGATCACTGTCTCGAGCATGTGGGTGAAGGCGGCAGGACGCTGGAGAGCGCATGTGAACGTCCGGTATCCCGCCTCGCCCGGCGTGCAGCTGTCGTCCCAGCTCCACGTGGCCAGGACGAGCTGGGTCCGATCCCCGGCGATGAGGGAGGGGATCCCGGTGTGCCATGTGTATGTCGGCAGTGCTCTGTTCAGCCCCCAGCCTGTATCGGCTCCGTTGGTGACCTTCACGACGCCCGTAGCACCAAGGGCCGCGGCGATCCCCGGCTCGGCGACTTTGGGAACCGAATCCCCGAACACCGTCACCCTGAGGGGATGGACGTGGTCGAACGGCGGAAGCGAGATGGGCTCCTGCCCTTCGTATCCTCCGGCGCCCGGCACGGCTTCCACACCGTCCACCGTGACGGCACGGGTCGTCGACGCGGCTCCTGGAGGCACGGCCACGGCGGGAATGGTCGCCACCACGACCACCGCCGCCGTCACGGCAGCTGCGAACGGAGCCAGGGCGAACCGCGGCCAGCCCGAGAACCGCCGGCGCCGGAGTGGGCGTTCCACCAGGTAGTAGCTGGCGGTGGCGGCACCGAAGGTGAGCCCCACTCGGGCTAGGTCCAACCACGGCTGGCCTAGGCCTGAACGCTGCTGGGTGAAGTACACGATGATCGGCCAGTGCCAGAGGTAGATGCCGTAGGAGATGGTTCCGATCCACCGAAGTGGCCGGACCGACAGGATGCGTCCGAGAGGACCGGAATGGAGCTGGCGAACGTCGGCCACCACGACGCAGGCGAGGAGCGCGCACAGGAGGAAGCCACCGTCGAACATCCAACCCCGAGGCAGACCTGTGGACGTTCCTGCCGTCACCCAGAACACACCGAGAACGACCGCGGCCACCGGAGATGCCACGTGGAGGAGGCGGCGTGCACGTGGACCGGGTTGGGGGCGTGCTGCTGCCGCCATTGCAATCGCCGCTCCGGCCAGGACGTCGAACATGTGCGTGTCGGTGCCGAAGTACAGGCGGGTGGGACTCGCTCCGCTGTGGAACAGCACGGCCATGAGCGCGGACGACGCCAGCGCCCCCACCACGGCCACTGCCATCCCTACCCGTCGCCACGACCGTCGGGCCACGGTGACGATCAAGAGCAGGACTAGGGGCCAGATCAGGTAGAACTGCTCTTCGATCGCCAGCGACCAGGTGTGCTCCAGGGGGGATGGCGAAGTGAACTGGGCGAAGTAGGACTGGTGGGCGAAGATCGAGTGCCAGTTGGCGACGTAGAACAGCGTGGCCAGGGCGTCGCCCCTCAGCTCGGACAGGTCGATCTGTGCCGACGAGCCGGGCGGGCCGAACCGGCCGTAGAGAACGACGAACACCCCGATCGCCGCCAGCAGGACGAACAGCGCCGGGAGAAGGCGTCGAGCCCGACGGGCCCAGAAGGCCGCCAGCTTGATCCGGGCCGTGGCGACCCACTCCTCCACGAGAAGGCTGGTGATGAGGAACCCCGACAGGACGAAGAACAGGTCGACCCCGAGGTATCCCCCCGACGCCCATCCAAGGTCGAGGTGGTAGGCGATGACCCCGGCCACAGCCACCGCCCTCAGACCGTCCAGGGCGGGGAGGTGCCGCCCCGTGACCGCCATCGGCGCTCCAGGCGGTGCGTCGGGCGACTTGGCCGGCGGTGCGTCCGGCGACTTGTTCGGCGGTGCGTCCGTAGCGTTGCCCTTTTGTCCGATCGGGACGCTGCCGGCCTCCGCAGCCGGTGTGCTCATCTGGGGCCCCAACGTTCGAGGAGGGGACGAACTGCCGCTCCGAGGGACATGACCGCCTCGGGCAATGGCACCGGACCTTCTTCGGGACGCAGGATCAGGCCATCGGCACCAGCCGTGCGCAGCGCGGCGAGGAACCGTGCCGGTGTCCCTTGCCGGGGGAGCGCACCCCGCCACACGACCCGTACCGGCCCGGTGACCCCCGGCTCGCCGCGCACCTCGAGCCGTTCCCGGGCGCCGGCAACCTCGCCGGGCCCCCCACCCACGACCCATGCATCGGGGG
>JAJYWF010000150.1 GCA_021791635.1 Actinomycetes bacterium
TCGCGCTGGTGGAAGGGTGCCCGGTCGGTCAACTGGCGGGACTGACCGAGCTCATGTGGAAGTCGGGGATCCGGAGGGTGGGCATCCGGGTCCGGTTCATCCACTCGCCGAACTCGCGACCGAGCGTCCGAACGGAGCGACCAGCCTCGGTGGTCCGGGCCAGCAGGTCCACAGGGCTCTCGTTGAAGCGGAAGTTGTTCGTCGCACCGACCACCTGTCCGTCCTCGACGACGTAGACACCGTCCCGGGTCAGGCCGGTCAGGAGGAGCGTGGTCGGGTCCACCTCACGGATGTACCACAGGCAGGTCAGGAGAAGCCCCCGCTCAGTGTCCGCCACCATGTCGGAGAGCGTGGCGCACGCGCCAGGGAGGTCGAGGACCAGATTGTCCCCTGGTGCCGCCACCGGGACCCCCGAGCGCCGGGCACCCGCCCGGTGGTAGCGGAGGGTAGAGATGCGGCCGTGGCTCACCCATGTGGTCCGCCCGAGAGGCAGGCCGTTGTCGAAGACCGAGACGTCCGACGACGAAGCCGGCGTGGCCAGGAACGGCGCACACTCGAGCCCCGGCTCGTCGGGGTCGCTCCACAGGTCGAAGGGCAGCGTGGAGATCATCTCGCCTACCCGCGTTCGACGCCTGACCGATGGGGGATGAGGTCCGGAGATGCCCGATCGCGGTCCCGGTCCCGGGTCCCGGTCCGAGCCGTGAACCGAGAAGACCGTGCGACCCTCCTCGGCGTCGGGACCGCCTGCGGCGTCGATCAAGGCCACCATGAGGTCGGCCACCGCTTCGGGTGGGAGGATCACCTCGTAACGGCCCGCGTCCAGTTCGATGTGGCGCTCAGCCCGCCTCAACCCGTGAAGGACGCTCTCTTCGAGCTGGTCGATCGAGATGTCGCCCAGGTCGGAGCTCGCTGCTCCGGCCCAGCTCGAACGGCTCCCGTCGCGACTTCGACCGGCCAGGTGGAACGCCCCGGTCGGCTGCACGTGACGACGGCGCAACCCGGTGCTGCTGCCCAGGTAAGTGGTCACCACACGGTGCTCGGCATACCCGGCGAGGAGTGCTCCCCCGGGCTGGCTCCGTGAGCGGGCGAGTGCCCCGAACAGTTCGTCGGCCACCGCGTCCAGGGCGCCGACGCCGGTCATTGGCGGGGGAAGTGTGAAGGCCCCGTCAGCTCCCCCTTCCAACAACGGCTGGGCGTCTGACGCCGGAGCCGAGTGACGGGCGTCGTGCCCGGCGCTCGTCACCATGGCGGCGATGTCCACGTCGCCCGCGGCCCCCACGACACCGGCGGCCATCACGTCACCTCGGGTTCCGCCGGTGGGAGACGAAATGTCGGCGAAGCGGACGACCGTGACCTGGCGGTCGATGCGGGAGCCGTTCGTCGTTGGGGAGTTGTTGGCGAAGCGGAACTCCACCTCGCTCGACTCCTGCACCATGACGATGCATGGATCCCCGCCGGCTTCCGAGAGTCCTTGCTCGATCACCAATTGAGGGGGGGCGAGGCCTGAGGCGCTCACGTCGACCGTTCCTCCCGGGTGTTGAGGACCCGCACGCCTTCGAAGACGGCCGCCGGGCTCCCGTGGCTCACCGGAGCCACCTGGCCTGGCTGCCCCTTACCGCAGTTGAACGCACCGGCCAGGAGGAACGTGCCCCGGCCGCCCACGGCGACCATGGATCCCCAGAAGTCCGTGGTCGTGGCCTGGTAGGCCACGTCGCGAAGCTGCCCGGCCAGCCGGCCGTTCTCGATCCGATAGAAACGCTGGCCGGTGAATTGGAAGTTGTAGCGCTGCATATCTATGGACCAGCTCTTGTCCCCCACCACGTAGATGCCGTGCTCCACGCCACCGATCAGCTCGTCCACCGAAGGTCCGTCGCCGGGCCCTCCAGCAGGCTGGAGCGAGACATTGGCCATCCGTTGGATGGGGATGTGGAGCGGTGAGTCGGCGTAGGCACACCCGTTCGAGTGCCCGAGGCCGGCACGGGCGGCCGTCATCCGGTCGACTTGGAAACCGACGAGCATGCCGTCACGGATGAGGTCGAAGGCCTGAGCCGGCACTCCTTCGTCGTCGACGGCCACCGTCGCCAGCCCGTGCTCGGACGTTCGGTCGGCCACGACGTTGAGCAACGGCGAACCGTAACGGAGGTGGTCGAGCCGGTCGGGCGTGGCGAACGACGTGCCGGCATACGCGGCCTCGAAGCCCATCGCCCGGTCGAGCTCAGTAGCGTGGCCTATCGACTCGTGGATCGTGAGCCACAGATTGCTGGGGTCGATGACCAGGTCGTACTCTCCTGCGACCACCGACGGCGCCGCGGCCTTCTCTGACAGGAGCTCCGGGAGCGCAGCCAGCTCACCTTCCCAATCCCACCCGTCACCTTCGAGGTACTCCCACCCCCGACCGACCGGCGGACCGAGAGTTCGCAGCTCCTCCATGGGCCCGTCAGCCAGAGTTGCCACGGTGCACTGCGGGTGCACTCGCACCCGTCGTTGGGAGGCAACGGTCCCTGTCAGGTCGGCGAAGTGCTTCTCCTCCGACACAGCCAGCACCCCTGCCATCACGTGATCGACTGCCGGGTGGTCGAGCAGCCGCGCGCTCCAGTGCTCGAGCCGGGCGATCTTGGTCGCCAGGGGAACGTCGGCCGGATCGACGAAGAACGGAGAGGTCCAGAACACAGAACCCAGGGGAGCG
>JAJYWF010000059.1 GCA_021791635.1 Actinomycetes bacterium
AACCGGCGACGGTGCACAGGACCGGGAAGAGGGCCGAGCAGCGGCCGATCTCGTTGGTCTGGGTCGCCCGAGTGGCGAGCAGATCTTCGATCCGACGCCGGTGGCGCCGGCAGAGATCGGCGAAGTGGGGATACCACGTGAGGGGCTCTGGCATGGGGTTTGCGGCCGGGGAGGCCACGGGACCCACCGACTCGACCGAGCCCCGGCTCTGCCGCCACGCCACGACCGTGGGGTACAGGTCGGCCAACGGGGAGTCGACGCCGGCGAGGAGCAGGTAGTGGACCGCCGCCAGCAGCAACGTCGGACGCCGCTGCCGGGGAGGGGCGCAGCTCAAGAGGTCGAGGATCAGTCCGTCGCCCGCTGCGGCGCGGCAGATGTCGGCGTACTGCGGAGCTGTGTCCCGGCCGGCGTAGGTGGCGAAGGACCGAAGTGACTTCGCCAGCCGCTGCCTACCGGTCTCGTCCGGAAGGCCTTCCAACTGCCCTCAGGTGGCGCCGTCGCCGGTGGCGGGTTCGGCCGGGTGCGAGGTCGACCAGGGATCCCCGGTTATCGGTGGCGGCATCACCGAGGGCTGGGCGTCGGAGTCGTCACCCGATGCGCTGCCGGCCGCCTCGCCCGTCCCCTCTTCGGACGTGGCCACGGTCGCCGTCGCGGGGCTGTCGGTGGGTCCTTCCGCGGGTGCCTCGGGGGGCGTGACCGGAGACGGTTCGCCCGGCGGCTCCGAAGGGGGGGTCTGGGAAGGCACCTGGAATGGGGGAAGGGCCGTCGAGGTGGCTTCGTCGGAGCTCGACACGGCGTAAGGCGGCGAAGGCGGCGGCGGGGGAGGCGATGCCACCGCCGGCGGGGGCAAGGGCGGGGATGCCGCCGGCGGTGGTGGCGGGGGAGGGGTCGGCTCGGCAGGCGTCGCCGGTGGCGTGAAGGGAGGCAGGGGAAGGCGGGACGGGAAGTCCGAGCTCGCCGGGTCCCCGTCTGCCGAGTTCGTGCCCGTGCTCCCCGGAGCGCCGAACGGCTGTCCGGCACCACTCTCGGCTCCGGCGTGAACCGGGGTCCCCACTGGGCCATCTGGTGCCGGTGGGGCGCTGAGGGTGGTGGGCATGCCCGCCGGAGAGGCACCCGAGGACGGTCCCGCCTGTTCGAGCGAGACAAGACCGGCCGCCCGGAGCTCGCGCAGCGTGCGGAGGGTGTCGAGGGGATGGAGGGCCGAGCCGTCGACGATCTCGCGCACGGAGTGACCGGCTCCCACCAGGCTCAAGAGCTGCCACTGATCGGAGCGGATCTGCACTTCGTCGGCCGGCGTCGAGGTTGACATGCTGACCATCGCCACGAACGGGAGCTCCTCGACCAGCGAGCGCCACTCCTGCATCTGGGGGCCGAGGTCGGCCAGGAGGGAGGCCAGCGGCATGCGACTGGTGGCGTCGGGGACCCGCTCGGCGACCGTGAAGTAGAACCACCCGTCGTCGATGCAGGCCAGTTCGAACAGCGTGGCTCCCTGGGGGTCGGCTCCCGTGGTGTCGATCAGGTCCCCGCGGTCGATCCACACCCGCTTGTCGGTTCCGCGTCCGACCACTTGGAGCTCACCGGAACGGTCGGTGCGACCCAGGAGCTCGAGGACGTCGATCAGGGAGAAATTCGACAACGACCCGACTAGCGCCGCCGCCACTGCCTCCGTACCGGCCCCGACCTGGCTCATTGTTCACGGACCCCCTCGTCTTCGCGGACCCGACACGGGCCATCGGGGGCGCAGCCTACCCCCGGCGGGAGACGTATCGCCACAAGTTGTTGTTCGCTGACCGCGTGCGCCGTGAGGTGGCGCCCGAAGGGCGGGGTTCGGAAATGGGGCGTGGGACGTGGGACGTGGTACCAAGTGGCCGTCTCGCCGGGCTGGGTAGTATGGGAAAGGATGATGAAGGCCCGACTGGTGCCCGCCGTGGCCCAAGTCCGTGAGCGACTGGTCCGCCTGGCGGCCCGCTCGGATCCCTCTCGGAGGGCCATGGCCAGAGTGGGTGCGGAGCTTTCGAGGATTGCCCTGATCGGGAGCGTCGTGAGCGAGGCTCGGGCAGCCGATCCCGACGGCGGCGAGACCATCTACGACGGGTCGTACTTCGGCGTCGGTCGTGACCCGACGGGGAACCGTGCCAACCGGTCCGGGTACGCCACGTACGACCGCGTGTCGTCCAACGCCGACATCGCCGCCTACATGCTCTGGCGGAACTTTCGTGCGTTCCGTGCCCTCGACGTGGGCTGCGCCAAGGGGTACCTGGTGGAGGCGCTGCGCGAAAGGGGCGTGGAAGCTTTCGGGTGTGACGTGAGCCGGTTCGCCGTCGAGAACGCCGCCCCCAGAGCTCTCGGCTACGTCCGCCTGGGTGATCTCGGTCGGGGCCTCCCCTACGTCGACGGCGAGTTCGATCTGGTCACGGCCCTCGAAGTCCTCGAGCACCTTGATCCATCCGAGGTCGGAGCGGCGCTCGGCGAGCTCCGTCGGGTGTGCCGCGGGGTCGTGTACGCCACCATTCCGTCTTTCGGCCGGAACCCGTCGGGACCCGATGGTCATCTGGTGGGCAAGGTGCGACCCGAATGCCTCGATCGCTATCGAGCCATGGGCCACCAGTTCGAAGGTCCGGTCCCCTACGAGGATCTGGCCGTGGACGCCGACGGACGACCGATCGAGGGGCACTTGACCATCGCCTCTTACGACTGGTGGACGGCACGCTTCGCCGAAGCCGGGTTCGACCGTTGGGCCGACGTCGAGCGGCGTCTCTACGAAGACATCGCACCCGCGGGGCTGGGAGAGTTCTGGAACCTCTACGTGTTCGCCGTCCCCGAAGCCTCCCTGGAGTTGGCCCGACCGATCCATCCGGACAAGACGCTTCGAGAGCTGGGTCTCGTCCATCCGCTGATCGAGCACGCTGCCTCGCTGGCGGCGGCGGCCGAGGGCTAGCGAGACGTGCTGTCCTCGTTCGATCAGTTCGAGCACCTCCGGTTCGAACGGCGGACGAATGGCGTCTTGCTGGTGACGATCGATCGTCCCGAAGTGCTGAACGCCGCGAACGTGCGGCTGCATCGCGAGCTTTCGGATGTGTGGGCCGTCGCCGATGCCGACGAAGCGGTGGCCGTGACGGTGGTCACCGGGAGCGGGAGAGCCTTCAGCGCCGGCGGAGATCTGGCGATGATCGAAGCCATGACCACCGACTACGACGCCACGCTCGAACAGTGGCGAGATGCCGGGGCGATCGTCGAGTCCATGCTGGCCAGCGTCAAGCCCATCGTCTCGGCGGTGAACGGGGTGGCGGTGGGCGCGGGTCTGGCGGTGGCCCTCCTCGCCGACGTGAGCGTGGTGGGGGAGTCGGCCCGCCTGTCCGACGGTCACGCTCGATTGGGGGTGGCCGCCGGTGACCATGCAGCCCTGCTGTGGCCGCTCCTGTGCGGGGTGGCGAAGGCGAAGTACTACCTGCTCACCGCCGACTTCATCACCGGGACCGAAGCCGAGCGCATCGGCCTGGTCAGCCGGTGCGTACCCGACGGGGACGTCCTCGATCAGGCACTGGCCGTGGCGACACGACTGGCCCGGGGAAGCGTGACGGCGGTGCAGTGGACCAAGCGGGTCCTCAACCAGTGGCTGCGCCAGGCCGGTCCCGTGTTCGGCGAATCACTGGCGCTCGAGATGCTGGGGTTCCTCGGGCCCGACGCCCGCGAAGGTGTGGCTGCGATCCGCGAGCGTCGTGAGCCGGACTTCCCCTCGTCACGACCCTTTCGCCCGGCCCCCGAAGCCCCCGAAGCCCCCGGTACCCCCGAGGTCACGGCGCGCTGATCGACCGGCGGGTGCACCGATGCGGCCAGGGCCGACCGGACAGCCGCTGGGCCACGAACGAGCTCACGGTGGACGCGGCGTCGGTCGTGATGGTCCCGTGGGTGGCTCCCGAGAAGGTGTCGAAGGCCATGGGATCGTGCTGGATCGAGCACGCTCGATCCACGTAGGCCGACACGAGCGGGGTCGGGAGCACGGTGTCGGCCGATCCGGTGACCACCAGAGTCGGCGCGGTGAGTGGGCTGCCTCCCGGGCTGTTGGCCTCGAGGAGTTCCTGCCAGATCGGGTTCGTCGTGGGTCGTGTGGGGAGGGCACCCCCAGTGAAGGCCGCCGACGGGAGGAGGCTGTGGTAGGCGAGGGCGATCTGTGTCTCGCAGCCCGAAGCCGTGACCGGATCGAGAGAGGTCGCCGCCGGCGTGAGCAGCGCCGTGATCGGCAGATCGGGATAGGCACCGGACCAGGCAACGGCCACGGTCACGACGAGACCATTGAATGTGGCGACCGACATCAAGTGGACCAGAAGCTGGGGAAGTTGGACGGCGGGAGCTTCGGCCACGACCCCGAGGAGATCTACGGCGGGGGCGTAGGCCGGGGCCAGCTGGCCGGCGAAGAGCGCCGCTTGGCCGCCCTGTGAGTACCCGAGGACGACGACTCGCCGCCCGATGCGAGCACCGGGGATCTGGCGAGCGGCCCGGTCGGCGTCGAGAACGGACTGGCCCTCGCTCCTGCCGACCACGTAGGAGCTGCTCCCGGGCGTCCCGAGACCGGGATAGTCCGTGGCCACCACGGCATCTCGGGATCCTATGAACGACGGCAGGGAGGGGATCTCGAGTGTGGTGAACCGGGACGGGGCACACGCGGCGGCCAGTCCGGTGGTGGCGTGGGCGTAGTCGAGCACGGGGAACCCGCCCGAGGGGGATGGACCGGCCGGGAGGATCACCACCCCCGACACCGCGGTGGGTGCCCCGGACCAGGTGCGTGAGAGGTAGAGCATCCGCCAGGCCCTCGCGCCCGGGGGAAGTCGAACGCCCGAAGACAGGCGTTCGAGGCGGAGGAGCGTGCCCGGGGGCCGGTCAGGGGGTGGGCTCGGAGGCTGGTAGAAGGCAGCCTCCGCCGCCTGGGACCGGGGCAGGACCTGGACCGGGGTGCCCGCGAGGCTCCTCACCGAGCAGGCGTCCGGACCCCGACAGGCGGGCACCGAGACGGAGGTGGACGGGACCGAGACCGGGACCTCTGGCGCCGGGGTGACGTGGGAGTGGACAAGGACGGCCACGGTGACGACGAGCAGGCCGACCGCCGCTGCGCCGGTGCCGACGAGCACGCCGACCCGACGGGTCACTGCACCGTGACGAGCGTCCCGATCGGGGTCATGGGCCAGACGACGGCTGCGTTGGCGAACGGCATCTCCACGCACCCCAGGCTCTGGGGGAACCCGTAGCTGGCCCGGATGAAACCGTGGAGGGCGTCACCGCCGTTGAAGTAGCTCACCCAAGGGATACCGGGGTCTGTGTAGTGCGACCCTGTCGGGTTCGTGCCGCTCATGGTGGTGACCTGGTAGCGGAGGTACACGGGGAAGGTCCCTGTCGCCGTCGGTGTCGAGGGGATCCCGGTGTTGACCAGCGTCGAGTAGGCCACGGCCCCGTTCTGGTAGACGGTGGCGGTCTCGGGCAATGTCTTGCTCACCAGGACGTAGCCGTAGGGCTGCGGGTCGGTCGATCCGGTGGACGCGGCCTGGAGCAACGCCCCCCACGTCTGAGGTCCGGGGCTGCCTGTCGTGGCCAGGCCGTGCTGTGTCTCGAAGCTCATCACCGCCCCTTTGGTGATGACGCCGAATGTCCCGGGCGTCCACTGCGAGGTGAGGGACGCCGGCTGGTTCGGCCAACGCCAGGCGAACGTGCCCTGCTGGGGGTCGGCCTCCTGCTGGGGTGACGCCAGTGGCGTAGAAGGCGTGAAGGTGACCGGCAGGTAGCCGAGCTGGGCCAGGAGCTGCTGGAGCCGCAGGGTGGACCCCGCGGCCACGGTGAAGTGGAAGGACACACCGGCGGTCATGTGCTGCCCGTCGGCCCCGACCACCCCGGCACTGCCTCCGGGCACGGTGACCGTCTCGGTCGTGCTCGGGACCAGGGGACCGTCGGCGACGAACTGGAGATCGTCGGCGGAGAGCGGCGACCACGAGCCGGCCACGGCGGGCGACAGCGTCGGCATCGGGCTCCCCGGGGCCAGGGGGGTGGAGAAGGCCACGGTGATCGTCGTCCCCGGGGCGACGTTCGTGGCGTTCGACAGCGGGGTGGTGCCGATGACGGTCAGGGGGGACACGACCGGGGATGGCGAAGCGCCGGCGGACGTGGTGTGCCCGGGCGCCCGCTGGAGCACGATGAAGCCGGCACCGGCCAGTGCCACCGCGACGACGCCCGCGACGGCCAGCCACCACGTGCTACGACGACGCGTCTCACTGCTATGGGCTGGCGAGCGACTCATTGCACTCTTCTTTCCGGGCCCGGTGCAATTCGCCACCGGGTGCACGCTCATGTTAGCAGCGCCCTCACCAGGCCCAGCGGTCACCGGAAGGAGGATCTTCTCAATGAATGCTCAGGTGATCGCCGTTTCGACGGCGTGACGGACCCGTTCGACCAGTGTCGGATCGGTGACCTTGTGTCCCGACGAGTCGCGGACGTAGAAGGCGTCGACCACGGCGTCGCCGACGGTGGACACCCGGGCCGAGACCACGTCGAGGCCGCACTCGAAGAGCGCCCGGGTCACCCGGTGGAGCAGCCCGACTTCATCGAGGGCATGGATCTCCACCACAGTGGAGATCGACGATGCCCGGTCATCGATCTCGACCGTCGGGGTCACAGGGTGGGCTGCGGACGGCCGCCGGGCGCCGGCGTAGGCGCTGGCCTTGGCATCGAGGCGTTCCTCCAGGGCCAGGACCCCCGAGAAGACCTCCTCCAGGTCCCGCGTGAACCGTGAGAGGTCGGGCCAACGCCGCTGGCCGGCGTCGACCGTGAACAGCTCGGCCGCCACCCCGCCTCCACTGGTGACGTCGGCGCTGCGCACGTCCAGGCCGTGGAGGGCGAGCAGGCCGGCCACGGAGGCCAGGAGACCCGGTCGGTCGGGAGCGGCGACGGCCACGTGGGGGGGGTCGAACCTGACGACGGGATGGGGGCTGCGGCGGGCTTCGGCCAGGAGCTCGTCGAGGCCTTCGGTCGCCGAACCGTCCGCCCCGGACGCTTCGGCGGCCGGCGATCCACCACGGTTCGCAAGGGTGCTGGTCGACCGGGAGGGTGCCGGAGCGGTGTTGCCCGAGAGGTAGTGAGAAGTCCTCTGGACGAGCTCGCCCACGAGCCCGGCTTTCCACGGCCCCCATGCCGAGGGCCCGGTGGCCAGGCTGTCAGCTTCGGTCAAGGCGGCCAGCAGCTCCAAGGTCTGCCGGTCGCCCACCGACTTGGCCACGGTCTCGATGGTGGTCGGATCGTCGAGGTCGCGGCGGGTAGCGGTGTCGGGCAACAGCAGGTGGAACCGGCAGAGGTCCACCAGCGTGACCACGTCGCCTGGGGGAAACCCCATCCTCGTTGCGATGGTGGCGATCATGGTCATGCCGACCTCGGTGTGGTCCCCGGGACTGCCCTTGCCGATGTCGTGCAAGAGGGTCCCCACGAGCAGGAGGTCGGGGCGGTCGACCCGCCCGGTCAAAGAAGCGGCGTTGGCGGCAGCTTCGAGCAGGTGGCGGTCGACGGTGTAGCGGTGGTAGGCGTTGCGTTGGGGCTTGTTCCTGACGCCACGCCACTCGGGGAGCAGCCGCACCAGGAGGCCGTAGTGGTCCAGGGCTTCCAAGGCGTCCACGGCCGGGTGGCCGGCACCCAGCACCCGTACCAGGGATTCGCGCGCGCCGGACGGCCAAGGGTCGGGGAGGGCCGGCATCCGGTCGGCCAGGCGGTGGAGGGTGGGCCGGGCGATGGGCAGGTCGCGTTCGGCGGCCACGGCGGCCAGGAGGAAGGCCAGGGACGGATCGGTGGCCACCGGGGCGCTCGGAGCCAGCCCCACCTCGCCGTTCGAGATCACGAGGCCGACCGAGGAGTCCGAAGGTGTGAGGGGAGAGTCCGATGCCGGCGGGCCGCCGTCGGTGCCCCGGACCTTGGTGCGGCGGGAAGCGGCCTGGCGGAATCGACGGGCGGGCACCGGTTGCCAGAACGGCCGTCGCCGCCAGGCCTCGTCACTGACCCAGGCGATGCTCCGCCCGGCTTCTGACACGGTGGCCATGAGGGCGTCGGCGTCTCGGTAGGGGAGCTGGGCGGCGATCTGGTCCTGCTCTTGGAGCAGCAGTCGGTCCAGATCGCGCCCGGCGTTGCGGTGGAGCTCCACCCGGACGAGGGTCAGCTGCGCGGCGGCCGGGCCGAGGGCTTCGAGGTCGACGTAGTCGGCGACCGTCGGGGCGTAGGCGGCTAATGCCATCAGGACGTTCACGTCACGGAGCCCGCCGTGGCTCTCCTTCAGGTCGGGTTCTAAGAGGAACGCCACGTCGCCTTGGAGGTGGTGGCGGGCCGTGACCTGTTCTTGGAGATCGGGGAGCCAGTGGGCACCGAGGCGAGAGCGCCACACCGAGATCACCCGTTCCAGCAGGGGCTCGGCGATCTGAGGGTCACCCCACACCAGGCGGGCGTCGAGCAGGCCAAGGGCCACCCGGAGATCCTCGGAGGCAGCCTTGAGGACCTCCGCCGGACGCCGCACGCTGTGGTCGAGACGCACGCCCTGGTCCCACACCGGGTACCAGATGGCGTCAGCCACGGTGGCGATGTCGCGCCGGCCCTCGTGGACCAAGACGACGTCGAGGTCACTGAACGGGCAGAGCTGCCCCCGTCCGTAGCCCCCGACGGCGATCAGGGCCAGGTGTCGGGAGTCGGTCCGGGTGGCCGAGTCGGCCAGCTCGGCCAGCCAGGTGTCGGCTTCGGCGGCGTAGGTTCGGCAGAAAGCCTCACCCTGGAGCTCGTGGCGTTCCAGGAGCGCCTGACGCCGTTCCCGGAGCGATGCCCCTTCCATGCCCGGCGAACGTAGCATTGCCCCGACGGCACCGGAGCGGTGGTCGTGAACGGCAGGAGACCCGGATGAGTGGACAGGTGGAGAAGCGCGGCGGTGGGGGGTTGAAGCTGGTCGACGGAGTGGCGCTCGTCGTCGTCGGGGTGATCGGGGTGGTCGTGGCCTTCTGGATCCTGGGGGCGATCGCCGGGTTCCTGTGGGGACTGGTGAAGGTCGTGGTCCTCGTCGCCATCGTCGTAGGGGTGGTGTACCTGCTCGTCGGGAGGCGGCGCCGGACCTCCTGACCGGACCGTGTCGCCTGCGCTGGCGCAGGTGGTGCAAGCCGCCGCGCCGAAGATCCCCACACCGATGGCGGTGCGGCGCAGCCCGAGGGCGCGCTCACGAGGATGCGAGGAGGCGGTCGAAGAGCTCGAGGTGGTCGGCGACCATGCGGCCGGTGGAGAAGTAGCCCTCGACGGCAGCACGGCAGGCCTTTCGCTCGATCTGTCCGACGTCTCGGAGTGCTCGGACCATCGCTGTTTCGTCGGCACAGAGGAAGCCGGTCACGCCGTCTCGGACCACTTCGGGCGCCGCGCCTTCGGAGAAGGCCAGCACCGGGGTCCCGCAGGCCATGGCTTCGAGCATCACCAGGCCGAACGGCTCGTTCCAGCGGATCGGGAACAGCAACGCCGTGGCGTTGGCCAGGAGTTCGAGCTTCCGGGAGTGTGGCACCTCCCCCAGGTACACGGCGTCCGGGCCGAGCATCGGCTCGACTGTCTCGGTGAAGTAGCGGACTTCCCAGGGCTCGCGCATCTTGGCGGCCAAGAGCAGGCGGTGCCCGGCCCGGCGGGCCACGTCGATGGCCCGGTGGGCGCCCTTGTCGGGGGCCATTCGACCCAAGAAGAGGCAGAATGGACCGTCCCCGTCGCCGGCGCCGTCGCCCTCGGGGAAGAGGGAGGCGTCGATGCCGTGGTGGATGACCCGGGCCACCGGGATCTGGGGCGCCGGCTGGCGCTGGGCTTCGGAGATGCAGATGATCGACACCGCGTCGCCCAGGGCCTGGTAGATATCCACCAGGTCGTCGTTCAGGGGGCCATGGACGGTGGTCACCACCGGGGCCGGGCCATCGGC
This sequence comes from Actinomycetes bacterium, assembly GCA_021791635.1. Taxonomy (GTDB): domain Bacteria; phylum Actinomycetota; class Acidimicrobiia; order Acidimicrobiales; family RAAP-2; genus JAJYWF01. Next base: position 9,950 of record JAJYWF010000059.1, read on the forward strand.
AGGCACCCCGCACCCGGGACGCCCCACGCGGCCCGCCGCCCCGGCACGGGCAGCGGCCAGGAGCGGGCCGGCCAGAGTGTGGTCGTGGATGATGTCGCAGCCCTGGAGGGCGTCGTAGGCGGCGATCACGTGGCGGAGCTCGGGGACGGCCATACCGATCCGCATGCCTTCGGCTTCGGGGAGCACCCAACGCCGGGGCACCGGACAGGTGGAATCTCCGGTGGTGAACAGCGTGACCTCGTGTCCCGCGGCCTGGAAGCCGCGGGACAGCTCGTCGACCACCAGCTCGATACCACCGTAGAGAGGTGGGGGGACCGGGGTCCAAGGGGGTGCGATCACGCCGATGTGCATCGTGTGGCATCTAATCAGCTCCGGCGACCGTCCGCGTTCCACCGACCGCCGTGTCGGTCAGGGGATAGGCTCTGCCGTTCCGGCGGCGTGGCCGAGTGGTTTAGGCAGGGGCCTGCAAAGCCCCGTACGTCGGTTCGATTCCGACCGCCGCCTCCATGGCTGTCGGTCGCGTCCGTCGATCAGCCGAGCGCCGCCCACACGGTCGAGGACACCTGATCGACGGTGTCGATCCCGTACTGCTCTGTCGGATCTCCCGTGGTCATCACGGCGATGAGGTAGTTCCTACCGGCGCCCGACACCCAACCGATGCTGTTGATCTGCCAGTCGCCCCCGGTGGCGCCGAGCGGCAGCCAGCCGTTCTTGAGCGCTACCGTCGCCTGGGGTGTGACCCCGCCGGACACGCCCCAAGCTTGCGACGGTGTCACGTGCTCCATCAGTGTCAGCTCGTAGCCGCGTTCGCCGCCGGTGAGGAGGGAATTGCCCCGGACCAGCTTCAAGAGCAGTTCGATCTGGTCGGTCGGCGTCGTCGTGGTGAGGCCCCAGCCGGGCCAGGGGAACCCGACGCATGTGATGCAGGTGGGAGGGGTGGTCTGGTCGAGCCCGGCCGCGCTGTTGTAGGCGCTGATCGCCGCCACGCCGCCGGCCCGGTACCACAGGGTGGTGGCGGCTGTGTTTGTGCTGTGCTCGATCATGCTCTGGGCCAGGGACTGGTCGCTCGGTGTCAGGCCCTGGCCGCCTGACTGGTTCAAGAGGGTCTCGAGGATGTCGACCTTTACGATGCTGGCCTCCGTCTGTGGCCCGCCGGCTCCGGTGGACCACAGCTGCCCGGTTGTCAGGTCGTAGACCGCCGCCAGAGCCGTTCCGACCCTCGACGCCAGGTAGGGAGCGGCGCCATCCAGGGGATCGGCCTGTACCGGAAGAAGCCAGTAGCCGGTGCCGGCGGCGTCGGATGCGATCGCTTCGATCGGGTTGGCGATGGCCGACGCGCCGAGTGACCCGTAGAAGGGCGCTGTGAAGGAGAAGACGCCTCCGTCGGCGCTGGCCAGCCAGTAGCCACCCGTAGCCACGTCGCCGGCCATGCCGACCACCGGGGCGTCGAGCGGCCGGCCTCCCATCGAGCCGTGGAACTGGGCGGCGCCGAAGGCGAAGATCCCCCCGTCGGAGGCCACCTCCCAGTACCCGCCGCCTGTGGGCGTCGGGGCCATGCCGACCACCGGGGCGTCGAGCGGCCGGCCCCCCATCGAGCCGTAGAAGGGCGATGTGCACGAGAAGATGCCACCGTCGATGGCGACCAGCCAGTAGCCGGGCTGGACCGGATCGGCGACCATGCTTACCACCGGGGCGCTGAACTGGACTGCCGGCGCTCCGTCGCCGGAAGCGTTGCCGAAGGGGACCGGGACGAACGGCGTGTCGGGCCCCGGGCCCGACCGACACTCCTGTCCGGCACCTCGGAGCGACGGGGTGGAGGTGGCCGAACTGGATCCGGGGAGCCCGCCCACGGTTGCCGTCACCATCGCCACCAGCACGAGCGCTTCGGCGGCGACGATCCTCTTCGATCTCGATTGGGACCGCAGGGACAGGGAAGAGCCTGGTGCCCTCTTCAGGCGTTGTGTGCTCACGATCCCCCACCCACTTGCGTTCGGCGAGAATTGCGGTCCCGGTGACCGCTGCCGAATGGGCGGACTATACAGCGGGGCACCGGCCGCCGGCGAGGGTCGGGGGACGGCGAGTGTCGGGGGACGGCGAGTGTCGGGGGACGGATGGACGTCTCCGAGCCGCGGGTCACAACGCCGTGGCATGCTCGTGAAATGGACATGGAGGCGGGCATGACGTGGATCGACGGAGACCTGCTGGGATTCGACTTGGAGACCACCGGGGTCGATCGGTTTTCGGACCGGCCGGTGTCATTTGCCCTCGTGAGAGTGGCGGGTGGGGCAGTACGCGACTGCTTGGCCGGCCTCGTGGACCCCGGCATGGCCATCCCTGTCGGAGCAACTGCCGTTCACGGGATCTCGACCGAGCGGGCCCGAGCCGAGGGGCAGCCCTTGGACCGCGCCGTCACGGTCATGGTCGACGAGTTGGTGAAGGCCTCGAACAGTGGCATTCCGGTGGTGGGGATGAAGCTCGACTTCGACCTCACGATCCTGGACATCCAGTGCCGGCGGGTCGACGGGAGGGGCTTGGCCACACGGGGCTTCAGTGGTGCCGTGATCGACGCCCTGGTCCTCGACCGCCATGTGGACCGATACCGCCGAGGTCGCAGGAGGCTCGGGGATCTGTGCTCCCACTACGGAGTCTCGATCGACCACGCGCACGATGCCCGGGCCGATGCCGAGGCGTCGGTCCTCGTGGTGACCGAGATCATCCGGCGCCATCCGGAGCTCGCTCTGATGGAGCTCGAAGATCTGCATCGCTCCGAGATCCAGTGGCACCGTGAGTGGGCGGAGTCCTTCGACCAGTGGCGCCGGGAGCATGGACAGGATCCTCTGGATCCCGGCGAATTCGAGTGGCCCGTTCCAGGAGGGCTGAACGTATCGGTGACGTGACGAACGCCGGGCTTCGCATGGGCGTTGGTCGCGGCCTGGCGGCCGTGGCCGTCTTTGGAGAGCACATTCAGGCCACGGAAGCCGCCCAAGTTCCTCTGCGCTTTATCGTTCTTCCCCTGACGACTCGGTCACCGATGTGAGGAGATCCCACACCATGGAGAGATGGTCGGAACGCCGCAGGATGGCGGCGGCCGGGTGCTGCTTGTCGATGTGACCGACCAGACCGTTGTAGACCGAGTAGCCCACCAGCTCCTGGAGACGGCGTGTGAACCCGGCAACGATTCTCGGAGGGATCCCCAGCTGTTGGTTCTCCTGCTGGCGTATGTACCCGGCGCAGTAGTTCATGGCGATGCCTACGCGCCGGCGATCGGTCGTGTTGGCACCGCCGCCGTGCCAGAGGCTCCCCACCCAGATGAGCACCGAGCCTTGCGGCATCTCGGCGGCAATGGTCTCGTGGTGCTCGAGCGGATTGGGCGCCTGGTCGCGCAGATGGCTTCCGGGGACCAGCCGAGTCGCCCCGTTCTCCTCGGTGAATTCGGTGATGGCCCACATCGTGTTGCAGATGATCGGGACATGGGGTCGGGGGAGGGGGATGAGCTGGTCGTCGGCGTGAATCGGCTGCGCCGTCTCACCCGGGCCGATGGAGATCGACGAGAGCGAAGAGATGAGCAGGCCCGGGTCGAGTACCCCCTCGACGATGGGCAGCACCGAGGGGTGAACCGGGATCCCTTCGTACAAGGAGCCGTGCACCAAGAGGTTGTAGATCCGGGTGGTGTGCCGGCCCTCGAAGAGGTTGGTGGCCGGCGTGATGTCGAATTCCCGTGCCAGGCGATCCAAGTCTTGGGCGATCTGTCGGCACAAGGCCGGATCGACGGCGTCATGGAGACTGGTGAATCCCTGCTCACGGATCTCGTCCAGGTGGGTGGTGACGTCGGCGGTCGTCAAGGTCGTGCTCCGATCCGTTGGTGGCAGGGAGACCGCTGCCGCTGGTCCCCAGGCTATCGGCGAAGCTCCACCAGGTTCTCGACATGGTGTACACGGCACTTCGGTTCCGGGGACCAGACAGTCCAGGGAGACTCCAGTGGTATCGTCGCCGACAGGGGCCGTTGGCGCAGTTGGTAGCGCACTTGCATGACGCGCAAGGGGTCAGAGGTTCGAGTCCTCTACGGCCCACTCCAAACTCCCTGTTCAGACGCTTAGTCAGAGGTTTAGAACACGGCATCAACATCCCTAGGGAGCTAAAGCGCGCGCTACCAGAGTTCGGGGAGCTACCGGGAGCTACCGCCGAACATGCCTTCCATGGCGGCCACGTGGGCGCTCACCGACGACGCGACCGGGTGCCGGTAGACACCTTCGGTCATAGCCGTGGTGGCGTGCCCGGCGACGTCGGCAACCGCTTCGAGCGGGACACCGGCAGCCGAGAGCAGGGAGACCGCCGAGTGCCGGAGGAGGTGCGGGTGAAGGTCGGAGAGGCCAGCGGCAATAGCCACTTCGTCCAAGGCTCGCCGGAAGTTCCGTGGGTCCATGATCGTTCCCCGAGCTGACGGAAACACGAGCCCGGAGTCCTGCCACAGGTCCCCGGCCGCGGCACGTTCTGCCACCTGGCGTCCGGCGTGGTCCATGAGAGCGTCGACATGCTCGGGTCGGAGTTGGTCGAGGCGGCGGGAGCCGATGGCCGCCACGACGTGGACGCGCACGACGGTCGAGTAGTTGGCGATGGTGGCCGTGAGACACCTCGGGCAGGTAGGAGGTTGGCGAGCCAGTCAGCGAGGAAGGTGCTGACAGTCTGACCCTTCGCCCCAGCGACGCCGGCTCGAGCTTCGGCGTGCAGATCGCGCAGTGCGTCCCTGGCTTCGCGTTGGGTCCGCGTCGACCGCCGCCGGCGCAACTCCTTTCCACCCACCGATTCGATCGCTATACAGGCGACCCACCGTTCACCGTTGCGATAGATGCTGCCTTCACCTGATCAGCGGCGCTTGCGGTGTTCGTGACTTTTCCCATCGAGTCTGCCTCCTCCATGTAGGCCGGGGTGTCTGCCAGCAGGTAGGTCACCGGACCTCCTGGCACCGCCAACCAGGGTTCGCCGCGGGTGTGTCAACCGGGGAGGTGTGGCTGGGATTCCGGACTTGGAATCTCCCGTGGCAACTGGGCAGTCTCAGGATCGATGATCAGGATCGATGACGCGTCGGTCATCCCGGCGAGTCTTGACAGTCGCTCTTCCCGGGACTTCTGGTGCCGCGTCCGATAAAATGACATCGTGCCGAGAATCGCGGGCGGAGCTTGGAACGAGGCCTTTCCCACCTTGCCGACAGGGGAGCCCGACGTCGATCGAATGCGCGAGCAGCTGAAGGCAGAGGTCATCGCCGACAAGGGCCAGGAGTGGTACGACCGGTACGGCGAGGCGAGCTTCCAGGCGATGCTCTTCCAGCTCGGAATGGGCTAGCGGGAGTTTCCTGGCTAGCTCCGTGCCTGGCGTTTGAGGCTCCGGAAGGCTTCTTCGAAATAACCGCGTGACCAGCGCGTTTGTCCAGGTCGGGTGCTCGCGATCTGTTGGCGGAGGGTGTAGGACCTAATACATGGCTTCGATCATCGGCAAGACCGTCGGCGGACACACCTACTACTACCTGCGCGAAGTGGCCCGGGTGGGGGGCAAACCGAAGGTTGTCTCCCAGAAGTACCTGGGCAAGGCGGCCGACATCGAGGCGGCCGTGAACGGGGCCACGGCC
>JAJYWF010000151.1 GCA_021791635.1 Actinomycetes bacterium
CCTGGTAAGGCCCGTGGCTAGACGACCACGTTGATAGGCCGGAGGTGTACGCACAGCAATGTGTTCAGCCGACCGGTACTAATCGGCCGAGGGCTTGGAGACATGCTCGTGCTCGCTCTGGGACGCTCGAGGGTAGCGATTTCGCACCCCCGTGTCCCGCTGTCCGTCCGGTAGGGGCGCGAGATGGCGGCGGGACGAGCGCACGGTTTCCGGTGACCATGGCGGCGAGGAGACACCCGTTCCCATTCCGAACACGGAAGTTAAGCTCGCCAGCGCCGATGGTACTTGGGGGGAGGCCCCCTGGGAGAGTAGGACGTCGCCGGGATTTCTCATCGACGAAGGCCCACCGCACTGGCGGTGGGCCTTCGTCGCGTCTGGGGACGTGTCGGGACGGGCCTACACTCCGACGATGGCCGCCGACGCGAAGAGAGGTGGGCGGCGCGTCTCGGGTCCGGTCTCGGACGGTCGGGGACGCGGACGCGCTGGCGGGGGCGCTGGGAGGCGCTCGCCGGGAAGTAGTGGGGGAAGGGAGCCAGGTCGGCCCGTGCGTCGTCCTGATCGTGGCGGTTTAGGGAAGTCGGCGGGGGAGAGGCCCAGTTCGGACCGGCCTTCCAGAGGTCGGTCGAGTGGCAGAGGGTCGAGCGACGCGAGGTCGGCGCCCGGTCGGTCGAGTGGCGGTGGTCCGATCGGCGGTGCGCAGCCGGGCAGGGGCACCGTGGGTGCGAGACAGCGCGGGCGCACTCAAGGGGTGGGAGCGGTCCGGCGGGCAGGCGCAGAGGGCTCACCCGTCAAACCCCTGCCCGAGGGGGCCAAGCGATGGGGCAATGTGGCCCGCCGTGGTGCACGGGCCGTCGGGCGATCCGAAGATGAGCACCGGGCCCGGGGTCGCGACGATCGGGTCCGGGTGGCGTCGGAAGCGCCGGCCCCAGCCGACCGATGGGTCCGTCAGGACGGACGTCCGGAGTGGGGTGACCGTCCGGTGCGCGCTCCGGGTAGCTCCGGACCCGGCCCGCGCCGGATCCCCTACGAGCCCAAGCCTCTTCCGGCCGAGCTGTCTGCGGAGATCCGCAAGGCAGCGACGACCGCAACGGCCCACCACCGAGAGGTCCTGGTGGGCAAGATGGCCGATGCCGCCGCCGCCTACGAGCGACACCGGTTCGGAGAGGCGGCCCGACTGGCCAAGCAGGTGGTGAACGAAGCCCCCAATGTGATTGCAGTTCGGGAACTGGCGGGACTGGCCGCCTACCGGGCCGGTCGGTGGCGCGAGGCCATTGCGCAGCTCGACGCGTACGGACGTCTCACCGGTGACTTGGAGCATGTGCCGGTCCTCATGGACTGCCATCGGGCCCTGGGAAAGCCCCGCAAGGTGGCTTCGATGTGGAGCGAGCTCAGGCTCCAGTCTCCCGATCCTGACGTGCTGGCCGAGGCCCGGATGGTGGCGGCGGGTATGTTGGCCGATCGGCGGGATCTCGAAGGTGCGATCGCCCTGCTCGTGGGGTCCGGGGCCGCTCGGAAGATGCGCAACCCCTCTGATCGTCACATTCGCCAGTGGTACGTGCTCGGCGACCTGTACGAGCGGGGTGGTGAGCTGCCGAAGGCCCGAGACCTGTTCCAGCGCATCCTCGCGGCGGCTCCCGATGCCTACGACGTGGCCGACCGGTTGGCATCTCTTGGCGACCGGCGAAGGGTGGGGAGGCCGGGCCGAGCTACAAGGACCCACTCGGTCGTCCGGAGCACCGGACCGGCCCCCCGTCCATCGAAGGGTTCCGATCGGGACCGGTAAGCTGGCTGGCATGGCCACTGACATCCAAGCTCTCCTCGGCGATGCCGCCGCCACCCTGCTCGGACACGAGGCCAAGGCGTTCCCGGCCGAAGGTCTGGTCCTGCCGGGCCCGGACTTCATCGACCGGGTGTTCCGTGACTCGGACCGCCCGCCGGCGGTACTGCGGAACCTTGGGAGCCTTTACGGCCATGGTCGCCTGGGCGGCACCGGCTACCTGTCCATCCTCCCGGTGGACCAGGGGATCGAGCATTCGGCAGCGGCCAGCTTCGCAAAGAACCCGCTCTACTTCGACCCGGCAAATCTATGCGAGCTGGCGCTGGCCGGTGAGTGCAGTGCCATCGCCACCACGCTCGGGGTGCTCGGAGCGGTGTCGCGGCGCTACGTGCACCGGATCCCGTTCATCGTGAAGCTCAATCACAACGACTTCCTCCACTACCCCAACACCTACGACCAGGTGATGTTCGCCTCGGTGGCTCAGGCCGAGGAGCTAGGGGCCATTGGCGTCGGCGCCACCATCTACTTCGGATCCGAGCAGTCCGACCGCCAGCTTCAGGAGGTCTCGGCGGCGTTCGCCGAGGCGCACCGCCGTGGGATGTTCACCGTCCTGTGGTGCTACCTGCGGAACCCGGCGTTCAAGAAGGATGGTGTCGACTACCACGTCTCAGCCGACCTCACCGGTCAGGCCAACCACATGGGAGTGACCATCGAGGCCGACATCATCAAGCAGAAGCAGCCAGAGAACAATGGGGGCTACGGGGCGTTGTCGTTCGGGAAGACCGACCCGCTGGTCTACGACGAGCTGACCACCGATCACCCCATCGACCTCACTAGGTGGCAGGTGGTGAACTGCTACGCCGGCCGGATCGGCC
>JAJYWF010000152.1 GCA_021791635.1 Actinomycetes bacterium
GCCGCAGGGACCGCCCCGGTCACCCAGAACGGCGGCATCGGGTCGATCACCCCGGGGCCCCGGCAGTAAGGGAAGACCCACTGGCCTGGCTCGGGCCCGCCGACCCCGAGCGCCGCGGTCGCAGACGCTCCACCGGCGCCATACGTGCAGCCATAGGGCTGGTTCGGGTTGGGCTTCCCCGGCGGTGGCGTGCTCTGACCCTCCGTCGCCCAAGAGCTGTTCTGCGGGGGGGTCCAGTAGGTGTGGCCGGCCTCAACGGTCAGCGTGCCGCCGGAGGCCTCCGCGCCCACCGAGTTGTCCTGGCCGTAGCCGTCGCCCGCCCATGCCGGGGTGGCGGCTGCGACAAGAACCAGGGCGCAGCCCACCAGCAGCGCGAGGAGGCTCAGGACCCGGGCGCGCATCTCCCGTCCGTCACGATCTGCTTGTAGACCTTCCACTGCCCGCCCGACAGCACCAAAGTCGCGGTCACGCCGTCGTTCTCGGGCGGAGTGACCGGCGGGACCGGTTTGCCGGTGGCCTTGTAGACCAGCTCGATCGTGCTGTACACGCAGTCGACCACGGTCGCCGACGTCGACGAGAGCGCCGCGATCTTCGGGTGCAGCGTCGCAGACCCTCGGCCGACGATCCCCTGGCGCTGGTCCGCGTAGAGGTTCGCCCTCACACCTTGAAGCTGCGGACCGGTCATCGTGGCCACCAACGAGGGATCGTCGGGGTTTGCGTCCGCCAACGCCTGCTGGAACGCATGCGACGCAGCGCGATACGCGGCGAGCACGGCCGCTTCGGTGGGACTGACGGTCGAAGCAGGCGAGGTGGTCGACACCGGCGAACTGGGCCGAGTCGTCGCAGCTGGCTTCGCTGACTTCGACGTCCCTCCGCCGCACGCAGCGAGCCCGATGGCGAGCACGACCACAAGGAGCGTTGCACCCAAGTGGGACGAGGTCCGGCGCGCCTCGCCGTGACACCTCCGAGGGTGCCGCGCCGGGACGCTTCCGGAGATCTCCAGAACGCCAGGGGGTCGAGAAGCGAAGCGGTGTGCGGGGCCAATCAGATCAGCATGCATGCTTCTATTGGACCTGTCTGTGACGGTCGTCATCCACCCTGTGATGACCGTCACAGCGCAACCGGCGCGGCCGGGCTGCTCCTCACCCTGGTTCAGGGAGCCAGCTCTCGCCGCAGCCGCTCGGGATCGGGGATCGCCAAGGCACCGTGGTCACCTTCGAGCAACCCCTCCGACTTGAGCTCGGAGATGGTCCGGGTGACCGTCTCGCGTGCTGAGCCGACGGCGTCGGCCAGCTCCTGGTGGGTGATCTCGCAGCGGGCCGGGCCTGCCGGGTCGATCACGGCCAGGGCGAGCAGGTGGCGCAGCACCCGTTGGCGGACATGGCCGAACGCGGCGAGCGCCGTCTCGTGCAAGATGTCGTCGATGTGGCGGTTGAGCTGGCTGGCGGCCGCAGCGCCGACCTCCGGGTGGCGTTCGAGCAGGTCTTTGACCGCGGGCTCTCCCAGGCGCAGCAGGTAGCAGTCGGTGACGGTCTCGAAGCTGAGCGGGTAGCGCCTGCCGGTCAGGCGGGCGAGCCCAGCGACGTCCCCGCGATGGAGATACGCCACCGCAAAGCGTCTCCCGTCAGGTGACTGGAGCGCCACCCTGATCAGCCCGGAGACGACGAGGAACAGTGGTGGGCCATCGAGCAGGCGACCCCTCGGCAGCTCGGCACGGACCGACTGGGAGAGCACCTGGTCTCGGAGCCGGTCCGGCAGCCGGGCCAGCGCGCTCCTCCCGAGAGCGGCCTGTACGTCTTCGTGGGAGAACGGGTCAGGCCCGCCCTGGGCTTTGGTCACGCCACGTGCTCCCTGACTGCTTGCTCGCTCGCCTTGTGGTCTTCTTTCGGCCGGAGCGGAGCGAACCTGGAGCGCTCGGCTCCAGGCTCTTCAAGCAGTCTGAGCGCCCGCAGCGAGCCGCCGGGCACTTCCGGTGCATATCGGGCCGACCCGGTCATCTCGTCTTCCGGTCCGCTCCGACCCCTGCGGCTGCGATCCGGGCTGGCAGCTCGGCGAGGTGAGCGAGGGTGTCCTGGTCGATGTGGCTGGTGAAGTGGCGCTCGAGTGATGGCGTCGACGGCGTCTGCTCCGAGAGGGAGCCCGCCCGGCTCTGCTCAGCATCGAGAGCCGCGAGTATGGAGCGAGCAGCCTTAGCGGAATCTCCTGGTTGGGCGCCGTCTCTCGTGCTCGGCATCTCGAGCGTCGTCCCGACCGAGCCGGCGTAGGCCACGTTCGTGTCGCTTCGGCTTGTAGGGATCGGGCTCACTACTGCGCAGGTGGGGTGGCGAGGTGGGCGAGCAGGTGCCTGAGGCCTTTGAGGTAGCGCTGCTCGAAGTCGGGATCGTCGGGCGCGGTGCCGAACAGCCGGCGGGTGGTGTCGGGGAAGGCAACGGGCGCGCTCACCACTGCGAGCAGCACCAGCCGCAGGGTGGCAGCCTCGATGTCTTCGGGTAGCTCGCCGCCTTGTTGGCGGCGGCGGATGCTCGTCAGGTCTTCTCGCTTGGGGCTCGAGTCGGGCGGGGCCTGCTCGGGGTCGGTGAGGCCGCGCCAGAGCAGCAGCCGCAGCGGACGG
>JAJYWF010000153.1 GCA_021791635.1 Actinomycetes bacterium
CGGCCGGGTGGACGCCTTCGCTCCCGAGGCCAAGATCGTCCACGTCGACATCGACCCGGCCGAGCTGGGCAAGGTCCGGCGGCCCGACGTGGGCATCGCCGGGGACTGCCGCCTCGTCATCGAGGCGCTGGTCGAGGCACTGGGAGCGGCCGGCTCGTCCGGCGACGATGGCGGGGGTGGGACCGTTCGCGCCCAAGGGACGAGCGCTGGCGGCGCCGACGGCGACTTCGGCCACCTGCGCGAGTGGTGGGACGAGCTGCACCGATGGCAGCAGCAGTTCCCCCTCCACTACGAGGCGGCCGAGGGCCCGCCGATCAAGCCCCAGATGGTGGTGGAGACCCTGCGCGACCTGTCGGGCGAGGACACGGTGGTGGTGGCGGGCGTCGGCCAGCACCAGATGTGGGCCTCGCAGTACTGGCGGTTCGAGCACCCCTACACGTGGGTCAATTCCGGGGGGGCCGGCACCATGGGGTTCGCCGTGCCGGCAGCCGTCGGGGCCAAGGTGGGCCGGCCGGACAGGATCGTGTGGGCCATCGACGGCGACGGCTGCTTCCAGATGACGGCCCAGGAGCTGGTCACGGCCACCGCCGAGCAGATCCCGATCAAGGTGGCCATCCTCAACAACGCCTACCTGGGCATGGTCCGCCAGTGGCAGGAGATGTTCTACGGCGAGCGGTACTCGGAGGTGTACCTTTCGCCCGACCTGCCCGACTACGTGAAGTGGGCGGAGGCGATGGGGTGCGTCGGCTTGCGGGCCGAGAGCCCCGACGAGGTCGCACCGGCCATCGAGAAGGCCAACTCGATCGACGACCGGCCGGTGGTCATCGACTTCCGCACCGACGCCTTCGAGAAGGTGTACCCGATGGTGCCGGCCGGCGCGTCCAACGACGACATCGTCGTCCACCCCTCGCACGAGGGACGGAACCGGTGAGCCCGGCCGGTCGGGAGGACCGGCTCCACGTCCTCTCCGTCCTGGTGGAGAACAAGGCGGGAGTGCTGGCCCGGGTGGCAGGGCTGTTCTCCCGGCGAGGGTTCAACATCTCGTCCCTCGCCGTCGCCCCGACCGACGAGGGGGAGCGGTTCAGCCGCATCACCATCGTGGTCGACGTGGAGGCCGCCCCCCTGGAGCAGGTGGTGCACCAGCTGGACAAGCTGGTCAACGTGGTCGAGATCTCCGAGCTCGCCCCGGTCGACGCCGTCCAGGGGGAGCTGCTGCTGGCCACGGTGGCCGCCGGGCCCACGGAGCGCTCACAGGTCATCGAGCTGGTCGGGGTGTTCGGGGGCGAGGTGGTCGACGTCGGCGCCGACCGGTTGACCGTGATGCTGGCGGGCCGGCCCGACAAGCTCGACTCCTTCGAGCGGCTGCTGGAGGGCTACGACCTGGTCGGCGTCCAGCGGACCGGCCGCGTCGCCCTGCCTAAGCTGGAGCCCTCGGCCCCGGCGCTGCAGCGGGTCGGCTGAGCCGACCGCCGACCGCCGACCGCCGACCGCCGGCTCCCATGGCCGGCGTTCCAGGACCAGACCCATCCCCGAACCAGGAGACCCCCCATGGCCACGCTGTACTACGAGCAGGACGCCGATCCCGGCCTGATCCAGGGCCGCACCGTGGCCATCCTGGGCTACGGCTCCCAGGGCCACGCCCATGCCCTCAACCTGTCCGAGTCGGGCGTCGACGTCCGGGTGGGCCTGCGAGAAGGGTCATCCAGCCGGCGCAAGGCCGAGGAGGCAGGCCTGCGGGTGACGTCGATCGAGGAAGCGGCGGCCGAGGCCGACGTGGTCATGATGCTCGTGCCCGACCACGAGCAGAAGGCGGTCTACGACGCGGCGGTGGCCCCCCATCTGGCCCCTGGCCACGCCCTCCTCTTCGCCCACGGGTTCAACATCCGCTTCGGCCAGATCGTGCCTCCGGCGGGGGTGGACGTGGCCATGGTCGCCCCCAAGGGCCCGGGCCACCTGGTCCGCCGGACCTACACCGAGGGAGGCGGGGTGCCGAGCCTGGTCGCCGTGCACCAGGACGCCACCGGCAACGCCCACGCCCTGGCGCTCTCGTACGCCCACGCCATCGGGGCCACCCGGGCGGGGGTGCTCGACACGACCTTCGCCGAGGAGACCGAGACCGACCTGTTCGGTGAGCAGGTGGTGTTGTGCGGGGGCCTGACCGCCCTCGTCACCGCCGGTTTCGAGACCCTGGTCGACGCCGGGTACCAGCCCGAGTCGGCCTACTTCGAATGCCTCCACGAGCTGAAGCTCATCGTGGACCTCATGTACGAGCAGGGCATCTCGGGGATGCGGTACTCGATCTCGACAACTGCCGAGTACGGCGACCTCACCCGGGGGCCGCGAGTCGTCGACGACCGGGTCCGGGCCGAGATGCAGCGCATCCTCGGCGAGATCCGCGACGGCTCGTTCGCCGAGGAGTGGATCGCCGAGAACCGCAACGGCCGGCCGGTGTTCACCAAGCTGCGCGAGCAGGGGCGCGAGCACCCGATCGAGAAGGTGGGCGGCGAGCTGCGGGCGATGATGCCGTTCATCACCGCCGGCAAGCAGCGGGTGGAGGACGCCTCGGGGGGATGAGGACCGGGCTCGCTCCCACCCG
>JAJYWF010000060.1 GCA_021791635.1 Actinomycetes bacterium
GTCGCCTCCGACGGGGGGATCTTCGCCTTCGGCGACGCCCAGTTCTACGGATCGATGGGCGGCAAGCCGCTCGACAAGCCCATGGTCGGCATGGCCGCCACCCCGTCGGGCGCCGGCTACTGGACGGTCGCCTCCGACGGGGGGATCTTCGCCTTCGGCGACGCCCACTTCTACGGCTCGATGGGTGGCAAGCCGCTGGATCAGCCGATCGTCGGCATGGCACCATCGCCGGAGGGGAACGGCTACTGGTGCGTAGCCGCTGACGGTGGCATCTTCAGCTTCGATGTGCCGTTCTTCGGATCACCGGCATGAAGGTGCCGCCATGAGGAAGCCGCCGCGGGACGGGTGAGGAGCACAGTGCGCACATGACCGATCTCGGCATTCTCACTTTCGGTATCGCGGCGGTGGCGGCGATCCGTTCCACGTGGTCACCGTGCGGACTGTCCATGCTGGCCACCATCACGCCATTGGCCGAGCGGGGAAGGGGTCACCGGTTCGGGCCTACCGCCGCGTGGTACATGCTCGGCGGGACGGCCGGCGGCGCGACCTTGGGAACGGTCATGTGCGGGCTGGCCGGAGCGGTGCGCTGGCTGGCACCGGGCCCGACCACGGTGGAGGCGGTCGCCACCGCCGCAGCCGTGGCCGTGACCGCGTCGGATATCGGGTTCGGGGGCGTCCGCCTTCCCTACCACCGGCGCCAGGTGAACGAGCGGTGGCTCGACCAGTACCGCCCGTGGGTCTACGGGTCCGGGTTCGGCTGGCAGATCGGCTCGGGGCTGTCCACCTACATCATGACGGCGTCCGTCTACCTGCTCGTCGTCCTGGCGGCGCTCACCGCCCAGCCCCTGGTGGCGTTCGGCGCCGGCACGGTGTTCGGCACGCTGCGTGGATCGATGGTCTTCATGGGGGGCTCGATCACCTCTCCGGACGCGCTCAGTAGCTTCCACGCCCGCTTCGTCCGAGCAGGCACCTCGGTGGCTCTGGTCACGGTCGCGGTGACGGTGGCCGTCGCCATCGTGGCGGCGTGGTCGATCTCCTTTTGGCTGGTCGTCGGGCTGGCTGTCCCGGGCACCGCCGTGGCCCCGTGGGCCGTGCGATCGATCGTCACCCGGGGGAGCTGCCAGGTGGGAGCCACTCGGGACACTGGTCGCGCTGCGGTCCCAGTGGCGGACTGAGGCCTCGCGTCACGGGCCTTCGTGGGTGGACGTGAGGCCCGAGCCCGGACGGCGGTCCAGCCGGTCGAGCGTGTGGCCAGCCGTCGACCGCGACGTCGCCCCGGAGCCCAGCGTGGCCGCCAGGAACAGTTTCACCACGTCGAGGAGCTCGGCATGGCCGACGTCCCCGGGCCACAACCCACCTGTGTGGTCGGCCCCGGGAAGGGCCAGCAGATCGGCGGGGGTGGTCATCTCCCCGAGCGTCTTTCGGGCGATGGGCAGGGGGATGAGCGGGTCGCGGGTCCCCACGACCATGAGAAGCGGAGGACCGTGCCACACGAAGCGTCCATTCGGGTAGGGGAGGAGCGCTCCCTCGAAGCTGAGCACGGCGCGGATCCGCGGATCCCGGCAGCAGGTGTTGTACCCGATGCCGTAGGCACCGGCGCCACCGAAGGAGTGCCCGGCGACGGCCACCTCGGTGGGGTCGACCAGGTGCCGGGGCAGTCCGGGCACGCCGGCGGTCAGCTCGGTGATCACGAAGCGGGCGTCACCGGGGAGGACGGTGAAGTCCTCGATGTCGGCCAGGCCGGTGCCGCCGGTGGTCTCGGGAGAGTCCGGGGCGGCGACGACATACCCGAAGCCGGCCACGGCATCGAGGAACGCCGTGTACGCGCCAGCCGAACTGTTGAGGCCGTGGAGGAACACGACCAGGGGCAGCCGTCCCCGGCGATCGACCGGGAAGACCACCAGCACCGGGATGCGGCGCACCGGGGACGCCTTGGAGTGAGCGGGCACCGTGAGGGTGGGCCGGGTGTCCACCATCTCCACACGGCTCGTCACCACGGGCACCTGGGCTGTCCGGCTCCGAAGCTGATGGTCCGCCGCGCCGACGTGAGTGGACCGGGGCGCGGCGGCTCCACCTCCCATGCCGTCGGAAGGGCCGCCTGGCCCGCCGCACGACGTGACCAGGATGCCGAAGCACATCCCGGCCACGGCGATCGCTCGTGGCACCCTCTCCGTATCGGCAGGCCAGCGACGGCCCCAGGTGGGCCCGGGGTTGCGGGCGCTAACGTCGGCCATCGTGCGGATCCTCTACGTGGACGTGGACACCTTGCGTGCCGATCACACCGGCCCCTACGGGTACCCCCGGGCGATCACCCCGAACCTTGACGCCCTGGCCGCCGGCGGGGTGGTCCTCGACCGTTGCTACTCGTCGGACACGCCGTGCGCCCCGTCTCGGGCGGCGCTCACCAGCGGGCAGTTCGGGATCACCACCGGGGCCATCGCCAACTTCGGGCCGGCGGCCGACATCCGCATGTTCGACCGCACCCGTTACGGGCCGACGTTCGGGGGTCACCTCTACCGCCACGGGATCTACACGGCCTCGATCTCCTGCTTCCCCGAGCGCCACATGGCCTACTGGTTCCTGGGTAACTTCCGTGAGTGGTTGAAGCCGTCCCTCTCCAACGGCGACGACGAGGACGCGGCCACCGTGACCGATGCCGCCGTGAGCTGGTTGGAGCGCAAGGGCCGTGCCGACGACTGGTTCCTCCAGGTCCACTACTGGGATCCCCACATCCCCTACCTCGAGCCCTCGGAGTGGTGCGAGCGCGCCGCCGCCGCGGGCGATCCTCCGTCGTGGCCCGACGAGGAGGCGATCGCCGCCCACGCCGAGGTGTACGGCCCCCACACCGCCCTGGACCTCTACGAAGGGGACGGGAGCTGGTCGGTGCCCGCACCGTCCTCGCCCAACCCTGCCACCATGCCCGACTCCATCCGCACCCGTGAGGATGTCGTAGCGCTCATGGACGGCTACGACGGTGCCGTCGCATACTGGGACCACCACTTCGGACGCCTGATGGACACGTTGGACGAATTGGGGATCGCCGAGGAGACGGCGGTGATCGTGGCGTCGGACCACGGCGAGTGCCTCGGGGAGAACGGTTGCTACGGGGACCACCCGATGGCGAACGAGGCTTCGCACCACATCCCGATGGTCGTCCGCTGGCCCGGGGTGACGACCTCGGTGGCCGCCGCCGACCGCCACGCGTCCGGCCTGACCTACCACCTGGACCTGGCCCCGACCGTCTGCGACCTGCTGGGGATCGAAGTCCCCGAGGGCTGGGACGGGCAGTCGTTCGCCCCGGCCGTCCGGGGGGAGGCGTTCGCCGGACGTGACTACCTGGTCCTGAGCCACGGGGCCTACACCTACCAGAGGGCGGTGCGGACCGCCCAGCACCTCTACGTGCGGACCCTCCATCCGGGGTGCTGGCGTCTGGAGCCCGAACAGCTCTACGACATCGAAGCCGATGTGCACATGACCAGCGAGTTGCTCGGGGGCGGGGCCGGTGCGGCCGGCGGTCTGGGGGTCGGTGCGGCGGACGGTGTAGGAGCCGGTGCGGCGGACCTGGCCCGGGCAATGGGGTCCCGTCTCGAAGAGTGGCGCCAAGCGCACCTCACGCTGCGTGACCCCGACCCCGACCCGATGGAAGCTCGACGATACGAGAGCCCGGCCGACGCTTTCTACGCTCCAGCCTACGAACGCCGCCTGGAGCAGACCGGCCGGGCCCACCTGGCCGAGGACCTGCGGCGACGGTTGGCCGCGGACTGGGTGGTCCGACGGCGCTGGTGAGCGGGCCGGCGCTGGTGAGCGGGCCGGGTGGGGCGGGGGACGGTGCTGGTGAGCGGGCCGGGTGGGGCGGAGAACGCCCCTCGAGGGGGGTGACGCCGGACCTCGCGGGCGCCGCTCTAGGCTGAAGCCCCGCGCGGGGGGTCGCGCCCGCGTCCTTCGGTGCTGATGGGATGGGAGGTCCTACATGACACGCCTAAGCAAGGATGCAACGAGCACGAGCGGCCGGCTGAGTGGTCGGTCGAGAGCTACCCGGGCGGTGGGCGTCGTGGCCCTGGTGGCCGGCGCCGCCCTGCTCCTGGCGGCGTGCAGCAGCTCGTCGTCTACCTCTTCCTCATCGACCTCATCAGCTGCCAGCTCGTCGTCGACGTCGGCACCCGCCCGTACAGCGACGCTGAAGGCGGAGACCACCAAGTACGGGAGGATCCTCGAGACGCCGTCGGGGCAGGTGCTCTACGCCCTCACCGCCGACACCTCCACGAAAGCGGCATGCGCCGGCGCGTGCTTGTCCGTGTGGCCGCCGTTGACGGCGTCGGGGAAGCCCGTGGCCGGATCGGGAGTGACGTCGTCGGCCCTGGGGACCTACTCGCTGGCTACAGGAAAGCTCCAGGTGACCTACGACGGGCACCAGCTCTACCAGTACTCTGGTGACTCCGCCGCCGGGCAGGTGAATGGCGAAGGGTTGCCGTTCCCCGCTGGGTCGTCCTCGCCGTCGGGATACTGGTACGTCGTCTCCGCCACCGGCTCGCTCGTGAAATCGGCTCCGCCGACCTCGACGTCGTCGACCAAGAGCACGACGTCCACGACTTCGGCCAAGAGCACAAGCGGGTACTGACCCCGGTCGGCTCATGCAGCCGGCCACGGCCGGGTGTGCGGCCGGCCGTGGAGGGGGAGGGGAGAACGGCGTGCGATTGACGGGCTGGGCTCCGAGACGGGTTCGGATCGCGCCGGCGCTCGTAGCTGTTGTGATGGTCGTGACCGTCTCGTGCTCGGCCTGCTCGACCACGTCCACCGTTCCCAGCGCGCACGCCGTTGCCCGGAGCACACGACCGCCCCGGACATGTGCGGGCCAGAGCGCCGGGCGCACCCTCGCACGATGCGCGGGGACCGCCTACTTCGCCACCGCGGGCGCAGGGGTGTCGGCGATGGACCTCGCCGATGGCCGGGTGAGCTGGCACCGTGGGCTCCCTCTCCCCTACGAGCTTGCGCTCGCCATATCCGTCTCGGGGTGCCGCTCGACGGGGTACATCCTGGCGGCGCGTGGGATCAACGGCCCGTCGGCCCTGATCCCGTTCTCCGTCGTCAGCGGGGACATGGGCGTGCCGATCCCCTTTGCCGGCAGTCCTGGGGCGGTGGCCATCTCGTGGCCCGAGGAGATGGCCTACGTGGCCAATTCGGGCAACCTCGTAGGTCTCGTCGCCGCGCCACCTGAAGACTCGGTGACTCCGGTGGACCTACGCCTCCGGCGTGCCCTGCGGCCGGTCGCCGTCGGTGGCGACCCCGGGGGCATCACCCTCGCGCCCGGCACGTCGACGCTGCTCGTTTCTCTGCTGGGCCCCGAGTCGCTCGTTCCCATCTCGACCCGGTCCCGCACGGTGGGGGTCCCCATCCGGATCCCGACCCCTTCCGACCAGGTGGGCCAGACGGTGCCCGGTCCGGTTACCGTCGACGGCACCGACGGCGTCGCCCTGGTGGGCAACTTGCAAGAAGACCTGGGGCAGCCGGCCGCCGTGCTCAACGTCGTCGATCTGAAGTCCCGTCGCACCGAAGCGGCGATCCCCCTCGGTGGGCGGTACCGAGGGTCCGGAGAGCTCATCTCGGTCCCCGGCGAACGATCGGTGGTCGACGTGGGAGCCGGGCTCGTGACCATTGTGAGCCTGTCCACCCGGTCGGCGACGGCGACGGTGCCGGGCTTCGGCGTGGCAGCCGGCCCCGGCGGCAGGACGCTCTACGTGGAGCAGCACGGGCCCGGGTCCGCGGCCCGGCTGGTGTCGATCTCCGCGGCGAGCGGCATGGTGGAGCGAACGATCGCCCCGCTCCCGGCGACATCGGGTGCTCTCGCCGTCGGGCCTTGGCGAACTTGACTGCATCGTGATTGAATACAGCGCGATGGTGCTGGCAGAGGATTGGCCGACGATCTGGCGGTGTACGGGGTGCGGGAACATCGTGCACCCACCCGACGAAGTCGCGGCCGTGGCGTCATGCCGGCGCTGTGGTGGTATCACCGTCGCCCGTCCGGACGGAGGTCCCCCGAATCAGACGTGATCGGTGAGGCCGTGACGTGGACGGAGTGAACGTATCGGGGGCCGACGTCGGTGAGCTCGCCGATGTAGTGGTGATGGGACTCGGCCCGGGGGGTGAAGAGGTCGCCGAGCGGCTGGCCGAGGCCGGGCTGGACGTGGTCGGGATCGATGGTGGTCTGGTGGGGGGCGAGTGCCCGTACTGGGGCTGCGTCCCTTCGAAGATGATGATTCGGGCCGGCAACCTCCTGGCCGAAGGTCGGCGGATCCCCGGCATGGCCGGCTCGTCCGTCGTCATCTCCGACTGGGACCCGGTGGCCGACCGGATCCGGGACGAGGCCACCGACGACTGGGACGACACCGTGGCCGTCGAGCGGTTCGAGGGCAAGGGAGGGAGGTTCGTCCGGGGGTGGGCCCGCCTCGACGGTCCCGGAAGGGTGACCGTGACAGGGACCTCATTCGAGGCGCGCACGGCCATCGTGGTGGCTACCGGTACCCGACCGTGGGCACCGCCGGTGCCCGGGCTGGCCGGGACGCCGTACTGGACCAACCGGGATGCCATCGAGTGCAAAGAGCTTCCGGCGTCCCTGGCCGTGCTCGGCGGTGGAGCCATCGGAGTGGAACTGGCCCAGGTGTTCGCTCGGTTCGGAGTGAAGGTGACCATCGTGGAGGCGGCCGAGCGTCTGGTGGCTTTGGAGGAGCCGGAGTCCTCGCAGCTCGTGGCCGAGGCTCTCCAGGCCGACGGCGTCGAAGTCTTCACCGGCTGCCGGATCGACGGAGTCGCCCACGACGCCGGGAAGTTCACGGTGTCGTGGGGAGGCCGGGAGGGAGTGACGGCGGACCGGTTGCTGGTGGCGACCGGACGTCGTCCGGACCTGGCCGCCATAGGGATCGACTCGGTGGGGCTCGACCCGGAATCACCGTGGCTCCCCGTCGACGATCATCTGAGAGTGACCCGTGGGCTGTGGGCGGTGGGGGACGTGACCGGGAAAGGCGCCTTCACCCACGTGGCGATGTACCAGGCGGGGATCGCCGTGTCCGACATCCTGCGAGCCGCCGGGGTTTCGGCCGACGCCGGTGACGGCAACGGTGACGGTGACGGTGTCGGTGTCGGTGACGGTATCGGCGACGGTGCGGACTACAGAGCGCTTCCCAGGGTGACGTTCACCGATCCCGAAGTAGGAGCGGTGGGGATGACGGTGGCCCAGGCGGAGACCGCGGGCGTGCGGGTCAAAGTCGGCCGGGCCGAGATACCGGCGTCATCACGCGGGTGGATCCACAAGGCTGGGAACCGTGGCTTCATCACCTTGGTGGAGGACGCCGATCGCGGCGTTCTCGTCGGTGCCACCTCGGCTGGGCCGGTTGGGGGTGAGGTGCTGGGGATGCTCACGCTGGCAGTGCACGCCGGCGTCAGCACCGTTGAGCTCCGGCGGATGATCTACGCCTACCCGACGTTCCATCGAGCGGTCGAGGCTGCACTCGCAGATCTGGACGGGTAGCGCCGGCAAGGCCGCTCCCTTTGGTCCCTTTGGAGGCCCCACCGTCGAACTGCCGTCGGCAGGCACGCCGGGCGCGTCTTGCGCCAGTGCGCGCTCGGGTGGCGGTGGGAGTAGCGTGATCACGTGAGTCGGCGGGGAAGATGAACGTCGTGCCGGCATTGCCATTCAGCGATGACCAACGCGGTGTGGTGCGCGACATCGTCTTGGTGCTGGCGGCCGGCAACGGCTGCCAGGGTTGGGATGCCAAGACGGTGGCCACCAAGGCCAAGGTCACTCCCGAGTTGCTCACGGAGCACTTCGGATCGGTGGAGCATCTCTTCGCCGATGCGGTCCTCGACCGAGCGACCAGTGTGCTCGACCGCCTGACTGAATCGGCGCCCGGAGGGGGACGGACGCCGAGAAGCAGGGTGCTGAAAGTCGTGCGGGCCCTGACCGAAGCGTTGGTGGGGGACCCTGTGCTCGGCCGTGACGCGATGCGGGCGCTGACCCGTGGCACCGACGGACTCGTGCCTTCGCTCACGGAGACCGGAGTCCGGCTGCACATGGCACTGGCTCGGGCCGTGGCCGGCGGCGAGCCCGGGGACCCCGAATGGGCCGTGGCCGGAGTGATCCAAGGCGTGTGGTTCGCCGCTGCGGTGGCGTGGAGCTCAGGCGTGGGAACGGTCGATCACATGGAAGATGCGGTGGTGCGGGCGCTCCGGCTCATGAAGGTGAACGGCTGACCGACCGATTCGGGGCCTTCGGCGCGGCGGCAGGGAATGGGTCACCCCGTGCGATCGGCCGGTGCCTCCCAGTGGACCAGGTCCTTGCTCCGGGCGATGCCGATGCGGGCATGGCCCCACCCCCCGAATTGGGTGAGCTCGGAGCTCCCGGCATAGAGCAGGTAGTAGTAGCCGTCGGCTGTGTGGGCGTTGCACAGGAAGGCCGAGTTGGCGTGCTCGTACCCGACACTCGAGATACCTGGTCCGCTGTTCCACGCCTGTGACGGCACGAGGAGCTGTCGCCCCTGGCCCCACTCCAACCACCCCTTGGGTGTGGCCGGGTCTCCGGTCAGCGTGAAGATCCACGGTTGGTCCAAGATGTTCGTCGTGGCAATCAGCCGCCAGTGACCGGCGGCCCAGACGAACTCGTAGTTCTCGACCGTGTTCTGGTACACAGAGATATTCGGCTGTCCAAGGAGCACCCAGGGACCTGTGAGGGATCCCGAGTACGACGCGGCAACCTCAAAGGCCTGGACTGTGGACGACCCGGAGCTGGCTTTGAACCCGAGGACCACTCCGTGGCCCGTGAACGCGAGGGCAGGATCGATCTGTCGGTCCGATGGTCCCGGCGCCAAGTTGCGGGCCAGGGGCTCGGGTGTCGACCAGTGCACGAGGTCCGGGGACGTCCGGTAGAAGAGCTTGTCCTGTGTGGATGTCTCCGGGCCGGCGTTGGACTGGTACGTGACGACGTACAGCCCCGAGGGCTCGCGGACGATATCGGGCGACGCGACGCCGACCACGCCAACCTGTGCCGGCCAGGGATCAGGAGGTGACCAGTGCACCATGTCGGAGCTGGTGGCCGTGGCGATGTTCCACTTCACACCGCCCGGATCGGCGGCATCGTGGGTCATGTAGCTGAACAGCATGTGCCATTCGCCTCCGGCCCAGATGATGGCCTCGTCCTTGGCGCCGGCGTCGGGGTAGGAGAGGATCGGGTTGGACATCTGGGACCAGGCCACTCGGGGGGCGGTACTGCCGGAGCTGATGACGCACGCGTGATCGGCCCCGGCCTCGATCTGGGTCGTGGTGAGCGACGGCGACCGGCTTGTGGTCGCGCCACTCGCGCCAGTCGCGCCCGTCGCGCCCGAAGGACCAGACGTGCCAGAAGGCGTCGAAGTCCCGCATCCGGCGGTCACCACGACCAGCACGGCGACTGCCGCGGCACCCAACATCCAGCCACGGCGGCTCCGCCGATGGGTCCGGCGCTCGAAGGTCCCGAACATGTGGCGACGATAGTCCGTCAAGTGCTCAGGGGCGCTGGCAGAACACGTGCCAGCCGGCACCGGCCCAGGCCGCCAGGATGAGGATCCGCCCGAGCCAGCACTGGAGGAACCAGCCGAAGACGTCCCTCACGCTCGGGAGTCGCCTGCGCCCGGCGAGTTCGGTCACGACGAACCATCCGAGGGCCACCGAAGCGATGACCGACCACACCACGGCCCCGATCACCACCTGCGAGATCGCCCCTCTCGTCCGTGGAGTGTCGGCCGGGAGCGTCGACCGGCCACGAGCGCGCTCCCGGCGAGCAGCCACAGGGCGAACACCACGGCCCGTCCCCAGGCGTAGCGGGTGATCCGGCCGATCTCGTAGCTGAGAGTGGGCAGATCATGGGCCTGGTGGATGAAGCTGTTGAGGTCCCAGCCGACGACGGCGAAGATGACCGCGATCCACACGACGACTCCGGCGCTGTAGCCGGGGTGCTCTCGCCAGCGTGAAGTGGCCCGGAGCGAGCTCCGGACCCACTCCGTCGAGCGGGATCGTTGGCACCCCCTTCCGAGGACCGTTGCGGCGCCGAAGGCCGCCGCGATCACCCCGATCGTGCTCCAGTGGGCGGACGCAGATTGGCGCGCGAGCGTCCCCTCCCACCCGGCGAGGGCGAACCCCGCCGAGAGGACGACTGCTCCGACGATCCGGGGGCCGGGAGGAGGCTCGAGCGGCGGCTCGGGTGAGTTCTGCCGTGGAGTGGGGAGATCGATGCTTCGATCCTACGGTCCACGGCCTGGACAGGGCCGGGCGGGGGGCGGGTTTCCCGGGCCCGCCACGGCGGTTGGGCAGTTCCTTGTCTGCTGCCTTCGGCGAGAAGGTGCGAAGTGACAGGTGATTGGGATAGGAAGTGTCAGGACGCCAGGGACAACAGGGCCTCGACGGTGGGACAGATCGTCGGATCCTGTAGCAAGGAGGGAACACGTGACGACCATCGACAGCGAGCTTGCCGGCTCCCCTGATACGGATCGGATCGCTGAAGAGCTCGACGAGCGGGTCGATCAGTTGCTCGTCGAGATGCCCCCCAAGAGCGTGCGCCCTGAGATCTTTCTCGGAGAGCAGTTCGATCGGGGGCTGGCCTGGGTGCACTTTCCCGAAGGGGCAGGAGGCTCAGGTCTCAGCCCAGCCTTTCAGCAAAGGGTGCTGTCACGTCTGGCAAGAGCCGGTGCCCCATTCCCCGGACTGCGCAACGTCATCGGCTACGGCATGGTGGCTCCGACCCTGGTGGCCCACGGCACCCCGGATCAGCAGCACCGGTACCTGCGCCCGCTGTTCACCTGTGAAGAGATCTGGTGCCAGCTGTTCAGCGAGCCCGGCGCCGGTTCCGACGTCGCCGGGCTCGCCACCCGGGCCGAGAGAGACGGCGACGAGTGGGTGGTGAACGGCCAGAAGGTGTGGACCACCTTGGCCCACCTGGCCCGCTTCGGCCTACTCCTGGCCCGAAGCGACCCCGATCTGCCCAAGCACCAGGGAATGACGTGCCTGCTGGTCGATATGCAGGCGTCCGGAGTCGAGGTGAGGCCGCTGTACCAGATCACCGGCGAAGCCGAGTTCAACGAAGTCTTCTTCACCGATGCCCGTGTGCCCGACGATGCCCGCCTGGGCGGCGTGGGGGAGGGATGGCGGGTGGCCCTGACCACCTTGATGAACGAACGTGTGTCGATCGGTGGAGGGGTCGCCCAGCGGAGCCAGGGTCCTATCGGCGACGCCCTTCGCCTGTGGCGCGAGCGGTGGCAGGGGCAGGAAGCGACATCATCGTATGGCCAGGCTCTGAAGGACCGGGTGATGGCGGCATGGGTGCGCAGCGAAGTGACGAGGCTGACGAACCTGCGGGCGTCGCAGGCCCGGAGGAAGGGCACCCCGGGCCCCGAGGGATCGGTGGCGAAGCTGGGCTTCGCCGAAGAGAACAAACGGATCTATGAGCTGTGCGTCGATCTCATGGGGGCCGAAGGGATGCTCTACAGCTCGGACTACCCCAAGATCCGTCCCGAGCACGTGGCCATCGGAACGACTGACGTGCACAAGGCGTTCCTGCGGGTGCGGGCCAACTCCATCGAGGGCGGGACCTCCGAAGTCATGAGGAACATCTTGGGTGAACGGGTGCTCGGGTTGCCCGGAGAGCCCCGGACCGACAAGGACTTGCCGTGGAAGGATGTCCCGAGGAGCTGAGAGGGTTCCGGCCGGGGTGCGGGGGGCACGGCGGGTACGGCGGCCCCGGTCAAGCCGGCTGGAAGAGGACCGGCAAGGCATTCGGCGACCGGAACACGACTCCTTTGATATGTGGGTCGTGAGCTCCGGGGTCGAGTCGGAGACCAGGGAGCCGGTCCAGTACGGCGTTCACCGCCACCTTGGTCTCCAGACGGGCCAGGTGCATCCCGAGGCACATGTGCGGGCCGTGGGCGAAGGCCAGGTGCGGGATCGCCGGACGGAATATGTCGAAGCGATCGGGATCGTTCCAGCGGGTCTCGTCGTGGTTGGCCGACGCCAGGCACGTGCTCACGCTTCCGCCGGCTGGGATCGAGGTGCCGGCGATGTCCACCTCGCGGGTGGCCGTCCGGTTGATCATGGCCAGCGGTGGTTCGATTCGGAGAGCCTCTTCGATGGCCTGAGGCACCAGTGAGCGATCGGCGGTGACGGCGGCGAGCTGCTCGGGGTGGCTGAGGAGCAGGTACAAGAGGTTGCCGCTCGACCGGTAGGTCGTCTCCACCCCGGCTGGGAGCAGGACCCGCAGGAACGAGTAGATGGCTTCGTCGCTGAGCTTCTCGCCGTCGATCTCCGCCTGGACCAGATCGCTTATCACGTCCTCTCGGGGCTGGCGGCGTCGCTGGGCAACGATGTCGGCGAAGTAGTCGCGCAGGCTGGCCGACGCCGCCAGACCTCGCTCGATGTCAGAGGCGAGGGAGATGAGCTCGATGGACCAGCGCTGGAACTGGGCGAAGTCCTCCTCGGGGAGACCGAGGATCCGGGAGATGACCCGCGCCGGGAACTCGAACGTCAGCTCTCGAACCAGGTCGGCCTCGCCTCGAGCGGCGAAACGACTGATCAGTTCATGGCAGATGGGCGCTACGAATTCGGGTTCCCATCGAGCCAGGGAGCGCTCACGGAAGGCTTCTGAGACCAGGTTGCGGTGGCGGCGATGCTCGGGATCGTCCATTCCCAGGATCATGTGTCCCATGACCACGCCGATGGTGTCGTCGTAGCCGGTCGAAGTGAAGGTCTTCGGGTCACGAAGGACTCTGGAGCAGTCGTCGAAGCGGAATACCACCCACTCGTCGCCCGGTTCCATCCCCGCTGGGAGAAGGTCGGTGTTGATCAGGGTTCCCTTCCACACCGGCTCGTTGCGACGCTTCTCGGCGAAATCGGGGTAGGGGTTCCGTACACTGCCACCCATCACGTCGTCGAACGCGGCGAAAGGATCGTGTGGCTCGGTCGACACGTCCGGGTCCGAATTACTCACGCGCCCCACCTCCTCGCAACGGGGCACCAGCGCCGGCGCCCGGTCACAAGGGTAGTGTCGCAGCCCGTACCGACCTGTACCCGCCTTCCGCCGGGTGCCCCCGGGTCCTGCCGGCCTCGGTGACCTTCGGCCCTACCAGGCCGGGTCCACCGGGGGTTCACTGAAGACCAGGAGGCGGACGCAGTGCCCGCCAGTGGAATGTCGAAGCTGGGCGGCCGCTGCTACCGGGTACGACGAGGGATGGGAGCACCAGATGAGTGACGAGGGCAAAGTCAGTCGGCGGGAGATCGTTGTAGGCGTGGACGGATCGGACGGGGCCCGCGCGGCACTGCTGTGGGCCGCAGCCGAAGCGGTGCGGCGTAATTCCCCGCTCGAAGTGGTCCATTCCTGGATCGCGGTAGGTGACCAGGCGGCGGCCCGGAAGATGGTCGAGGACGCGGCGTCGACCGCCACGTTGATCTACCCGGACCTGGTGGTCACCACCTCGGTGCCCCAGATGCCACCCGCCGAGGGAGTGATGGCAGCCAGCCAGGACGCAGCGATGCTGGTGGTGGGATCTCGGGGGCTGGGTGGGTTCCGTGGCCTGCTCCTCGGATCGGTGAGCGCCCAGTGCGTCGAGCATGCCCGGTGCTCGGTGGTCGTAGTTCGCGACCGGTCCCTCCCCGCCGAGCTGGGCAATGGTCTCGTGCCCGGAGGCGCCCAGGTTGTCGTAGGCGTGGACGGTTCAGCGGGGTCGACCGCCGCTCTCCGGTGGGCCGCGGCGGAGGCAGTGCGCCGCCAAGCGAGCCTTCTGGTCGTCTGCGCCTGGCAGCCCACTCCGCTCGGGGGGTACATGGTCCCTCCAACCGAAGGGTATGAGGACGCGGCCGACGCCATCGTGGACGAGGCCGTCGCCATCGCACATCGCCAGGAGCCCGAGCTCAAGGTCGAGGTGAAAAGGGACTTCGGAGCCGCCGTGCCGGTGCTGGTGGATGCTGCTCGGGAGGCCGACCTGCTGGTCGTGGGAGCCCGAGGGCACGGGGGGTTCGCCGGTCTGCTCCTGGGCTCGACCAGCCAGGCAGTGGTGCGTCACGCCCCATGCCCGGTGGCGGTCGTGCGTCCAGATTCAGCTGGGGCCGAGACCGAAGAGCGCGATGGCCGAGAGGCCGAGGACCCGGGTGCAGGGACTCCGGGTGGAGGGACTTCGGCTGCCGGGACCGCGGAGCTCGCGGTGAGCGATTGAAGCGCGTGTCGCACCAGGCGACGGAGGATCGGCGCTGCCAGTCGCCGACCTCGCATTGACCACCGTCGGCAGGAGGGCGTTGGACCGGAGGCTCACAGGCGCGGGGCGGCGAGGTCCACCTTCATCCTCCAGATCGACAGGATGCCGAAGCACATGGCGAACCCGAAGAGGGCGGCGGCGTCGGGGAGCACGCCGAGAAGGCCGGAATGGCCGTAGACCAGGGCGACGAAGCCGTCCATCGCCCAGGCTTGGGGCGCGGCGTGGCCGGCAGCGGCCACGACCGGTCCCACCACGCTGAGTGGCCACAGGCACCCACCCAGCATCCCGCCGGCGATGGCCAGCACCACGGCGACGGCCACTGCCTGCTCGGGGCTTCTGGCCAGCGTACCGAGGAGCATGGATCCACACGCCAGGGCCAGAGACAGGCCCAGCAGCACCAACGAGACTCCGAGCGGATCTCCCCAGCGCACGCCGAAGAGGAGTCGGCCTATGAGGAGCAGCCCCACGGCCTGGCCAAGGGCGGTGACGAGGAGCCCGCCCACCTGACCGGCGACGAGCGCGCTCGGCCGGACAGGTGCGACAAGAATGCGGCGAAGCATCCCCAGCCGCCGGCTCTCCACCAGTCCGGAGGCCATGACGAGGAGGGTGATGCCGGCGAAGAGGACCAGGTCCGCCGGTCCCACGTAGGAGTATGGGCTCATCGGGGGACGGGACCCGGCGTCCACACGGGCGAGGGCGAGGTTGGTGGACGCGGTGCCGTGCCCCGCCTCCTGCTCGGCGGCCAGCAGGTCGAGCGTGGCGACTACCGCAGTGTGGGCCTGGACGACCTGGGTCTCGTCGCTCTCTCCGACGAAGGTGATGGCCAGGTTCCTCACCGTTCCGAAGTCGGTCGGGATCTCGATGCC
>JAJYWF010000003.1:0-44723 GCA_021791635.1 Actinomycetes bacterium
TGGCTCCCATCCACGTCGGCGTCGGCCAGGACGATGACCTTGTGGTAGCGGATCTTCGACGGGTCGAAATCCTCGCCCAGCCCGGCGCCGATGGCGGCGATGAGCGCCTGGATCTCGGCGTTCTTCATCATCTTGTCGATCCTGGCCCGCTCGACGTTGAGGATCTTCCCCCTGATGGGCAAGATGGCCTGGGTCCGCGGGTCGCGGGCGTCTTTGGCCGAGCTGCCGGCCGAGTTCCCCTCGACGATGAACAGCTCGCACTCCCGCCGGTCCCGGGATGAACAGTCGATCAGTTTGCCGGGAAGGCCGGCGCCGTCCAATCCCGACTTGCGCCGGGTCAGGTCACGGGCCTGCTGGGCGGCTACGCGCGCCCGCTGGGCCAAGAGGGCCTTTTTCACCGTCTGGTTGGCCTCCGTGGGGTTCTCCTCGAGCCACTCGGCCAGCTTCTCGTTGGTGGCCCGTTCGACGAGGGACCGGATCGGCACGTTCCCCAGCTTGGCCTTGGTCTGTCCTTCGAACTGGGGATCTTTCAGTCGGACCGACACGATCGCCGTCAACCCTTCCCGGATGTCCTTGCCGTCGAGGTTCTCATCCTTCTCCTTCAAGAGGTTCCGTGAGCGGGCGTAGCGGTTGACCACGTTGGTGAGCGCCTTCTTGAACCCCTCCTCGTGCATCCCGCCTTCGGTGGTGGAAATGCCGTTGGCGAACGAGAAGATGCTCTCGTGGAACCCGGTGTTCCACTGGAGGGCGACGTCCACCTCCTGGCTCTCCTCGGTCTGCTGGAACGAGGCGACTTTGCGGAACAAAGACTCCTTCGAGGCATTGAGGTGTCGGACGTAGTCGACGATCCCGCCGTTGTACTTGAACGTCTCCCTCTTCTGGCCACCCGGCCTCTCGTCGGAGAGGCGGATCTCGAGCCCCCGGTTCAAGAACGCCATGACTTGAAGGCGCTCGGTGACGGTCTGAGCCCGGAACTCGACCTCTTCGAAGATGCTGGGATCGGGCCAGAAGGTGACCGTGGTCCCGGTTCGGCCACGCGGCGACGTCCCGACCACTTTCAACGGACCGGTGGGCTGGCCGCCGTCGGTGAACTCCATCACGTGGTGGCTTCCGCCGCGGTCGATCTCGAGCACCAGGCGGGTCGAAAGGGCGTTCACCACCGACACGCCGACGCCGTGCAGTCCGCCCGAGACCTTGTAGCCGGCGCCCCCGAACTTCCCCCCGGCGTGAAGGGTGGTGAGGACGACCTCGGCTGCCGATTTCTCCGGGTACTGGGGGTGGGGGTCCACGGGGATGCCTCGTCCGTCGTCGCCCACCCGGCATCCCCCGTCGGCCAGGAGGGTCACGTCGATCCGGGAGCAGTGGCCGGCCATGGCTTCGTCCACCGAGTTGTCGACCACCTCCCAGATCAGGTGGTGGAGCCCGCTGGGTCCGGTGGAGCCGATGTACATTCCGGGTCGGATCCGGACCGGATCCAACCCCTCGAGGACGGTGATGTCGCTCGCGTCGTAGGACGCGTCGTCACGTGGCAACGTCGACCACCTGCCTCTGCCGCACGGACGCGTCCCTTCGCCGACCTTGTTCGTAGTGCGCTCCGGGTTCCCGATCCCACGTCAGGCCGTCTCTCCGGTGCGGACGACTCATTCTACCCGACCGGGCCCCGCTCTCGGGGCGTTGACGAGTCCCCAATTCCGGGTCGTACGACCACCCTGATCTCCCGTGGGGCGCTACCGGTCACGTCGCGGATGCGCTCCAGCAGCTCGCTGCTCAGCATGCGCACCTGGGTCGCCCGGGCCGCGTGGTCGGTGGCCACCACCAAGGTGGTCCCGGACATCCCCACGGGGTGGGAGTGCCCGGCCAGCTCGGCCCCGGCGATCTCCTCCCACCGCCCGAGCACCGAGGCCAGGACCGTCACCTTTGGCTTGTCGGCCTCGCCGCCTCCTTCCGTGGATCGGTGCCCGGTCGGGTCCCCGCCGGAAGCTCCGGTCGACGGGACCGTCGGCAGCAGCCGGTCGACGGCCTGGTCCAGGCCGTCGCGCAGGGGCCGCGGTCCCCGATCAGGACCCGCCACCCGGCGACGAGGCCGTCTCGGCCCGTTCGGGCTCGCCCCACCGCCGGTGACCGAGGGACCGCTCACTGGTCCTCCACTCTTCTCGAACCTCGAACAGTGGAGCTTCCCGGGATGCTGCTCCCCGCAGGGTCGGGCGGACACAGGCCTCCCGGGGCGGGACCGAGGTCACGAACGTCGACGAGGGAGGCCGCGGCCATCCCCGGGGGCAGCTCCGCCGCCGTGGTCAGCAGTGCCTGCCCGGCCGGGAGCTGGGCGACCAACGCCCGTGCCCGTGTCGCGTCCAGCTCGGAGAACACGTCGTCGAGGAGGAGGATCGGTGGCGCCCCGGCTGCGTCCGCCACCAGTCGATGAACGGCCAGTCGGAGGGCCAGGGCCAGGCACCGCTGCTCACCCTGGGAAGCCTGGCTCCGGGCATCACGTTGGTCCAGGACGAGGACCAGGTCGTCGCGGTGGGGACCGATCGACGTCGTTCCCCTCCGGAGGTCCTCTCTACGGTTCACCGCCAGCTCGTCGCCGAGGTTGCCCGCCCAAGAGCGGTGGTAGGTGATCATGACCTGTGCCAGGGCTCGTTGCTCACCGGTCAGACCATCGGTTGATCCGGTGCCGGCCAGCGCGGCGTAGGACTCCGCAACCAGCGGCCTGAGCCGCTCGACCAGAGCCTCCCGGGCGTCGGCGACCACCGTCCCGGCTTGAGCGAGACGCCGATCCCATACGTCCAACGTGGTCACGACGTCCCCGGCCATCCTCCCGCCGGACTGGCGGAGGAGGGCGGCGCGCTGGCGGAGGACTTTCTCCACCTGTTCGAGAGCGGCGGCCACCGTCGGGTCCAAGGCGCCGAGCGCGTCATCGAGGACCTCGCGGCGCCCTCCCGGGGGCCCATGCACGATCCCCACGTCGTCGGGGGCGAACACGCTGACGGGGACGGTGGTAGCCAGCTCCCGCCGGGTCCGGGCAACGTGCCGGTTGACCTGGGTCCGGGGTCGTCCGGACACCGGCAGCTCGGCTTCCACCAGGACCGGGTGCCCTCCATCGTCCAGGTCGGCTCGGATCACCGCCCGCTCCCGCCCGGCCCGGACCAGGGCCTCGCGCCGCACCCGTCGGAATGAGCGCTGCGTCCCGAGGTACGAGACGGCTTCGAGGATCGAGGTCTTCCCGGCACCGTTGGGCCCCACGATGACCGTGACCCCGTCGGGCACCAGGTCCACCTGGGCACTGGAGAATGCCCGGAAGTCCACTAGCTCGATGTGGTGCAGTCTCATCGTCACCCGAAGGTCGTAGGAGGACGCTGAGCCGCCCTCATACGGCTCACCACCTTGTCAGGAGACCCGGACCGGCATCAATAGGTAGCGGAAGTTGTCCTCTTCGGAGGCCCGGACGGTGGCCGGTTTGGCCGGTTCGGCGGTCTCGATCACCACTTCGTCCCCCACGACCGCCTCCACCCCGTCGATCAGGTACGAAGGGTTGAAGGCGATGACCAGATCCTCGCCGGTGAAGTCTCCGTCGACGGTCTCGCTGGCGTCTCCCACCTCTTGGGATACCACAGAGAGGTCCACCCCACCCGCCCTCATCGACAGGCGAACCGGGGTGGTGTTGTCCCGGACCAGCAGCCGAACTCGACGAAGGGCGGAGACGAAGGACTCTTTTCCCAGGTGGAGCCGGTTCGGGTAGTGGTCGGGGATCAGTTGGCGATAGTCGGGGTACGTCCCGTCGAGAAGGCGCGTGCTGATCTTCACCCTCCCTCTCGTGAACGTGATCTCGTTGTCCCCGGCGCTCACGGTGACGTCCATGGCACTTTGCCCCTTGTCCTCGCCGGTCGTGCCGGCTTCTTGACCGGCTCCCGCGCCGACGCCTCCCCCTGACGTCAGCCGTTGCAGCTCTCCGAGCGCCCGCGCCGGGACCAGGATGTCGTGGCCTCCCACCAATCCCCCCTCAGTGGCCAGATCCCGCAACGCCAACCGATAGGAGTCGGTGGCCACGAGACGAATAGCCCCTTCGTGCTCGGTGAGCAGGACGCCAGTCAACAAGGGGCGGTTGTCGTCGGTGGAGGCGGCGCGCACCACCTGGCGAAGTCCTTCGGCCACCATAGCGCCGGGGAGCACCAACGACGCTCCTTCCGCGATGGTGACGCTGGGGTACTCCACCACCGGGTACGCCCGGAGACTGAACCTCGATCGCGCGGCGGCAATCTCGATCTCCTCGTCACCTCCCTCTACCGTCACCGCCCCGGGTTCGAGTGACCGGGCGATGTCGGCGGTAAGCCGGGCCGGGACCACACAGCTCCCGTCTTCGATCCCGATCACCTCGTGCTCCACCCGGATGGTGAGATCCAGATCCGTTCCGGTGACCACGAGATGGTTCCCCTCGCAGTGGAGGAGAAGACCGGAGAGCACCGCGTTGGACACCCCACGGCCCCCTACAGCTCTCCCGGCGGTGGTCAGTACCTCGACCAACGAGTCGCGTTCTGCGCGGAACTTCACGGAGACCGATCCTTTCGGGCCTGTGTCAATAGGCAACTGATAGTGACCATGGAGTAATTCTCTTCTAGTGGTAGTAGCAGCTGTGGATTGTGGATGAATGAAAGTTTTCGCAGGACTGGTGGGCTGGAGTTGTCCACCGCTCAGGGATCGGCGGTGGATGAGATGAGGCAGTGCTTCGGTGCTGCGTCGAGATCTGTGGAAAGGTCCGGAGAATTCCCCAGGATAGGCGGTCAGTTGTCCCCAGGGCAGTGATGCGTCGCCGGCCGGGCAGCCGGGGGATCATGACCCATTCTTGATCTGGAGGGTGAGATCGGTGACCTGCTGGTAGATCTGGCGGCGCTCTTTCATCTGGGTGGAGATCTTGTCGACCGCGTGGATCACCGTGGTGTGGTCCCGGCCGCCGAACACGCGGGCGATCGCCGGGTAGCTGAAGTCGGTCAAGTTCCTCACCAGGTACATCGCCACCTGGCGAGCGGTCACCAGGGGCCGGGTCCGGCTCGGGCCACAGATGGCGTCGACGGTGAACCCGTAGCTGACAGCGGTCGCCTCGAGGATCATCTGGGGGGTGATGCGACGGGGCTCTCCACCGCTGACGATGTCGGAGAGCACCTTTTCGGCCAGGGCCATGGAGATCGGCTCGTGGGAGAGGCTGGCGTATGCCGTGACGCGGATGAGCGCCCCTTCGAGCTCTCGGATGTTGCTCTTCACGTGGGTGGCAATGAATTCGAGGACGTCATCACCGATCTCCTCCTTGTCGGCTTCGGCCTTCGAGCGCAGGATGGCCAGGCGGGTCTCGATGTCAGGAGGGTCGACCTCGGTGATGAGGCCGGACAGGAACCGGCTCCGGAGACGCTCCTCGAGGGTCTCGATCGACTTGGGTGGTCGGTCCGACGTGAGGACGATCTGCTTTCCCGAGCTGTGCAGATCGTTGTAGGTGTGGAAGAACTCCTCCTGGAGTCCCTCTTTGTTCTGCATGAACTGGACGTCGTCGATGAGCAGGACGTCGCAGACCCGGTACCTGCGCTTGAAGGCGATGGTGGTGGACATCCGCAACGAGTCCACGAAGTCGTTCATGAAGGTCTCGGTCGTGACGTAGAGCACCGTCCGGCCGGGGTAGTTCTCCTGGACGTAGTTCCCGATGGCGTGGAGGAGGTGGGTCTTTCCCAGGCCGGAGTCTCCGTAGATGAACAGCGGGTTGTACGAGCGCCCCGGGGTCTCGGCCACGGCCTGGGCGGCGGCGTGGGCCAGGCGGTTGGACGAGGCGGTGACGAACGTATCGAACGTGAAACGGGGGTCCAGAGCCACCATGGGGGTCTCGGATCCCTGGACCACCCCGACAGCACCCGTCGGAGCTCCACCGGAATGGGATACCACCGGCGACGCCTGCGGCGAGGAGACCGGCGATCCGGCGGTCCCGGGCGTTCCGGGCTCGGTGGGGTCGTCGGGTGGAGGGGCCGACGGTTCGACCACTTGGAGACGGGTGGCCACAGGGGTACCGACCATGGCCCCGAGAGTTTCTTGGATGAGGGGGAGGAAACGGCTCTCCACCCGCTCTCGGACCACGGTATTCGGCACGGCGAGGACCATCACCCCGTCGGTGAACGACAGGGGGTGGATCCCGGCCAGCCACACCCTCCAGGTGGCGTCGGACACCTGGTCGCGCAGGGACGCTGTGCAGCGTGTCCACAGCTCGCCGGTCTCGTCCACCTGGTCCTCCACCTCGCTCGCCCCCCGTTGTCCACAGCGTGGTCCACAGGTGTGGAACACCTAGAAGACCGCCTTCGGGGATCGCCCCGGCCTCCGGCACGACCCGGGAGACCCCGGGGTCCGAAGGTACACCGTGGTGCCCGGGCCGACGAGTGGATTGCGTCCTCCCAGCGTGGCAGCGGTGCCGTCCCGGGCTCAGGTGCACAGGACACCTTGACCGGACACCCGAGAACCCAGGGGAACGGGCGGGCCGGGCCGCCGGACGGGCGGTGCGACCCGGTCAGCGGCGTCGACTAGTGGCCGCAACGATTCTCGCCTAGCATCAGCGGTACCGCAGCGACGGCCGTCCGGGAAGACCCCTGGATGGCTTATCTCGACGGCGGGGTCCGTGGGGTGCCCCGATCCCCGGACCACCGGGGACCGACCCCCGCCCGGTGCCCAACCCGGGCGGAACCCGCAGGCAGCGATCACAGGAAGAGGCCGACCCAAGTGAAGCGAACGTACCAGCCCAATACCCGAAAGAGGGCGAAAACCCACGGTTTCAGGAGCCGGATGTCAACCCGGGCCGGCCGGGCGATACTCCGGTCGAGGAGGCTCAAGGGCCGCCGACGCCTGACGGTCTGAGCGGTCAGTGGCCGGTCCGACCGTGGGCAGGATACGTGATCGGAAGGCCTTCCAGCAGCTGAGGCAGCCGGAGGGCCGGGGTCGTCGCGGCCCGATCAGAGTGGCCTTCGTGAGCTTCCGGCCCCGACGCGACGAGCCCGAGCTCCAGATCGCCTACGCCATCGGTCGCCGATGTGGGAACGCCGTGCAGCGGAACCGGCTCCGCCGGCGGTTGCGGGCCGCCGTGAGGGAGGTCGCCGGAGGCACCCGCCCGGGAAAGTACCTGGTGCACGGGTCCGCCGAGGTGGCCGGGCTGGGGTACCCCGAGATGGTGCGCGGCGTCGGCCAGGCCATGGACCAGGCCTCGAACCCGGACCGGCGCCGATGAGCTCCGACGCCTCGCTAGCCGAGCACCGTCTCGCACCGGGAGAGGTCGCGCCCCGGGGGCCGAAGGGCCCGGGCGTGGGGCAGCGGGCGTGCCTGGCGGCCATCCACGCCTACCAGGGTCTCCGATCCGGCTCCCCGTCCCCGTGCCGGTTCTATCCGACCTGCTCGGCCTACACGGCCGAAGCCATCGAACGGCACGGGGCATGGAGAGGGGTCGGGCTGGGGCTGCGCCGTATCGTCCGGTGCCGGCCGTTCGGAGGCAGGGGCATCGACCTGGTGCCCGACGCCCCGGGCCGCAGGAAGGCCCAGCAGTGACCGGGGTTCTCGGCATCACGCCGATCCTGGCCGAGAACTCCCTGTTCAAGCTCGTCGGGGAGATATTCCATCCCCTGTTCGTGATCATCGCCACCGTCCTGGCGTACCTGTACGCGGTGATCCCGAACTACGCGGTGTCGATCGTCATCTTGACCATCCTCATCATGGCCGTCCTGACCCCGCTCACCATCAAGAGCACCAGGTCCATGATGGCGATGCAGGCCCTGCAGCCCGAGCTCCAGAAGCTCCGGCAGAAGTACAAGGGGGCGGAGAACCGCGAGCAACTGAACCAGGAGATGATGCGGCTGTACCGGGAACAGGGTGTGAGCCCCACCGGTGGTTGCCTGCCGATGCTCATCCAGATGCCGGCTCTGCTCGTCCTCTACGACATAATCCGTGGCCTCACGAATACGGTATCTAAGGGCCAGGTGATCTCGTATTCCGGAAAGAAGTGCACGGCAAAAATCTGCGCCGACCCTAGATATATACCCTCCACTTCGAAGATGCATGCCAACCTTGTTTCGACGCCTGGCGTCATGAAATCATTCGGCTTGAACTTGGCCATCAAGCCCCTGACACACCAGTCCCATTGGTTTGGATACATCCCCTACCTGGTCCTTGTTGCACTAGCGGTAGGACTTCAATACTTCCAAATGTCTCAGATGACGAAGCGCAACAAGGCCGCGGCGCAAATGAATCAACAGATGCAGACTATGCAGAAGATCATGCC
Source organism: Actinomycetes bacterium (assembly GCA_021791635.1). Lineage (GTDB taxonomy): Bacteria > Actinomycetota > Acidimicrobiia > Acidimicrobiales > RAAP-2 > JAJYWF01. The sequence goes on from JAJYWF010000003.1 coordinate 8,291, forward strand.
ACTCATAATGGCTTACATCTATTTTCTTGTTCCGGTCGGAGCCATGCTCTACATGATCGTCTCGTCGGCGATACGGATCCTGACCCAGGATCTAATGTTCCGTACCGGCATGGTCCAGCAGGTGGGCGCCCGTGAGATCGGAGGAGGCAAGTCCTCGAGTGGGGCGAGCCCGTCGGTCTCGTCGTCCCCGGGGAGCCGGCGAACTGGAGCACCTGGCCGGGCGAAGGGCCCGTCGGCGGAAGCCGGAAAGGCCACCGGGAAGTCCGAGGGCGGGGCGTCTGGGAGCGAAAAGGCTGGCTCCAGTGGTCGGTCGCCCGGTGCTGGCGACGACGGAGCCGACGCGGCCGGAGCGGACGCCCCCAAGCCGACGGAGTCCAAACCCGTGCCCGGGGCGAAGCAGGTGGCGGGCGGGGCTGGCCGGAAGAACGGTTCGGGGACTGGCACCAACGGATCGAGCCCGGAAGCCAAGCCCCATCCCCGTTCGAAGGCGAAGCGAACGAGAAAGGCTCGTTGACGCGTGGAGTGGGTCGAAGTCACCGGTGTGTCAGTGGATGCGGCGAAGGAAGCCGCGCTCGATCAGCTCGGAGTGGCCGAGGCCGACGCCGAGATCATGGTCGTGAGCGAGCCCAAGAGTGGGCTGTTCGGCCGGGTGCGGGGAGAGGCCCGGGTCCGGGCCAGAGTGCGTCCGGTCGGGCCCCGTCCGAAACGGAACCGGCGCCCGGCCAGGGACGCCGGTCGGAGTGGGGGCAACGCCGGCCAGGGGAACCGGGGTGGAAGTCGGCGCCCGGCCCGGTCACCGTCTGAGGTGGGGGATCGGGCTCCGGCCGCCCCGGGCGGCGCGCCGCAGAACGGCTCATCGGGTGAGCGGGGAAATGGTCGCCGCCGGGGTGGTTCCGGGCGTGGGCAGGCGCAGAAGGGTGGCACCGCCCGGGGTGGTTCGAAGCCCGACAGTCGTACGAGGGAAAACCACACCGGCAGGGCGCCGGAGCGGGCAGAGATCCAAGCGGAAGGGATGACCGAGATGGCTGAGGGAATGACCCTGGAAGAGCAGGCCGAGGTGGCATCGACGTTCCTGGAGGGACTGATCGAGCAGTACGGCCTGGTGGCCACGGTGGAGACCAGGATCCGCGACGAGGAGACGGTGGAGCTTGCGGTCACCGGAGAGGGCCTGGGTGTTCTCGTAGGTCCGAAGGGGGCGACGCTGGCCGCGCTGCAGGACCTGACCCGCACGGCGGTGCAGCACCGGTTCCCGAGCAGGACGGACCGAATTCTGGTGGATGTCGCTCGCTATCGCGAGCGACGGGTCGAAGCGCTACAGCGCTTCAGCCGTCAGGTGGTGAGCGAGGTCGTCGAGACCGGTGAGGAGCGGATGCTGGAGCCGATGTCGCCGGCCGACCGCAAGGTGGTTCACGACACCGTGAACGAGCTCGACGGCGTGACGACCCGTTCGGAGGGGGAAGAGCCCCGCCGGTTCGTGGTCATCAGCCCCGCCGGCTGACGGGACCGGAACTACGGGGACCGTCGGCGCCGCCCAGTCCCCGATCGTCATGAGCGCTTCGGGGCCGCCCGTCGCAGGCCCCAGTGGCACCGGATCATCGGGCATCGATGGTCCGGCATCTACACCCGGGCTGGTCGAAGTCCTCGAGGAGGCCCGCTCCCACGGCTTCCTCGGTCCAGGTCCGGTGGATGTCCACGTCGCCCACGCTCTCGGCTACGCCCACGCTGTCGGAGCTGCCGGCCTGGGAGAGTGGTGGGACCGGCTCGAGCGACCCCTCCATCTGCTGGATCTTGGGTCGGGAGGCGGCGTGCCCGGGCTGGTGCTGGCCCGACACTGGAGTCGAGCTCGCGTCACCCTCCTGGACTCCTCGAGCCGCCGTACCGAGTTCTTGCGCTGGGCGGTGGCCCGCATTGGGCTGTCGGAACGGGTACGAGTCGTGACCGGCCGAGCCGAGGAAGTGGGCCGGGACCGCTCCGAGCGTGGCCACTACGAAGTCGTGGTCGCCCGATCCTTCGCTCGCCCAGGGGTCACGGCCGAGTGCGCGGCGCCGTTCTTGAAGGTCGGAGGGCTGCTGGTGGTCTCGGAGCCCCCGGCGGGCGTCTCGCTGCTCCAACCGCCGGAGCGGGCCGGAGTGGAGAAGGTTGAGGTCGGGAATGCCGGGTCCGGGCACGCCGGGCCCCGGCCCGGTCGCTGGCCCGAGCGAGAGCTGGATGAGCTCGGTCTGGTGGGGATAGGCCGTACGGCCGTCGACTTCGGCTTTCAGGTGCTTCGACAGGAGCGGGCGTGCCCGGACCGGTTTCCCCGGCGTGTGGGCGTGCCGTCCAAACGCCCGCTGTTCTGAAAGTAGGAGAGGGACCTTCTGTAAGGTTCTGGCGTGCACTCGGGATCTCCCGGAGATCAACCACCAAAGCTCCCTCCAGGCTCGGAGAGCGGCTCGCCCTCACAATGGTCCCCGCCACCGGAGTTCCACGTGGAACAGGGCCCGACCCCTGGTAGGCGAGAGGTGGCGCACGGGGGTCCTCGCCACCGGAGTTCCACGTGGAACCATGGGCGTCACCCCCGAGCCGATCGGGGCCCCAGCGCGAGGCCGGCACGGCGGCCATTGACAAAACTGAACGAATCTGAGGGTTAAGCTTGACCCGGGCGCTTGTGGGGGCGAGGATAGGGCGGTGCCGATCTGCCCCCGCCGGACCCTGTGATGCGCCTCCGGCGAAAAGATCGCGACGAACTGGACATTTCCCCTGGTGAGACAGCAGCGACGGCTGGTGGGACAGCAGTCTTGCCCGGTGAGACATCGGCGACGCCGGTCGGCGGAGCTGGGACGACCACGAGCCCCGAGCCGCCCGAAGGGTCCGACAGCGAGGACGGAGCATCGGGGCATGACGAGGTGGCCGTGGTGACCGCATCGGCGGAGCAACTCCCAGTGTCGCCGACGACTTCACCGGTGGAGTCCTCTCCGCCCACTCCGGAGCCACCCCAGGAGCAGGCGGCAACGACCGATCAGCCTGCCGAGCGTTCCGAAACGAGATCGGTTCCCGGTGATGGTGCGGTGCTCGGTGCTCCCGGTGGAGAGCTCCCACGAGTGCTCGCCGTAGCGAACCAGAAGGGAGGGGTGGGCAAGACCACGACCACCGTCAACCTCGGCGCGGCCCTGGCCGAGCTGGACTATCGGGTGCTGGTGATCGACCTCGACCCGCAGGGGAACGCCACCACCGGGCTCGGGATCGACGCTCGCAATTTCGAGCTCTCCATGTACGACGTGATCATGCGTGACGCTCCACTCGAGGACGCCGTCGAACCGACCAGCCTGAGGAACCTGTTCGTGGCGCCGGCGACGATTGACCTGGCTGGCGTGGAGATCGAGCTGGTTCCAGCCTTCAGTCGAGAGCTCAAGCTCAAACGGGCGGTCGACAGCGTGGTCGACGACTTCGACTTCGTCCTCATCGACTGCCCGCCCTCGCTCGGCCTGATCACGGTGAACGGACTGGCCGCGGCTTCCGAGGTGCTCGTTCCGATCCAGTGCGAGTACTACGCATTGGAGGGGCTGGGGCAGCTCCTCCGAAACGTCCACCTGGTGTCGTCCAACTTGAACAGCGCGTTGAAGGTCACGACGATCGTCCTCACCATGTACGACGCTCGAACCCGTTTGGCCATTGACGTGGCCACCGACGTGCGGGAGCACTTTCCCGAGCAGGTGTGCCGGAACGTCATTCCTCGGACTGTTCGCCTCTCCGAGGCGCCGTCGTTCGGGCAGCCCATCACGGTGTTTGATCCAACCTCACGGGGGGCGATCGCCTACCGGGAGCTGGCAAAGGAGGTGAGCAATGGCGCGACGAAGCGGTCTCGGTAAAGGGCTGAGCGCACTCATCCCGACCGAGGTTGTGGCCGAGCGCGGCTCGAGCCTGAGGGAAGTCCCGCTCTCCAGCGTGCGACCCAACGCCCTCCAGCCGCGGTCCCACTTCGACGAGGAGTCCATGGCGTCACTGGCGGCTTCCATCCGGGAACTGGGAGTGCTCCAGCCGGTGCTGGTGCGCGAGGTCGACGGGGAGAGGGAGAGCTACGAGCTGATTGCCGGTGAGCGTCGCTGGCGGGCAGCTCGGCGTGCCGGTCTGCAGACCATCCCGGTGCTCGTCCAATCGGCTACCAGCGATGTGCACAGCCTCGAGCAGGCATTGGTGGAGAACTTGCACCGAGCCGACCTCAATGCCCTCGAGGAGGCGGCGGCCTACCAACAGCTCATCGACGAGTTCGGCTTGACCCACGAGCAGGTAGCGACCAGGGTGGGGAAGAGCCGGGTCACGGTGACGAACACCTTGCGCCTGCTCCAGCTCCCAGCCGGCGCCCAACGGGCTCTGGCCGAAGGAACGATCTCGGCCGGGCACGCCCGAGCCCTTCTGGCCACCCCCGACCGGGCGCTCCAGGAGACCCTGGTCCAGAGGATCGTTGCCGAGAACCTCAGCGTTCGGGCGATTGAAGAGGCTCTGCGAGCCGACGCAGAGCGGGCAACCCACACCCCCGGAACTGGAGGTCCCGAAGCGTCACCGGGCGGTACTACCACGGGTAGTACCGCCCGCGGTCCTCACGCACGCCGGCTCCCCGAGCCTGGCATCCTCGAGCTCGAAGAGCTGCTCTCGGCCCACTTGAACACGCGAGTGAAGGTAGAGCTTCAGAACCGGAAGGGCCGTCTGATGGTGGAGTTCGCCACCCTGGAGGACCTCGAGCGCATCTACAGGGCGATGGTTGGGGATGGACGAGGTGGAGCGACACCAATCGGTCAGGGCGGGGACGACGTCCTCCCTCGACCGGGCTCCGAGTGACGGTCCGGTACGTTACCCCAGGCCAGAGCCGGTAGATCACCAGGGCTCAACTGCTGCTTCATCGTCATCCACAACCTGTGCATGATGTTGTGGATTGTCGATTTCTCCTTGAAGTCGAGGTATTGGACACCTTCAAGTCACCGTCCCGACACGGAGTCCGCGGGCCGGCCGCGCTCCGGGGTCAGCTCCAGTCGGACCCGGCCCACGCTCCCATGGCCGACGCCAGGGCCCGGGCCAGCAGCTGTCCGTGCTCGACGATCGTCGAGGCCGGTCCCAACTCGACGACCACCGCCGGCATCCGGGTCTCACGGAGCACGGGTAACGACATTGCCTGGACCCCTTGGTCGGGCAGGTGGAGTGCCCGAGGCACCTCGAGCTGGACCAGCTCCGCCAACCTGCGACCCCCGGGGGACTCGTAGCGGTCGTTGCCGTAGAACAGGGTGGTGCAGCCGGTCCGGGTGGGCTCGAGCCGGAGGCCGAGGTAGGCGTCGACTGCGGCGACGTTCGCCCGCTGGGCATGGACGGAGTCGTCGGGGTGGTGCAGGGACGTCACCCGGGCCCCTGACCGGACCAGCTGGCGGTGGAGGGCCCGGAGCGCGGTCTCGAGCCCCCCGGCCTCGCCGAGCGCCACGTGGCGACCAGCGAGGGTGGGGGGAGCCTGGCGCAGGAGCTCTCGGTCCATGACCGAAGAGACAACTTCGGTGCCGTGGTCGAGAGCTCGGACCCTGGCCAGCTCGCGCAGCGTCGAGGCGCCCACGATGCCGTCATCGGGCAACCCGGCGTTGCGCTGGAACTCGATGGTGGCCGTCGCCGTGGAGTCGCCGAAGATCCCATCGACCCGCCCGGCGTCGAACCCGAGGGCGCCGAGGCTCTGCTGGAGCTCGGCCACGTCGTCTCCGCGCAGCATCGGCGTTCGGAGGTACAACAGGCGGTCGCCCAGCTGAAACCCGGCCTCGACCAGGACGTTCCAGGTCTGTCGCCCGCAGATGCCGTCCACCCTCAGGCCACGCCGGTGCTGGAAGGCCTCCACCGCCGTACGGGTCGCCGGTCCGAACAGCCCTTCGGGGTCGGCGGCGGACGCGAAGCCGAGCTCCGCCAGCCGACGCCGCAGCTCGGCGACCGCGTCCCCCCGGTCGGACTCGGCCAGCGGGAGCGGATCGTCCCCGGTCGGTTGAGCCAGTCTCGAGGGAGTGAGATGAGCCGGGAGGCCCGAGCGGGGGGCGGTCGTACCGCTTAAAGGTAGTCCGCCAGCTCCTGGAGGAGCTGGCCTTTGGGCTTGGCCCCGATGAGGCGCACCTTCGGCTCGCCCTGGTGGAAGAGGATCAGGGTCGGGATGCTCATCACGTCGTAGCGCCGGGTCACGTCCAGGTTGTTGTCGATGTCCAGCTTCCCGATCTCCAGCTTCCCCGCGTGCTCCTGGGCGATCTCCTCGAGGATCGGGGCGATCATCTTGCACGGACCGCACCATTCCGCCCAGAAGTCGACCAGGACCGGCACCTCCGAAGCCTTGACATGCTCGTCAAAGGTAGCGTCGTCCAGCGTCACGATCTTCCCGCTCATAGTCTCCTCCTGCTCCCTCGGGCGGCCTCCCCGCCCGTCAATGGCTCAACCCCCCGGGCGCTGACTGTGTTCCCTCGGCCTTCCCCCGGCCTTTTCCCGATCCGGAGCGGGGCCTCGGCTACGAGCCGCGTGCCTCCAGCCAACGCTCGGCGTCGATGGCCGCCATGCAGCCTGAGCCGGCGGCCGTGACCGCCTGGCGGTAGACGTGGTCCTGGACGTCGCCGCAGGCGAACACTCCCTCGACGCTGGTCCGGGACCCCTCGAAGGTCCTCAGATAGCCGTTGTCCTCCAGCTCGAGCTGGCCAGCCAACAGCGAGGTGTTGGGCTCGTGACCGATGGCCACGAACAAGCCGTCGAGGGCCAGCTCGGACTCGGCTCCGGTGACGGTGTCCACCAGACGGACGCCGTTCACCTTGTCGTCCCCGAGGACTTCGGTCACCTGGGCGTTCCAGCGGAACTCGATGGTCGGGTTCGCCTTGGCCCGCTCCTGCATGATGCGCGACGCCCGAAGCTGGTCGCGGCGGTGGATCAGGGTGACCTTGGAGGCGAAACGGGTGAGGAAGATGGCCTCCTCCAACGCCGAGTCGCCGCCACCGACCACGGCGATCTCTCGGGACCGGAAGAAGAACCCGTCGCAGGTGGCGCAGGTGGACACGCCGTAGCCGAGCATCCGGTCCTCGCCGGGAACGCCGAGCATGAGCGCTTGAGCGCCGGTGGCGACGATCAACGCCTCGGTGGTGTACGTGGGCTCCGCCGCTCCGGGGTCGCCGATCCACACGCCGAACGGGGTGGACCCGAGGTCGAAACGGGATACCTTCGCCGTAACCAGCTCGGCGCCGAAGCGAGCCGCCTGGGCCCGCAGTGCGGTCATGAGCTCCGGCCCCATGATCCCCTCGGGAAAGCCGGGAAAGTTCTCGACGTCGGTGGTGAGCATGAGCTGCCCCCCGGGTTGGTCGCTGGTGGAGGACGGCTCACCTTCGATCACCACCGGGGCCAGCTGTGCCCTCCCGGTGTAGACGGCAGCGGTCAGCCCAGCGGGCCCGGAGCCGGCGATCAGGACGGTGCGGTGCTCAGTCATCGGGGACCCTCCGGTCAGTCCCGGGCGACGGCGGGCCGGGGACGGCGGCGTGACCAGGCGAGCGTGCCGAACAGGGAGAAGACAGCACCCAAGACGGCATAGGAGATCCACACCCTGCCGCCGAAGGCGTACACGTCGAGCAGGCGCACCAGACCGATGGACACCAGCACCAGCACGACCAGGGAGGTGACAGCCACGATCAGTCCGAACACCACGATCCGGGCCGCCAGCATGATCGGGCGAATGGCGCGATCGTGGATGACGTCGGCGAGCAAGTCCACGAGGTCGGCGGCCTTCTTCGGCCAGTCCGAGGTCGCTCCCGCCTCACTCCCGGCGTCGCTCCCCGCCCCGCCGCCGGGCGGCCCGGTCTGCTCAGAAGTCGGGGTCATGGCCGAGAGGATAGTGGCGGGGTCGCCGCAGCACCGCATCCCACGGGGTCGCCTGCGTACTGCACCGGCCGGCTCGTGCGCCCGGGACCGATGCTCAAGAGGCGCGGACCTGGTAGCAGATGCCGATGGTCTCGGGCCCGGCATGGGTGCCCACCACCGGTCCGAGCTCGGCCACGACCAGCTCGTGGTCCACGGGGATGTCGCGCAGCGACGACACCACGGCGTCGATGTCCGACGCCGCTCCGTTCGCCACCGCCAGGCGTTCGAGGGGGGCGTCGGCCCGGGGCTTGGCGGTCAGGTAGGCCAGGGCCCGGGCCCGGGTGCGCTGCTTGGACTCCTGCTCGACGATACCGTCGCTCACCTGGATCACCGGCTTGATGGAGAGGAGGGAGCCGAGCAGCGCCTGTGCCCCTCCGATGCGCCCTCCTCGCTGGAGGTGGTCGAGCGTCCCCACCACGCCGTAGACCCGCGTCCGGGGGATGAGGCTCTCCACCAGGGCCACGACTTCGTCGATGCCCGCACCGCCGGTCGCGGCCTCGGCCGCGGCCAGGCACATGAGCCCCTGGCCCATCGTGACCGACTTGGTATCGATGACCCGCACCGGCACCTGACCGCCGAGCGCCTCGGCCCCGGCCAGTGCCGACTGGTAGGTGGCCGAGACCCGTGAAGAGATGGTGAGGCACACCACGGCATCGGCACCGTCCGCCGCCGCCTGTTCGTAGGCGGACTGGAACGCCCCAGGTGAGGGGGCGGCCGTCTGGGGGAGGGCGGCGGTGCTGCGGCACCGACGCCAGAATTCGGCCGGGGAGATGTCGCGCCGGTCGACGAGCTCCTCGTCGCCGAATCGGATGGTGAGCGGCACCACGGTGACGGCGTTGGCCGCGGCCATGTCGTCGGTGAGGTCGCACCCGCTGTCGGTCACCACTCGGACACCGGCCATCGCCGCCCCCATTTCTCTCCAGCCGGCATGACGGGTTCGGGAACACCGTGCCGGAGCCGCCTGCGGCGGACCGGGCTCCGGGGAAGGACCGGCCATCCTCCCCGCGCCGGCACCCTAGCCGCTCTTCGGCACCCACCCGACACCCACCTGGCGCCCACCCGGTACCCGCTCCTAGGCGCGCCGCTCCCGCTCAGTCCCTTCCACCGAGGAGAAGGGCGACACCGATCGCGTCGGCCGCCCAGTCGTCGGCGCCGAGGCGGCACGCCTCGTCACGGTTGCTGACGACCGGGCCGCCAGCCAGCAGCGTGGCCTGTGGGAACTTCCGGCGGAGATCGGCCAGGACGTCCGAGGCGGCGTCCCGACGACCCACGTCGGACAGGCTCACACCGACGGCCCGTAGGTTCGACGCCCTCTGGGCCGCTTCGACGAAGGACGCCCCGGGGACGTTCGCCCCCAGGTCCACTACGCCGAATCCTCGCTCCCGCAGGACGTCGGCCACGATGGTCACCGGGATGAGGTGCGGATCACCCGGGGCTCCCCCGAGGACCACGGTCCCGGCCTTCGGCGGTCCGCGACGGGCGAACCGCGGGCTGAGACGACCCACCATCCGGATGGCGACGGCCGCCGCCTGGTGCTCGGCTCGCACCGAAGTGGTGCCGGCCGCCCACTGCTCGCCGATCTGACGCAGCGCCGGGGCCAGGAGCTGGAGGTAGACCGAGGTGGGCGGCGATCCTCCGGCGAGGACCCGTTCGACCACGGCCCACGATCCCGGAGCATCCCCGGCCATGAGTCGGGCCACCAGGTGTCGGCGGTGGTCGGACCAGCGCCGGGCCCGGGCACCCCGGGCCCGGGCGCCGTCGGCTCCGGTCCCGTCTCCACCGGTCGAGGAAGCCAACTGGTCGAGATCCTCACTTTGGACCCACCAGCGCCCGTTGCGCTGCTCGGCCGGAAGGCGGCCCAACCGGACGTAGCGGTACACGGTCATGTAGTGGAGGCCGAGCTGCCGGGCGGCCGTCGTAAGCGGGACCTCCCCGGTCACATCCCGTACCGGTTCCGCGGTCACTGGGACAGGGATCGAGCTGGCCGGGTGGCCAGGACCCGGGCGGAGGGTTGGCGGAGATCGGACAGGAGGTGGAAGACGGCCATGGTCCGCAGGACCAGGTAGGTGACGTCGAGCTCCCACCATCGGTGGCCCTGACGGGCCGACGGCGGGTAGTGGTGGTGGTTGTTGTGCCATCCCTCGCCGAAGGTGAGCAGGGCGACCGGCCAGCAGTTCCGGCTGGTGTCGGGCGTCTCGTACCGGCGGCGTCCGACGCGGTGCGCCACCGAGTTCACCGAGAAGGTGGCGTGCCAGAGGGCCACGGTGGACACGGCGAAGGCCACCAGGCCACCCCAGCCGAAGACCCAGAGGCACAGCGCACCGAGGAGCCACGGCCCGACGATCTGGTAGCGGTCCACGACGCGGAGCTCGGGGTAGCGGGACAGGTCGGCGACGAGGCCGGGCTCGGCCCGCTTGGAGCGGCGGGACAGCACCCAGCCGGCGTGGCTCCACCACCAGCCGTCGTTCGGTGAGTGAGGGTCGCCGGCGACGTCGGTGGAGCGGTGGTGCCGGCGGTGGTGGCTGGCCCACCACAGGGGACCCTTCTGGGCCGCGGTGACCCCACCCACGGCCATGACCAGCTGGGCGGGGCGCGACAGCCGGTAGCTGCGGTGCGAGAAGTAGCGGTGGTAGCCGGCGGTGATGAAGAACATCCGGATGGCGTACAGCGCGATGGCCAGTACCAGGTCTCCGACGCCGAATCCGACCAGGAGGAGGGCCAACGGCGCCAGGTGCAAGACGATGAAGGGGATGCCCGACAGCCAGTCGATCCCGGTCCCCTGCTCGGAGCGTGCCGCCGGGCGTGCCGCCGGGCGTGCCGCCGGGCGTGCTGCCGGGCGGCCATCAGGGGGCCGGGTTTCCAGTACCGCCGGGCCCGTGTCCACTCGGGTCACGGACCGTCTCCCGGTGGCGGCGACGGGGACGCACCGGGCTTGGCCAGGACCATCTGGACGTCACTGATCCGGCGCTCGAGGAAACCAGCCTGGCAGTAGGCCAGGTACAGGTCCCAGAGCCGGAGGAACGCCTCGTCATAACCGAGCGCGGCGATGGCTGATCGGTTCTCCAAGAACCGCAGCCGCCAGCGTGTGAGCGTGGTGGCGTAGTGGGCCCCGATGTCCTCGACGTCGATCGTCTCCAGGTCGGTGACGGCGCTCACCGACCGGCGGATGGATCGCACCGAGGGGATGGTAGAGCCGGGATAGATCATGGCCTTCACGAAGTCGTCCTTCCGCCGGGCTCTGCGGTATAGGCGGTCGTCGATCACGATGGCCTGGAGGGCCATGACCCCGTGGGGACGGAGGAGGTCCGAGCAGGTCCGGAAGAACGTGTCGTGCTGCCGCCAGCCGACCGCCTCGATCATCTCCACCGACACCAGCTTGTCCCAGCTGCCTTTCAGATCCCGGTAGTCCTTGTCGAGGACGGTGACCATGTCGGCGACGCCGGCCTCGGCCACCCGCCTGCGGGCCGTGTGGAACTGGTTGTCCGAGATCGTGGTCGTGGTCACCCGGGCGCCGTAGCGGCTGGCGGCGTGGATGGCGAAGCTCCCCCATCCGGTGCCGATCTCGAGGAGCTCGTCGCCGGGTTCGAGGGCCAGCTTGGTGCAGATCCGGTCCATCTTGGTCACCGAAGCCTCGGTCAGCGACATGTCGGGCCGCTCGAAGTAGGCGCACGAGTAGCTGAGCGTCGAGTCGAGGAACAAAGAGAACAGGTCGTCGCTCAAGTCGTAGTGGGACTGCACGTAGGCCCGGTCCTGCTCCCGGTCGTGGGCGGTGCGGGCGCCTGTTCCCCGCAGGGCTGACACGGACGCTCCCAGGCGGTCCACCAGGCCGCCGGGCCGGGGCAGGTGACGGGTGGCCAGCCGGAGGAGACCCACCAGGTCGGGGGTGTCCCAGAGCCCGGCCACATAGCTTCGCCCGAGGCCGACGCTGCCCTGTGCGAGCACGAGGCGGTAAGCGGCGGGGTCGTGGACGTGCACCTCGACCGGGCCCAAGTCGCCGCCAGGTCCAAGTCCCCGCCGGGTCCAAGTTCCCGCCGGGTCCGGTCGCCCGGGACCAGATGCCGGCGTGAGTGGCCGACCGGAGCGGTCCTCGACCAACACCACGCGGCCGTCGCTGGCCCGCTGCACGAGAGCCTTCGCCACCCAACCGGCCAGGCGGTCGCTGGACGGTCGGGGCCTGAGCTCGACCGGGGAAGGGGCGATGGTCATCGGGGGCTCACCCGGCCTCCCGCGAGCCCACCGGGCACCCCCCGGGAACGGCGCGCCCGGGATGGCGGTGCACCGGGACCCCCTTGGCGGCCAGGCGGGCCGCCTGCCAGTAGATCCCCGCGGACACCCGCCAGGTCATCAGCGGGTGCCGGACCAGGAGCGACCCCATGGCCCGGTGGTCGAGCGGGCGACGCCGCAGCCGAAGCCCGGCGCCGAACACCGCCCGGCCGTCCTCCACATTCTCGACGGACACCCCGAGGCCCTCCCCGGGGATCCCGATCCGGAACCGGTAGGTCTGCTCCATCGGGAAGAAGGGCGAGACGTGCATCGCCTTGGCCACCTCGACGTCGACCCTCCCGTCGGGGTCCGCATCCAAGACGTAGTCGTGGCGTTCGTTCCACGGGGTGTTGGTCACCGAGGCCACGACCCGCCGGACCCGCAGTCCGGCCGGATCGAAGCAGAAGTACAGGGCGAGCGGGTTGAAGCACCACCCCCAGGTTCGCACGTGGGCGAGCATCCGCACCGGTCCGTCACATCCGGCCGTCTCCCTGACGGCGTCGAGGAGGGGGACCGCGGGATCCCCCAGATAGTCGGAGCGGCGGAATTGCACCGGCCGACCGGGACGTAGCGACCACATGGAGTGCTGCTCGAGCACCGCCGGGATCTCTTCGAGGTCGAGGTAGCACAACGCCAGGTGCGAGGTGAAGGTGTGGGCCGTCGGCTCCAGGCGGTGGTGGGTCACCCGCCCTTCGTAGAGGGCACTGTGGGCCGGCGGGTACGGCGCGCTCATCGGATCGGCGCTCCGAGGTCGGACACCGGGTCCACGCCCAGGTCCCGGCATACGTCGACGGCGCTCGCCACCCCGTCCTCGTGGAAGCCGTACCCCCAGTACGCGCCGCAGTACCACGTCCGGCGGTGGCCCTGGACGTCCCGGCGCCGTGCCTGGGCGGCCACGGCGGCGGCGTCGAAGACCGGGTGGTGGTATACCCATCGTCCGAGGACGGTTGCCGGATCGACATGCTGCTCGCGGTTGAGGGTCACGCAGATCTGGTGGCGGGAGTCGAGGCGCTGGAGCCGGTTCATCCAGTAGGTGACGGTGGGCCGGTCCACCGGCTCGACCGGGAGGTGGGCGTTCCAGCTGGCCCAAGCCCGCCGCCGGCGGGGGAGGAGAGAAGCGTCGGTGTGCAGGACGGCGACGTTTGGTCGGTAGCCGATGGCCCCGAGCACCCTCCGCTCGTCCGGCGACGGGTCGCTCAACAGCCCGAGAGCCTGGTCGCTGTGGACCGCCACGACGGCAGCGTCGAAATCCTCGGGTCCCGCGGCGCTCATCACGGTGACACCCGCGGCCGTCCGGGTGAGCTTCTCCACCGGGGTCGCCCTCCGGAAGCGGGCCGGCGTCCGGTCGACGATGGCCTCGACGTACCGGGCGGCACCGCCGGTGACCGTCCGCCAGCGCGGACGACCCTTCAGCTGCAGCATGCCGTGGTTCTCGAGGAACCTGAACAGCATCCCCACCGGTACGGCGTCGAACGTGGTGGGGTCGGCGGACCAGATGGCCGATCCCAGAGGGACGAGGTAGTGCGGCGCCAGGCGGGGTCCGTAGCGACCGCGGGACAGGAAGTCGGCCAGAGTCTCGGTTGTCGAGGGCGGGATCCCGGTCACCGCCCCGGCAGCCAGGAACCGCCGGGCGTCGCGATTGAACTGCAGGATGTCGGCCAGCAGCCGTGAGTGCGAGGGATCGAGGGCGCTGGCCGGTCGGGCCCACAGTCCCAGGCCGTTGCCCCGGTACTCGACGTCGCGCCGGTACTCGACGTCGCCCCGGGCCCCCGAGACGCTGAAGCTCATCTCCGAGGGCTGCGTGGCCACCCCCAGCTGACCGAGAAGGGACGAGAAGAGGGGGTAGTTGGTGTCGTTGTAGACGATAAAGCCGGTGTCGACGTCGTGGGTCTCGTCGGGCAGGTCGACCCGCACGGTGTGGGTATGGCCCCCCAGGTGGTCGCCGGCCTCGAACACCGTGACCTCGTGACGGCGGGAGAGCCAGAGGGCGCTCGAAAGTCCGGCGATCCCCGAGCCGACGACGGCGATCTTCATGCCACCCGCCCGCTCTCGCTGAGCCCGGCCTGGGACTGGCACCACTCCCACAGCCGCTCCTCCTCGGCACCGGGTTCGTCGCGCTGCTCGGCACCGGGTTCGTCCCCGTCCTCGGCGGACGCGGCAGGGCGCGGGTGTGGGCGACGGCGCTCGGTGACAAGTCGCAGGGCCCGGCGGTGCTCAGGGCGGAGCCGGCGGTCCAGCCATATCCCCCGACCCGGGGTCGGGGCAGGCGGCGGTGTCGGCCCGTTCGTGGCGCCGCCGCCGGCCAACAGCCAGACGACGGTGTCGGCTCCCTCCGGCGGATGTCGGAGAAGCGGTCGGGCGAGCAGTGCGAACATCGGCAAGCCGTGGCGCAAGGCCTCGGTATCGACCCAGCCGGGGTGCATGGCCACACAGGCGACGCCCCTCTCGGCGAGTCGCTCGGCCCACAGCCGGGCCAGCACCACTTGAGCCCGCTTGGCCCGGGCATAGGACCGTGCACCCCGGTACCCTTCCGTCGAGCCGAGCTGGTCCGCGTCGAGGAGCTGGGCGTACATGCCTCCCGAGGACACCCAGACCACCGTCGAGGGCGCGCCGGCCTCCAGCATCGGGGTCAGGCGGGCCGTGAGCAGGTGGGGGCCCACCACGTGCACCGCCGCGGTCTCCTCGATCCCGTCGGGCGACGTGACGAGCTCGGGGTACAGCAGCCCAGCGGCGTGGACCAGTCCGTGCAGGCGATCACCGCGTCGCAGCACTCGGTCCGCCAAGTCGTTGACCGCCGCCACCGATCCCATGTCGGCGACCTCAGCCCACACCGAGGGCTGTGCCGCCGGCGACGAGAGAGGCGACGGACCCGATCCCTGGGCCCGACGGGCTGTGGGCTCCCCGGGCGAGCCCACCGACGATCCCGACTGCTCGGCGATGATCTCGACCGCCCGCTCCGCCCGGTCCCGGTCCCGACCGACGATGCCCACCGTGGCCCCGGCTCGGGCGCAGGCCACCGCCACCGCCCGACCGATGCCGCTGGTACCCCCGGTGACCAGGATGGTCTTGCCGGTGAAGTCTGGCTCGGGCCCGTCGTCCCAGTGCCACAGATGCCGACGGACGGTGAACCCCGGGCGGGACCAGCTGCCCACCACGGTGGCTTCCAGCACGTCGTCCACGAAGCGTCGCACGGGGGGGCTCAGGACCACGGAGAGAGTTTAGCACTAAAGTATGGGGGGCGCGTGGGGCGCGTGGTGCCGTGCCGGTGGGGCGCGTGGTGCCGTGCCGGTGGTGCGCGTGGGCGGCGCCGGTGTGAGGGCGCTGGTGGGGGTGGGGGTCCGGCGTCGCTCTCGTCGTGGAGCGGCTGGCCGAAGGCGGGTGGAGTTGCCTACGCGCCGGGGAGCAGGCCCCGGGCCACCAAGTCAGCGGGCTTGCTGGGTGGACCGCGGAGGACCCACGCCACGGCGACGGCGATCGCGCCGCCGACGACGGGACCAACCACGTAAGCCCACCAGTCGTCCCAGTGGGCGCCGATGATCACCGGGCCGAGAGAGCGCGCCGGGTTCATCGAGGCCCCCGTGACCGGCGCCGCCCACAGCCCGGCCAACGCGATGTACCCGGCCACGGCCAGAGCGGCGTTGGCGCCGATGTTGCGGGCTCCCGACGCGGTACCGAGGATGACGCTGACCAGCCCGGCGGTGAGGACCATCTCGATAAGCGCCGCCTGCCACCAGGCGAACCCGGGGCGCGGGAGGGTGGACCCAAGGTTGCCGACGTTGCCGAACATCGCCAGGAGAAAGCTCGCCGCCAGCAGGCTCCCGATGAGCTGTGCGGTGACGTAGGCCGGCACCCTCCTCCACGGGAAGTGGCCCCGGAGGGCGAAGGAGATGCTGACGGCGGGGTTGAGATGGGCACCGCTGATCGTGCCCATGAAGTAGATGATGGCCATGACCATGAGGGCGGGTGCCACCACCTGTGCGTCCAGGGGCACCTGACCGTGGCTCCAGGCATCCACCACCGGTGCTCCGGCGGCCACCAGCACCAACAGGAACGTCCCGAGCATCTCGGCGAAGATCCGGCGCCACTCGTAGCTGAGGTCGTTGAAGTTGCGGGTCCAGGGCGTCTGGAGGCTGGCCGGCTCCCGAAGATGCATCGGTACCGGTTGGAATCTGTCGGCGGATGTGGGCATTGCACCTACTCGGGTACCTGACGCCGATGGCGGCGTAGCATCACTTCACGGGTCCACCGAGGATAGCGAGGAATCATGGCCAAGAAGCGTGAGCACTGGAAGGTGGAGCCTGAAGACCAGGACTTCCCCGCGGCCCGGACCTACCTCTCGCTCCTGGTCGGCCCGGCGGAGGCGGCGCGGTTGGCCGACGCCCTGGCCCACGAGCAGACCCTGGCGTACTACGCGGCCAAGGACCTGCTCCGGGCATCCGGGCTCCCCTTGCTGTCCGAAGACGACGTCGAAGTTCGTAACGACCTCGGCAAGATCAAGAAGGGGCAGAAGCTCTCCCCGGTGCTGCTGGTGTACGGGGAGCCCCTGTGGGTGGCCGACGGCTACCACCGCATCTGCACGAGTTACCACGTGAACGAAAAGGTCCTCGTCCCGTGCCGGATCGTGGCCCGGACTTCCTGACCGGCGCCCGGACTTCCTGACCGGCGCCCGGTCCTCGGCCGCACACGGCACGCCGCCCGGAGGCAGCCGGCCGTTAGGGTCGACGCGAGGCTGGCGCGGTTGGCCCGCCGCTCTCCGTCCGGACGACCGCCAGCTGGCGTGAGATCGCCAGCAGCTCACCGCCACGGCTCCAGATGCGACCGTCCTCGACCACGAGGCCGTCGGCGGCCTGGACCCCCTGGAACTCCACCAGGACCCAGTCGTCGTACCCGGCGGGGATCGGCGTCACGAGGTGGACGGTCAGGTCCACCGTGTACACCCTGGTGGTCGGTGGGGTCATGGCGTAGAGGGCCGGGAACCAGCAGTCCGAGTACGCCACCAGCAGCGGTGCGTCCAGCGTGACGGCGGGAGAGCCGCTCTCCGTCCGGGCCAGGCGGATCCACCCTCCGGCGAGGGGCACGTCGGCCAGGGAGTGGGGCATCGGACCGATGGCCCAACGGCGCTCGTAGCGGTCCCGGAATCCCGGGGGGATGTACATTTCGAGCGGGGGGAGGTCCTCGGGCGGTGGCACGCGTGGGGGTGGCTGGTGAGCCAGATCGATCCCCGCCCTCGGTGCGGTGAACGCTGCCCGGGCCATCACGCCGGTCTCGTCTCCCTGTCGGAGGATGGCCGAGGCGATGCCCACCGACCTCCCGGAGCGTTCGACCTGCACTTCGGCAGTCAGTGCGCCGGTGCTGAGTGGGGAGAGGAAGTGGGTATTGAGCGACCGGAGGTGCCTGATCTCCGGGCCGTCCATGGCGCGCTCCGCCTCGGCGCAAAGGGCCCGGGCCGCGAGCGCCGCCACGTAACCGCCGTTCGGGCCGAGGTAGATGGCCCAGCCCGCGTCGACCGTCAGGTCGTAGTGCCCGTCTCCAGTGGGGACGGCCGTCGTATCGCGCGCGAATTTCGAGAGGAGCATCGTCGTGGTCCGTCGATCGGTCCTCAGATGACTTGGGAGGATCGGTTCTCCCAGTACGGATCTCTGAGTCGGCGCTTGTAGAGCTTCCCGTTCTCGTCTCGAGGGAGAGCGTCGGTCACTTCGATCGACCGGGGGACCTTGAATCCGGCCAGGTGCGCCCGGCAGTAGCTGGCGAGTGTGGCGAGCAGATCGGAGTCGACGCGGGTGCCTGCCACCACTTCGACCACGGCCTTCACCTCTTCGCCGAACTCTTCGTTGGGCACTCCGAACACGGCGACGTCGGCGACCGAAGGGTGCTCACCCAGACAGAACTCGATCTCTTGGGGATAGATGTTCACCCCACCCGAGATGATCATGTTCGAGAGGCGGTCCGTGAGATAGAGGTACCCCTCGTCGTCGACGTACCCGATGTCACCGGCGGTCACCATTCCGGCGTGATGGATGGACGCCGTCTTCTCGGGATCCTTCAAGTACTCGATGTGATGCGTGCCGAGCGGCTCGAAGTAGACGAGCCCTTCCTCCCCCGGCCCTACGGGCTCGCGGGTCTCGACGTCCAGCACGGCCATCTTGGTCCCGGCGTTCCACGGGCGACCGACGGAGCCGGGCCGCTTCAGCCACTCCTCTGAGGTGATGACGGTGGCGCCGCACTCGCTCGATCCGTAGTACTCGAGGAGGATCGGGCCCCACCAATCGATCATCGCCGCCTTCACGGCGGGTGGGCAGGGGGCCGCGGCGTGCACCGCGACCCGGTGGGCCGAGAGGTCGTACCCGTGTCTCACCTCGTCGGGGAGCCGGAGCATCCGCTGGAACATGGTCGGCACCCACTGGCTGATAGTGATGCTCTCGTCCTGGAGGAGCCGCAACGCCTGCTCGGAGTCGAACTTGCGCATGATCACCGAGGTCGCACCGATGGTGTGAGCGCCGAAGCTGAAGGTGGCCGGGGCACCGTGGTAGAGGGGAGCCGGGTTCAGGTAGTGGTCCCCTTCCCGCATTCCGAAGTTCGTCACCATGAGGTAGGGAACACCGGCCACCGTGCTCGGGTGCTCGCTCGGAAGCTTCGCCTTGATCCCCTTGGGACGTCCGGTGGTGCCGGACGAGTAGAACATCGGCGCCCCAGCGAGCTCCTTGGCGATCCGGGTGCTCGGCTGCTCGGACACGAACCCCTCGAAGTCGACCACGCCGGGAGCCGCGCTCGGTCCGGCCCCCACCTCGATGACGGTGATCCGGGGGAGATGGCGCACGGCCCGTGCCGCAGCTTCTACCGTCTTGCCGCCGGTGACCAGGACCTTCGCTTCCGAATTGGCCAGGATGTACTCGACTTCCTCGGGGACCAGGTGCCAGTTGATCGGGGTGAGGTACATGCCGCTACGCACGGTCCCCCACCAGGCGACGCCCCACTCGATGGAGTTCTCGAGCATCACGGCGACGACGTCACCGGCTTCGATCCCCAGGGACGCCAGCCCGTGGGCGAAGCGGTTCGACGCCTCTTCGAGCTGGCCGTAGGTGATGCTCGGGCCGTCCTGCATGACCATCGCCAGGCGATCAGGATCGGCCTCTGCGTGAGCTCCCAGGTACATCGATCTCTCCCAAGTTTCCGAGGGCGCTTCACGGGCGCCCGGTGTCATCAGTAGTTCTGAACCGCTGTTCAGAATCTACTACTTCGTATACAATACTGGGAGAGCGGCCATCGGGGCTGCTCAAGGGCCCTACGAGGAGAGACGTGAGCGAGGACAGCGAAGCGATCGTGGCCCTGATGCACCGGTACGTGGATCTCTTCGACCTCGGGCGCCTGGACGAGTTCGCCGCCCTCTTCGATCACGGAGTCCTCCGTTTCGAAGGGCTCGGAGAGTTCACCGGATCGGCCGAGGTGCTCGGCTTCCTCGATCGGATGGTGATCCTCTACGACGGCAAGCCCCGAACTCACCATCTGCTCAGCAACGTCACCGTGGACGTGGAGCCTTCAGGGATGGTGGCCACGGCCCGGAGCTCGGTGATGGTGCTCCAGTCGCTGCGAGAGGTTCCGCTGCGTCCGATCGTTACCGGTCGCTATTCCGATCGGTTCGAGAAGGTCCGAGGAGCTTGGCGCTTCGTGGAGCGATCGGCGACGGCAGCTCTCCCAGGGGACATCTCCCGCCACCTCCGCGTCCCGGTGGCCGAGTGACCCGCCCGCGCCATCCCTCGCTCCTCCGGCGCGCCCGGGGGGGATGGGCACGAGACAGGCTCCGGCGATGAGCGAAGCAACCCTGACCGCCGGAGAGCAGGCCGACGTCGTCGCCACCTGTACGGAGATGGCGTGGTGCCTCGACGAGCGTCGCTGGGATGACCTGGCGGAGCTCTTCACTGAGGAGATCCAGTTCGACTACACCGAGCTGTTCGGTGGGGAGGCACAGACGATCTCCCCCGCCGACCTCGTGCGCTCTTCGAAGGCCCTGCTGGCGCACCTCGGTGCGACCCAGCACCTTGTCGGGGCCCACCGGGTGGAAGGTGCCGGTGACCGGGCCGCCTGCCGGTCGATGGTGCAGGCCACCCACTACCTCGAGAACCCGACCGGCGATCCCCTATGGACGGTGGGCGCCCAATACCACATGGAGTTGCGCCGCACCGACGGGCGTTGGCGTATCTCCTCGGTACGGGTGGTGGTGCAGTGGGCGAAGGGCAATCGTGAAGTCCTCCGGCTGGGGAAGCGAGCGGCCAGGTGATCGACCCCGGCTCGAGCCCTCACGACCAGGTCCGGAGCGACGGCGCCGCCATGGCCTTGTGCCAACCAACCTGAACGACACACCGGCACGGCGTGACGTTCCAACTCGACACACCGAGGAGCTGAAGACCATGAGCGGACAACGACAAGTCACTTCGACCTTCGTGGGCCTGGCGGCGCCGGGCCAGCGCCGTGCCGGAGCAGGAGGATGGCCGTGCCAGGGCATCTACTACGTGCCCGAAGGCCGTCGACCGAAGGTGGCCATGATCGCCACGCACTACAACATCGACTTCTCCCAGCACTACCTGGCCGAGCTGATCGCAGCCCGTGGAGTCGGGTTCCTCGGTTGGAACACCCGGTTCCGCGGTGACGAAGCACATTTCCTCCTCGATCACGCGCTCGTGGACATCGGTGCCGGGGTGAGCTGGCTCCGAGAGACGATGGGCGTGGAGTCGGTGATCCTCCTCGGGAACTCCGGTGGGGGCTCCCTGATGTCGGCCTACCACTCCCAATCGATCGAACCGAACGTCACCCCGGTGTTCGGGATGCGTCCCGCTGCCGGGCTCGATGCACTGACTCCCGGCGACGCCTACATTGCACTCGCGGCCCATCCAGGGCGGCCGGACGTGCTCACCTCGTGGCTGGACCCTTCGGTGACCGACGAGTTCGATCCCACGTCGGTGGACCAGAGCCTCAACCTGTGGAACCCTGAGAACGGCCCTCCCTTCTCCGAAGAGTTCGTCGCCCGCTACCGGGCGGCCCAGGTGGCTCGGAACGAGAAGATCACCGCCTGGGCTACGTCGGAGCTGGAGCGGGTGACGGCGGCCGGTCTGACCGACCGCATCTTTCCCCTGGCCAGAACCTGGGCCGATCCCAGGATGGTCGATCCGGCCATTGACCCGAACGAGCGGGTCCCGAACACCTGCTACCAAGGTGATCCCCGCCGGGCGAACACTTCTGTCTGGGGGATCGGGGGGGCCAACACCCTGAGGACCTGGCTCTCGATGTGGAGCCTCTCGACATCACAGTGCCGGGCCGAGCCCCATCTCCGGAGGCTGCGGGTACCGACCCTGGTCGTCCAGGCCAAGGGTGACTCGGGGGTGTACCCGAGCGACGCGCGGTGGATCCTCGACACCGTGGCCGCAACCGACAAGGAGCTCGTTGAGATGCCCGGTGACCACTACTTCCTCGAGCCCGCCGGGGCTCGCGAGGCAGTGGCCGACCTCCTGGCCGGCTGGGTCGCGGAGAGGTTCGGCGGGATTTGAGTCCAGCACCGCCAAGACCGGGCGGTCCGTTCGAGAGGTGGGATGGATGGAGCTGAGTGGAATCTCGGCCCTGGTCACGGGCGGGTCGTCGGGCATCGGTGCGGCCTGCGTGGACGGCCTGGTCGCCCGCGGGGCCGAAGTGGTGATTGCCGATATCCACGAGCCGTCCGGCCAGCCGGCCGGCTCGCCGGTAGATCCACCGTCGCACCGCCACTTCCTTGCCACGGACGTGACCGATGCAGAGCAGGTGGCTGCGGCTGTCGAACTGGCGGCGTCGCTGGGGCCGTTGAGGGTATTGGTGGCCTCCGCCGGCATCGCCTGGCTGACCAGAACCATCGGCCGAGACGGCGCGTTCGGCTCGGCCCACGATCTCGATGCGTTCCGGCGAGTCGTGGAAGTGAACACGGTGGGGACGTTCAACGCCGTGCGCCTGGCGGCGTCGGCGATGAGCCGCACGTCTCCGGACGCCACGGGTACACGTGGAGCCGTCGTTCTCGTCGCGTCGGCTGCCGCGTTCGAGGGGCAGATCGGGCAGGTAGCGTACGCGGCGTCGAAGGCCGCGATCGTGGGGATGACGCTTCCGCTGGCTCGTGACCTCTCTTCGGTGGGTATTCGGGTGAACACCCTGTCCCCGGGAGTCGTGGACACCCCCATCTACGGGAGCGGTGCTGCCGGTCGGAAGTTCCAGGACGAGCAAGTCGACGGAGCGGTCCTCTACCCCAAGCGCGCCGGCAGGCCAGATGAGCTGGCATCCATGGCGCTCGAACTGCTCGGCAACAGCTACTGCAATGCCGAGACGGTTCGAGTCGATGCCGGTCTGCGGTTGCAATCCGGCGTGGTGTCCGGGTGGAGGGGGGTAGGGCGAAGTTGACCTGAGCAGACCGGTCCAGCGAGCTCAAAGCGATGCGGGCGAGGCAGCCTCGGAGGCCAACTGCTCCCGCAGCTCACGCTTGAGCACTTTCCCGGTCGTGGTGCGCGGCAACTGGTCCGTGAACGTGATCGAGCGCGGGCACTTGAAGTGGGCCAATCGCTCGCGCGCCCACTCGATGAGAGTGGCGCCGTCGACATGGTCCGACACAGCGGGCACCACCACGGCGTGGACGGCCTCACCCCAGCGCGGGTCGGGTACACCGATGACGGCCGCTTCTTTGACGTCGGGGTGCTCAGCCAGGAGCGCCTCCACCTCGGCCGGGAAGATGTTCTCACCCCCGGATATCACCATGTCCCTGGCTCGGTCCAAGACCCACAGGTAGCCTTCGCTGTCGATGCGGACGACGTCCCCCGTCCGGTACCACCCACCGGGGAGGAAGGCGGCCTCGGTGGCGGCCGGATCGTTCCAGTACCCGGCGAACAGGGACTCACCTCTGATCAACAGCTCGCCCGGCTCACCCGCCGGCACGTCGTCCCCCGAGGCGGTGACCACGCGCGCCTCCCAGCCGAGGGCCAGCTTGCCGGCACTGGCCAGATGAGGGTTGTCAGGCTGGTGATCCTCCGGTGCGAGCAGCGTCACCGTGGACTGGCTCTCGCTGTTCCCGTAGATCTGCCGGAACCGGCAGTTCAGGACGGTGACCGCTCTGCGGAGAAGCTCCGGGCGAATTGGCGCCGAGCCGTACTGGATCTCCTTCAGACTTGACAGTTGCGGAGGTGTCACGCGCTGGGCGATCTCATCGAGGAGCATGTCGATGATGGAAGGGGCGGCCGTGAAGAACTCCACCCCATCGCGCTCGATGCGGTCGATGACGTCGGCAGCGTTGAACGACGTAGGGATGTAGAGAGTTCCGGCGGTGAGGAAGCACTGCACTCCCTGGGAGAAGCCGGCCAAATGGAACAGCGGCATCAACTGGAGGTGACGAGACCCCGTAACCTGGTCGCCGATCTCGATGGCAAAGCCCGAGAGAGCCCGGATGAGTCCCGCGTTGTCGAGCGGGATGAGCTTGGCTTTGCCGGTGGTCCCGCTCGTGTGGAGGATGGCGAACGCGCTCTTCGAAGAGAGCCTCTCCAGCGGGCGCTCGGGGGCGGGCGCTGCGAGGCTCTCCACCTGGTCCCAGCCGTGTCGATCCCCTGTTCCGGGCGGGGTTTTCGGTGGAGGCGGAAGCACCACCTTGGGCGACAGGGTCAACCCCGAGAGGCTGATTGCCTCCTCCACCACGCCGGTGAACCCGGGGTCGGCGATCGCGGCCGAGGGACGGGCCAGAGTGAGGAGCTCGGCCAGCTCGGGCGCCGGAAGACGCCAATTGACCAGAAGCGGGAGGGCGCCTGCTCGACCGATGGCCAAGGCCGCGGCCAGGTACCAGGCGCTGTTCTGCGCTACGACCGCGACGATGTCATCAGGTCCGACGTCCCGAGAAGTGAGTCCGCCGGCCACGTGCTCGACGCGGTCCAACAGCTCGGCGTAGGTCCAGGCCTGTCCCCGGTCGTCCACAACGGCGACGAGGTCCGCATGGGTGTTCGCCCGCCATTCGAGTACATGGATCCAGCTCTGCACGTCTGCCGCTACGCCATCTGGTGGGCGGCAGGCGCCACCATCCTGGCGAACGCCCGGTCTTCGTCGACTTCGATCCCGGTGGTGTCGACACAGAGCTCCACGAGTATGCCGTTGGGATCGGTGAAGTAGCGAGAGTGGCACCATCCGTGGTCGACGTCCATGGCCTTGGGCACACCGGCATCCCTCATCCGGGCGGACAGCTCCTTGCCCTCTGTCTCGGTCACCCGAAACGCGATGTGGTTCACCCACGGGGGAAGTCCGAGATCGGTGGAGATGGCGGTGCGAACTGGGTCCGGTTCGCCGATCCCTTCGAGGCGGAAGAACGCGATGCAGCTCCCGTCCCCGCACTGGTAGAAGACGTGCTTGAGCCACGAACCGTCAGCATTGGCCTGCACCTCAGTGTTCACGAGTGGCAGTCCGAGGAGGTCGTGGTAGAAGTGGTGGGTCTCCTCTAGATCACGACACGTGTACGCCACGTGGTGGATGGCTCTCATCTGTCCTCCTTCTCGGCACGGCCCGGATCAGGGCCGAGTGGGTGTCATGTCGAGCTGGGCCGGTATCGACCGAGGCTGTTCGACGGGGGCATCGCTCGTAGCGCGTTCCTTCCAGTAGATGGCGTGCGCCCAGATCTGCCACAGGGTCTCCACAGCCGCGTCCTCGTCGAGCTGAGGCTGGGCGAGACCGCTTCCGGGGTATTGCCACACGAAACAGAACTGCTCGATCATCGACGTGAGCGCAGAAGCCATCAGCTCCGGGTCCATGCCGGGAGCCCAACCGTGGGCCTGGCTCTGGCGGATGCCCCGGGCCACCAACGCCGTCCCCTCGCGATGGATCTCCTGCCACCTCTCGGCGAAGTGCGGCATGACCATCGCCGCTTGGAACACACCGACGATCTCAGGAAGGCGTTCGCCGTAAATTCTCCAGAACACGGCGATCGCTTGGCGGAGCGCCAGGACCGGATCCGGCTCGGACCGGTACGAGGCGACCACGCGGTCCTGGAGATCTTCGCTGAAATTCGCTGCCATCTCGGCCAGCAGGGCTTCCTTCGACTCGAAGTAGACGTAGAAGAGGCCTGGAGATCGGCCGGCTTCGGCGGCGATGTCGTTCACCCGTGCGTTGAGATAGCCGACCCTGGCCATCACCCGCCTGGCAGCTTCTTCGAACGCCGCCTTGCTCGCGTCCCCCTTGGGGGTTCGTACCACCAGCACACCTCTTGCCGTGCTCGTCAGCTCGAGAGAGGGTCTCTCCCACCAGCGTTCCAAAACTTGAATTGGGATTCAGGTCGATTGTACACTATTGCACCGCAATCGCAACCGTCTGCACCGAGGTCCCAATTGTCCGCCACCGGCACGCGCACGCCCCCCGAGTCCCACGGGTCCCAAGAGTCCCACGGGTCCCCCGAGCCTCGCGCTACCGGAGAGCCCGGAGAGCCCGTTGTGCCCGGAGAGCCTGTCGTACTCGGAGAGCCTGTCGTACTCGGAGAGCCTGTCGTACTCGGAGATCCCAGGGGACACAGACGGTGAAGATCGCCCGCTTTCGCTTTGCCCAGGGGCCCGGCCCCGAGAGCGTCGCCGGTCCCGATCCCGATCCCGGAGCTGGCACCGGCCCGGCTCGTGTCCGGTCCGGGCTCGGTGTTCTCACGAGTCCGTTGGGCGATGCCCCGGCTCCGGGAAGCCCTGATCCGGTGGAGCTGGCCGATCTCACGGGCATGGTGGACGGGGCCGTGGCTCCCCTCGACGTCGCACGCCTCATGCTTCTCGGTGGAGCAGAGCATCTCAGGGCGACCCTGGCGCGAGCTCCCCGACGGCTGGTACCCCTCGAGCATCTGATGTCCCCGGTTCCGTCCCCGGGAAAGTTTCTGGCCATCGGATACAACTATCGCGCTCACGCCGACGAAGCCGGTGCCGCACCCGACGCGTTTCCCCTCTTCTTCAACAAGCAGGTGACGTGCATCAGCGGGCCCCGGACACCTATCCCCCTCCCGGCCGGCTGCGACATGCTCGACTACGAGGGCGAATTGGCGTTCGTGGTCGGAAGGTCCTGTAAGAACGTCCCGGTGGAGCGAGCCGGTGAGGTCATCGGCGGGTGGACGGCATGTAATGACGTGTCGGCCAGGGACTGGCAGCGCCAGTCGCCGACGATCACCATGGGCAAGTCCCACGACGGCTTCGGCCCGACCGGACCATGGCTCGTCACGCCCGACGAGATCGAAGATCCCCACGACCTGCAGATCCGCACCCTGGTCAACGGCAGTGAGCGCCAATGCGGGACGACGGCCGACATGATCCACAGTGCCTTCGAGCAGATTGCCGTGCTGAGCTCTCGCTGCAGCCTCCGGCCGGGCGACATGGTGACGACCGGCTCGCCGGCGGGTAGCGCCCAAGGGCGCCTCCCGCCCCCCTGGCTGCGCGCTGGGGACGTTGTCCGAGTCGAAGTGGAGGGAGTGGGTGTGCTGGAGAACCAGGTGGTGAACGAGGGCCCCTCGGCGTGGATCGACCCCGGTGGGTCGGACGGGTCCCGGAGCCCGGTGGTAGATCGTGTGGCGCCGGAAGGACTGAGATGACGCCTCCTGCGGACGGCCCCCGAAAGGTGTTGCTGACCGATCACCCCTGGGACGGGGTGGACATCGAGTCCGAGATCTGTCTGGAGGCGGGCTACGAGCTGGTCGAAGCGCCTCGGGGAGCCGATCTGGCCCAGCTGGTGGATCTCGGTGCTGACGTGGAGGGGATCATCACCTGCTGGGCCCGGGTGCCCGGCGAGCTGATCCGGTCCTCCCCACACCTGCAGGTGGTGAGCCGTCTCGGGGTCGGGGTGGACAACATCGACCTGGACGCGGCGGCCGAGTGCGGGGTGACCGTGACCCGGGTCCCCGACTACTGCGTCGAGGAGGTGTCGGATCATGTACTGGCACTGGTCTACGCGTGGGCCCGGGGCGTGACGTACTTCGACCGGGCAGTGAGAAGTGGCCGATGGGAACCAGGGGCTCTGGCCCTGAGAAGGGTGCGCGACCTGGTCGTAGGCGTGTGGGGTACCGGACTGATCGGTACCCGCACCGCAGACAAGTTCAGTGCGCTCGGGTGCACGGTTGTCGTGGATGATCGCCACCCTGAGCGAGCCGGACCCTACCCGGCGGTGACCCGGGACGAGCTACTGGAGCGATCCGACGTGGTGACGCTCCACCTCCCGCTCACCGAGGAGAACCGGGGCATCGTGGGAGCCGAGGTGCTGTCCAAGATGCGGCCGGGCTCCCTGCTCGTGAACACCAGTCGCGGGGGCATCGTCGACAGCGACGCTTTGGCTGCCGCCCTTGACGCCGGTCACCTCGGCGCGGCGGCACTCGACGTGCTGCCCAACGAACCCCAAGTTCCCACTGCTCTCGCAGATCGCGACGATGTGGTCATCACGCCCCACGTAGCGTTCTCGTCGATCCAGTCCGTGCAGGAGTTGCGAGCCCGAGCGACCGAGGACCTGGTCCGAGTCCTCCGGGGGGAGCCGGCGGAGCATCCGTACCCGCCCGCGGTGCGATGACCGGGGGCGCCGCAGTGGTCGGGGGACGGCGCGACCGGACGGATCTGGAGAGACTGCTCGACACCCTCATCCGAAAGGGTTGGGCTGGAGCAGGGGCCAGCATCACTCCGCTGTCCGGCGGTGTTTCGTCGATTGTCGCGGTGGTAAGTGACGCCGGAGCGAGCTGGGTGGTCAAGACCCCACGTGAGCAGCTGGACGTGTCCGAGGAATGGCACGCCGACCGAAGTCGCGGTGCCAATGAAGCCGCGATCTTGCGCCACTTGGGCGGGACGTTGGGGCCGATACGGGTCCCCAGGCTCTTGTTCTTCGACGAGGAGAGCGTGATCTTGGGCGAAGAGCTGATCTCGGGAGCCCTTGGCCGTGGGCCAGCGCCCACGTACCGGGAAGAGCTGCTGGAGGGGAGATCGTGGATCGATGTCGCGTCAGGCCTCGGTGTGGCGGCGACCGCCCTGCACCAGATGAGGCCGCCTGCGAGCGTGAGTGGAGAACACCCGCGCGACTTGTTCGAAACCCTTCGGCTCGACCCGTACTTCCGGGTCACCGCCCGAAGGTGCCCGGAGCTTTCCGACCCGCTGAATGCGCTCATCGACGAGACGATCGAAGCAGCGCCGCGCTCCATCGTCCATGGTGACTTCACGCCGAAGAACCTGCTGGTGACCGGTGAGGTGCCTGTGCTCTTGGATTGGGAGGTGGTCCATGCCGGAGATCCCGCCTTCGACACGGGCGTCTTCACCGCTCATCTGGTGTTGAAGGCGCTGCGTGACCAAGCACCGGGTGGGCACGAGCCGCCCCTGGCCGCAGCGCGGGCCTTCTGGACCTCATACCGTGGACCGGCGAACGTCCCGCGCTCCTTTCGGCATGCTGGAGCGGTCGTGCTCGCCCGGCTCCACGGGAAGTCGCCGGTGGACTACCTGGTCAGCCCGGGCGCGCGCCAGCGGGCGCACAGTGTGGGAGTGGCGCTCCTCGCCAGCGAGCACGCCGATCTGGACGTGCTCGTCCAATTGGTCCGAACGGCCCAACCGATGAACCCGGCGTCGTGACCGCGATCGACGCCCTTGACGCTGACTGGGTGCTCGATTCCCGGGCCATTCCCACGGTGGAGGTGGTCGTGACGCTTGCCGACGGCCGATCGGCGTTCGCGCAGGCGCCTTCCGGAGCATCCACGGGAAGTCACGAATCGCTGGAACGACGGGACGGCGATCCTGAGCACTTCAGGGGTAAGGGTGTCCGGGGCGCCGTGTCGGCTGTTCGGCACCAGATCGCCGATCGCCTCCGGGGGATGGACGTTTCCACACAGGAGGAGATCGATCGGGCACTCGTGGAGCTCGACGGCACCGAAGACCGCTCGGTGCTGGGAGCCAATGCCATGGTGGCGGTGTCGGCAGCCTGCGCACGGGCAGGGGCGCTGTCCCGGGGGATCTCTCTGTGGAGGCACTTGGCAGGAGACCGATCACCTCTGATCCCGTTGCCCATGGTGAACTTGTTCAGCGGGAGCCTGCACGCATCGGGAGGGATGGGCATCCAAGATGTGCTGGTCATTCCGGTCGGTGCCCCGGATCTTCCGGCCGCGATGGAATGGGTTGATGACGTGTACCACGCAGCGGCCGACCTCCTCAGGGAACGTGGAGCTTCCACTCTGGTGGGAGACGAAGGAGGATTCGGAGCACCTTCTCGCTCGAGTGAGGAGGCGATCGACCTGGCGACGCAGGCCATCGTCCGGGCCGGCCATCGTCCGGGCTCACAAGTGGCCATCGCCCTCGATGTCGCAGCCACCCACCTGGTGGCCAGTGAGGGCTGCTACGACCTCGACGGTGAGGTTCTCGAGACCTCACAGATGATCGAGACCATCGCCGGCTGGGTGGATCGCTATCCAGTGGTCTCGGTCGAAGATCCCCTCGCGGAGGACGACTGGGAGGGGTGGGCCTTGGCCGCGCAACGCCTCGGTCCCGAGGTGCAACTCGTAGGTGATGATCTGTTGTGCACTCGAGTCCCACGACTCGAGCGCGCCGCTTCCCTGGGCGCGGCGAACACCGTGCTGGTCAAGGCGAACCAGATCGGCACGCTGAGTGAGGCTCTCGCCGTGGCAGATCGGGCACGGTCTCTCGGCATGGGTGCCGTGGTCTCAGCCCGGTCCGGGGAGACGGAGGACGATTGGCTGGCAGACCTGGCAGTCGCCAGTGGCGCGGGCCAGATCAAGGTGGGCTCGGTGGCCAGATCTGAGCGCTTGGCGAAGTACAACCGCCTCCTCAGGATCTCCCGATCCGCGGACGCCCCCGCGTGGGGTGGTACCGGGGTACTTCTCCGTACCCCGGTACCCCGGTGAGCATCCGCTGTACCCACGAGGCTGACCCTCGCCCACACCTCCCCGCCGTTCTCGGCGAAGATTTGAGATGCCCGGCTTCAGATCGTTCGACCGGACTCGAAGGGCGTGCCTGAGTACCGGGGTCCGGCAATTCCCACGTGGCTGTTCGGGGTCCGCCCCACAGAGCCACAGGCGAGCACTGACGCCTCGAGCAATGCCCTCAAGTCAATCCCGGTGGGCCGCCCCATCGCCATGAGTGCGTGGACGAGATCCTCAAGAGGCAGGTTTCCCGAGGCCCCCGGGGCGAACGGGCAGCCACCCAGGCCACCCACCGCTGCATCGACCCGGGTGCTCCCGGCCTCCAGGGCGGCGATGGCGTTTGCCATGGCCAACCCTCGCGTGTCGTGCAGATGGATCCCGAGCTCTAAGGGATGGAGCTCGTCGGCGAGGCCGCGGACCAGTGCAGAGACCTCGTTCGGCGCTCCGGTCCCAATAGTGTCAGCCAACGTGAAGCGGTCGACGCCCATGTCCTTGGATCGCTTGGCGACGTCGAGAACCGATGCTGGATCGACCGGTCCCGTGAACGGGCACCCGAAGGCGGTGGCCAGCGTCACCTCGACCAGGGCGTCGGCATCGGTTGCCAGCTCGATGATGCGCTCCAGCTCCTGGAGGGATCCGTCGACGGTGCGTCCCGTGTTCTCCAAGTTGTGACGTTCGGACACCGAGACCACGAACTGCAGGTGACGGATACCCGCTTCGAGGGCACGCTCGGCGCCTCGAGTGTTCAAGACCAGTCCCCACAGGAGTGGAGTCGCTCCACTGGCGATCACGGTCCTGGCTAAGAGGTCGGCGTCCGCCATCGCGGGCACTCGATCGGGACGAGTGAACGACGTGAGCTCGAGATCGCTGACGCCGGCGAGCACCAGTGCTTCGAAGACGGCGAGCTTGGCCTCGGTGGGAATTGGGACCTCGTCTTGCAGTCCGTCGCGCAGGGTGACGTCACGCAGTTTGACGGATCGGGAGGTCGCAACCGTCGTGTCGGTCTTCACCCGCTGCTCGCTTCGCCGGATGCCCCGAGGAAGAGCGCATCTTTGACCTGAGCTTCGTCGAGCCGGGCCACGAGTGAGTCGCGTCCCATCAGGATGTGCTCGCTCATGAGAGCCCCCGCTCGCGCTGCTTCTCCGTGCTCCAGAGCGTCGCGGATCAACCTGTGGAACACGTTCGAACGCACTCGCTCCTCGCGGGTGAACACGCGGAACGCCTGAAAGACCAGCGGGATGTCAACGGTTCGTGCCATGAGCTGGCTCAGGCGCGCATGGTCGGCCATCTCGATGACAGCATCGTGGAAGCGAGAATTGGCCTGGCTCAGAATCCGGTTCTCCGTCAGCTCGATGTGGTCGGTCGCCGGTATTGCCGCGTCGAACGCCGCGATGGCGGCATCCAGTTCGGCAATACCAGCGTCGGTCGCCCTGGTGGCTGCCCGTTCCGCACCCAGCGACTCCAGCCTGGCCCTGAGCTCGTAGAGATCGATGACCTCCTTCGGGGAAACAGGCCGCACGATCGCCCCCCGATTGCGGATGCTCAGGACGAGGCCTTCAGCTTCCAGGAGGCGGAGTGCCTCACGCACCGGCGTGCGGGAGAGCGAGAACTCCTCGCCGATCCGTCCCTCGATGAGTCGCTGCCCGGCCCGGTACCGCCCTTCGATTATCGAGGAGCGGATGAGCTGGTAGGCGCGCTGTGCACTTCCCAGCCCGTCAAGGCCGCCGCTCGGTTCCTGTGTCATATTGAGTACAATATCGTTCTCCCTCTCCGTGGGCGCGGTTTGTCCTCTGGAGCCACCTCGACGAGGGATACGCAGATCCGAGCGGTCGGGGGCAACACCCCGTTGTGGAGACCCAATTACCCTGCGTATGCGCTGGTCCCGGTCTCCGTCAATGGATGCGGCCGGGGTTCGTCGGGCACGCCGGGGCTCGTGGGTGCACCTTGTCCCAAATGGTCTGTACCAAGTTCCCCAATAGTATACAATATGAGCCATGGCGGCGACATCTCAGGCAGGAAGCATCGGCGGGCCCCAGGCTGGAACCGCTCAACCGTCGGCACCGGCTGAGCGTCTACCCGGCGACGGAGATGGAACCAGGGATGGGACCGGGCCGGCGGCTGGGACCGGACCGTTGGCTGGGACCGGTCCGTTGGCCGGAGTGCGGGTGCTGGAGCTGGGGAGCTTCATCGCCGGACCCTTCGCCGGCCAGATCCTGGGCGACTACGGCGCCGAGGTGATCAAGATCGAGCCCCCGGGTCTCGGGGATCCGATGCGGCGATGGGGAGTGCTCCGGGACGGCGAGAGCCTGTGGTGGCCCAGCATCGCACGGAACAAACGGTCCGTCTGCGTGGATCTTCGTGATCCACGAGGTCGCGAAGTGGTTCGCAGCTTGGCTTCACATTGCGACATCGTCCTCGAGAACTTCCGCCCAGGGCGGCTCCAGCAGTGGGGATTGGGCTACGACGCGCTCTCCCAGTCCAATCCAAGCCTCATCATGGTGCACGTCTCGGGGTTCGGGCAGACCGGTCCTCGGGCGCGGTCGGCCGGCTTCGGGAGCGTAGGGGAGGCCGTCGGAGGTCTTCGTTACACCATCGGGGATCCGGGACTGCCGCCCAGTCGGGCCGGGATCAGCTTGGGTGATGCGTTGGCGGCCCTGTTCTCGGTGATCGGGGCGCTGGCCGCGTTGAGCGAAGCACGGGTGTCGGGGAAGGGTCAAGAGATCGACGTGGCGATCTATGAGGCGGTCGCGGCACTCATGGAATCGTCCATGGCGGACTACGAGTTGGGAGGGGTTCTCCGAGAGCGCACGGGAAGCGTCCTCCCGGGAGTTGCACCCTCGAATGTGTACCGCACCAAGGACGGATCGGAAGTAGTGATCGCCGCCAACGCCGACTCCGTGTTCTCCCGCCTCTGTGAGGCGATGGGTTGTCCCGAGCTGGCACAAGACGAGCGCTTCGCTTCTCACACCGCCCGCGGTGACCATATGAGGGAGCTTGACGACAGGATCTCGGCCTGGACCGAAACGCTGGCGATCGGTGAGCTGCTTGAGATCCTCGAAGAGGCAGCCGTTCCGGCCGGTCGGATCTACAGCGCCGCGGACATGCTGGCTGACGCCCAGTACGCGGCGCGATCGATGGTGTTGCGCATGACCTCGTTCCAGGGGTGGGAGGTCCCGATGCAAGGCGTGGTCCCGAAGTTCTCCCGGACTCCAGGTGCCGTCCGGTCCACCGGTCCCAGTCTCGGCCAGGACACCAGAGCCGTTCTCTGCGGTCCCACAGGGATCACCGAGGAAGACTACGAAGAGCTCAGGAATGCCAATGTCGTGGTCGGCGATTGACGATGTGGCGGGTCGGCCGGACAGCACATCTGGGCGCTCGCGATCACGGGCGAATGGTGAGCCCTGACCGCCCCGCTCTCACCGGGCGTGGAGCACAGCTCCAGCAGGTTCGTGCCGGACATCCTCGGGAGTGAGAACCCGCAACCAGGCCGCGAACTCCAGTGACAGCCCGTCGGGATCGAAGAAGTAGACGGATCGCATGAAGACCCCATCGTGGAGCTCTCGAGACCAGCCAGCATCGCTGTCATCGTGGTTCACCGGCCCGACGCAACGCACTCCTTTGTCGCGAAGCTTCTGGGCGTAGCTCTCGATCACTTCGGGGCTGACGTCGAAGGCGACGTGGTTCATGGATCCCACCGCAGTGGTGATGTCACCCAGCCCCGGCAACGCCTCGGGCGCGACGACTCCCGGCTGGCGATCCGGCGCCCCTGGGAACCAGAAGAATGCGAGTGAATCACCGTTGCCGATGTCGAAAAAGAAGTGCTGTCCCTTGTTGTCGGGAAGCACCAGCGTCTTGGTGAGGGGAAATCCCAGGAGGTCCCGGTAGAACTCGACGGTTCGCTTCATGTCACTACAGACCAGGGCGAGATGGTTCACTCCACGGACGTTGAACTCGGCTTCGGCCACGGCTCCTCCTCGATGTCGACGGTTCCAGGCTGAGGTGCAGTGCCTCAACATGAATCCTGATTCAGTTATCTGTACACAATGATACCCCAATTGGCTGCGGGTCAACCGATCGGCCCGCCGTGACCCGGTAGTCCCCAGAGCGTGGTCGCCGTGGTTCGATCTTGCCCACGCTTCCTCTTACTGTCATCCAACGAGGTCAAAGCCCTCCGCGCACCGCCGAGACCGGTGGGTGAGCGCTTCCAGACCGCCCTCTCCGGCACCCCGGCCGGCCGCCAACCTACCCACGGTATCGTTCGTTTCGTATACAGTTCGTGGAGATGGCTCCTGGGCAGGACCTCGATGGCCACCCCCGGCCCCCGCGGCTATCCGCTGAGGAGCTCGGATCGGCGTTCGGCGACGTGCTCACCGCCGCCATTGGGAAGACGATGGTTCCCGCCGGGTTGCCCCGCCGGCTGTCGAGTGGCGCCTCTCGGGAGTCTTGGGTCTTCGAGGTAGCCCCTGGAGTAGAGGGACCGAGACGCTTTGTGGTCCAGCTCTTTCCCGAGCGGCACATCGGAACAGGCCTCACAGCGATGTCCGAGGCACAACTCTTGGCGGTGGCCAGCGATGGTGGTGTTCCCGTTCCCCGGGTGGTCGCTGCCGGCGGTCCTGGGGGGCCTCCGGGGGCGGCCTTCCTCGTGACCGAATGGATCGATGGCGAGACGCTTCCCAGCCGAATCTTCAGGGATCCGACGTACAGGCCGGGTCTGGCCGGCCTGCAGAGAGAGTGTGCTTCGGCATTGGCCCGTATCCACGATCTCCCTGTCGACGCGACGCACCTTCGACCCCTGGACCCCATCGAGCCCTACCGGGACGACCTCGCGGCCAGCGGGCAGTCCCACCCGGCGCTCGAATGGGCATACCGCTGGCTGATCCAGAACCGTCCTCAGGGGAATCCACCGTGCATCGTTCACGGCGACTTCCGGTTGGGAAACCTCATGGTCGACGGGCGTGGTCTACGAGCGGTTCTCGACTGGGAGCTGGCGCACATCGGAGACCCCTATGAGGACGTGGCCTGGCCGATGGTGCGTGCCTGGCGATTCGACCGCGTGCGCCCCGCCGGGGTCTTTCCCGACCGTGAATCTTGGCTCTCCGCCTATGGCGAGGCCTCCGGCCTCGACGTCGATCCCGATATCGTCAGATGGTGGGAGATCGCCGGGACCTTCAAATGGGGGGTGATCTGCCTGACCCAGTGGCTGAGACACCGAGACGGAGCGACGCGCTCGGTGGAGCTCGCAGCCATCGGCCGCCGGGTGGCCGAGAACGAGTACGACCTGCTGGGCCTTATCCCGTGAGCTCCTCACTGCCACTTCCGCCCGAATCCAAAGGAGAGGACGACACCGGCTCGGTCGGGCTGGTCGGCAGGCCGCGGGCGGACGA
The DNA here is from genome assembly GCA_021791635.1 of Actinomycetes bacterium. Taxonomy (GTDB): domain Bacteria; phylum Actinomycetota; class Acidimicrobiia; order Acidimicrobiales; family RAAP-2; genus JAJYWF01. The sequence continues at coordinate 43,712 of JAJYWF010000003.1, forward strand.
ACTGATTGAAGCCGTTCGGGAGCTCCTGAGCGACGAAGTGATCGGCGTCACCTCCGGCCAGCTCCACCACCAGATCCGCGTCGCCATCAACGTCCTGGCCATGGTCGAGCGAGAGCTTCGGGACGGACCGATGTTGGAGCACGCTCATCGGGCCCGGCTGGCGCTTGCCGGGGTGTCGTCCGACTCCCAGCTCGCCAGCGAGATCCGATCCGGTGCCATGGACGGGCGAGAAGATGTGCGCCCACTGCTGCTCGCTGACGCGGTCGACCGGCTCACCCTGATCAACCCTTCGTGGCTGGAGAGTTGAGACGCTGGTAATTGCGCCGGGCTACTGGAGGACTTGAGCCCGAATACTGTCCAGGTACTCGTCCAAGCGATGGATGTGACCGTCCACGACCTCTACGACGAGGCACGCCGGCATGTAGAGGACGTCCCCGCCCAGCGTCTCAGCCTCCACCACGTGCTGCTGGACGTACCCGCTCCTGGTTGCGTGGCGTCGAACTGACGTGTAGCGAAGGTTCTTCACGTTCCGGTGGAGCCACCCAAGGACACGGCGCACACGATCAAAACCGACCTCGAGGTCGTCGTCGTTGTGCCAGATCACCGCTTCCGGTCCGAAGCACTCCCCGAGGGCATCCAAGTCCCCGGCCTCGATGCACGAGATGACGCGAGCCGCCAGGGACTCCGTGTCTTCGTCGAGGTCACTCACCACTTCCGAGCGTTCGTTCATCGGTCAGGCGCTGTAGGGGAGGGCAAGGCCCGGACGTGGCCAATCGGCGCGGAGCAGGCGTCCAGTGCTGGAAGAGGTCACATAGGCGGTCGTCAGGTCCGGCCCACCGAAGCAGATATTGGTGGTTCCCGGGTCATCTGAGTTCTCGACGAAGTCCACCAGCTTGCCGTCTGGGCTCACCACGGTGATCCCGCTCTTGACCATGGTGGCAATGCACACGTTGCCACCGGCCTCCATTCCCAACGAGTCGTAGATTGCGAACTCGGGCCAGCAGTAGAGGAA
>JAJYWF010000003.1:44733-59908 GCA_021791635.1 Actinomycetes bacterium
GCCCCCGCCGTTGCCGGCGAAGGTCTTCCCACCCACCACCTCGCCGGGCTGCACGACGTCCCACCACCAGCTGAAGCCCGACACCGTCTCGGACACGTACAGGCGGGTGCCGTCGGGGGAGAGTCCAATGCCGTTCGGCCCGTGCATACCCGATGCCACCGGGACGATGGAGGAGCCGTCGGCCTTGGCGTAGTAGATGATCCCCAGATCTACCGCAGCGCTCGTTCCCTTACCCATGTCGGTGAAGTAGAAGCCCCCATGGTGATCGAAGACGATGTCATTGGGACCCCTAAGGCTGCGACCTTCGCAGTGGGTGTAGAGGTCTTCGACCGCACCGGTGTCCAAGTCCACGACCTGGATGCGCCCGCCGGTGTAGGTGTCAGGCGTACCGTGGGGGATCCACATGCCGGCGACCTGCATCCATTCGAAACCACCGTTGTTGCAGACGTAGACGCGCCCATCGGGACCGATCGCGGCACCGTTCGGTCCACCACCGCAGTCGGCCACCACCTCGATGTCACCGCCCGGCGTCACGCGCGAAAGCGTGCCCCGGCGGATCTCGACCACCAGGACAGATCCATCAGACAGGGCCACAGGACCTTCGGGGAACTGGAGCCCGTCCGCCACTACCTCGAAGTTGCTCATGGGACACTTCCTTCCTGCACGGACGCGCCGGAGTACGCGTCCCGTAGCTCACGTTTCAGCACCTTCCCACCGACGTTCTTCGGAATGGCGTCAGTGAAGATCACCCGTTGCGGACGCTTGTAGCCCGCAAGGTTCTGGCGACAGGCTTGGATGATCTCCTCTTCGGTCGCCGCCGCGCCGACCTTCAATACGACAATCGCGGTGACGGCTTCCCCCCACTTCTCGTGGGGCAGTCCGATGACCGCCGCTTCCGCCACTGATGGGTGCGTGTAGATCGCGTTCTCCACCTCCGTGGAGTACACGTTCTCCCCACCGCTGATGATCATGTCCTTCTTGCGATCGACGATGTAGAAGAAGCCTTCTTCGTCGCGTCGGGCCAGGTCACCGCTGTGAAACCAGTCGCTCCGGTAGGCCTCCTGGGTAGCGTCGGGATTGTTGAAATAGCCGGTCGTGGTCTGGGCACCCTGGACCACGATCTCACCCACTTCTCCGGGCGCGCACTCGCGGTCGTCCTCGTCGAACACCCGCACGTCAGCCAGGCACATCGCCGAGCCGGCAGCGGCCAGAAGGTGCTCCTCTCCCTTGGCGGCGCGTACATGGGCAGCCTTGTCCAAGGTGAGCACGTTGCCCGCGAGCTCGGTCATCCCGAAGCCGGCGTACACGATGGGTCCGAAGCGAGCGATGGTCTCCCGGAGAATCTCCACCGGCATGATGGACGCGCCGTATCCCATTGACGTGAGGCTGTCCAGGCGGAACTCGTTGATCTTGGGATGGCGGAGAAGCATGTTCATCATGACTGGGGCGAAGCCGCCACTGGTGATCCCGTAGCCGTCGACGATCTCCATCCAACGCTCCGGATCCCACGCACCCTGGACGACGACGGTGCCGCCGCGAAATTGATTGGTGGGAATGAGGTAGCCGGAGACGTGGCACATGGGCATGGCGTGGAGGAACTGCTCGGCCGGAGACGGCGTGTACTCGACTACCGACTCGGTGATCGCCGTCACCAGATTCCGGTGGCTGAGCATGGCACCCTTGGGTCGGCCGGTGGTTCCGCTCGTATAGAGGATCCACGCAGTGTCGTCCTCGTCCGGCCGGGAGCTCGGTAGTGAGGAGCTCGCCGCTGCGAGCAAGTCCTCGTAGGACAGGGCTCCGGGGAGCGGATCACCCACCACTACGACGTGCTCGAGAAATGGCAGCTCGCTGCGCAGATCCAGGATTTGCTCTGCGTATGCTCGATCGGCCACGAGAACCCGAGACTCTGAGTCGTTGAGCACCCAGACCCATTCTTTGGGGTGCAACCTGTAGTTCAGCATGGTCAGAGCCGTACCCGCGGACGGGACTCCGTAGTAGCACTCGAGGTACGGCATGGAGTTCTCGCCCAGGAGTGCCACCCGGTCACCGGGACTGGCCAGGCCACAGACTGCGTTGGCCAGTCGGCGTACTCGATCCGCGAGCTCGGCGTAGGTGCTCCGCATCCCGGCATCGGCGAAGATCACCGCATCCCGGGCGGGCGTCTTGCGGGCATTCAATTCGAGCATGTCTCCCAGCAGCATCCGGGCCCTCCCTTCGATACAAAGCATTGGTGCGTAGTGGGCTCACCGGCCAGTTGTGCGGGCACTCACCAGGGCCGCTCTCGCCTACCACTGGGTGGAGTGCGCCTCATCCGAGCCGGTGCCCAGTTTCGGTCATATTGCATACAGTTGTCAACCACTTGGCATACAAAATCGGAATTCCAACCGTCAGCGAGCTCCGAAGTCCCACCCTGAACCGCTCCGGTACTCCTTCAGGATTCTTCGAGCCACGGTGTGGACGTGCACCTCGTCCGGACCGTCGTAGATTCGCCCAGCCCGAGCTTCGCGGTACATCACGCTCAGAGGCGTGTCGTCGGTCAGGCCGGCCGCCCCGAACGCCTGCACCGCCCGGTCGATCACGTTGTGCAGCATCCTTGCCCCGACGACCTTTATCGCTCCAATCTCGACCCGGGCCTGCTCTCCTCGGTCCATGGCCTGGGCGGCGTGGAGGGTGAGGAGCCGACAGGCCTGGATCTCGGCGTACGACTCGAACACGTGCTGCTGCATGAGCTGTTTGTGGGCAAGGGGTTCGCCGAACGCGGACCTGGCGTTCAGGCGCCCGCAGAGCAGGTCGAAGGCCCGCTGCGCCTGCCCCAACCACCGCATGCAGTGGAAGATCCGCCCCGGGCCCAAGCGCTCCTGGGCGATGGCGAACCCGCCCCCGCGCTCACCGAGGAGGTTCTCTTCGGGCACCCGCACGTCGTCGTAGACGACTTCGTAATGCCCTCCGTTCATCCCCAGTACGGGGGTGTCGCGTACGATCGTGTACCCGGGCGTATCCGTCGGCACCAGGATGATGCTGAACGCCTTATGTGGTGGGGCGTCGGGCTCCGTCCGGCACATGACTGCCGTGTACGCCGCCGAGGCGGCTCCGGTGGTGAACCACTTCCTACCCCGCAGGACCCACTCCCCACCGGTCAGCTCGGCACGGGTCTGGAGCTGCGTGGGGTCTGAGGACGCCACTTCCGGCTCGGTCATGGCGAAGCTGGGCCAGATCTCGCCGCTGACGAGGGGGCGGAGCCACCGCTCTTTCTGGGATGCCGAAGCGTGTCGGTGGAGCATCAGGGAGTCCTGCAAAGTGAACGACCCGAGGGCGAACTGTCCGAACGTGCTGCGTCCCTGGACCTCGTTGACGTACACATAGTCCATGAAAGGCAGCCCACCCCCCCCGAGATCGGCCGGATGGCCCAACGCCCACAGACCCCGTGCTTTGGCTTCGGACTGCAGGGACGCCAACTTGCCGCCGGGCCCGAGGCCTTCGGCATGGAGTTCGCGCTCCGCCGGCTCCACCAGCTCGGTCATGAACTGCTGCACGTCGGCCCGGAGGGGACGGAGGCTGTCGGGTACGTCGAAGGTCATGCGCCCTCTCTTCTGTATGCAGGAGTCCTCTTGACTACACTGATTGCGCGCAATCTTAGACATCGTCGACGCCGCGCGCACCGGCCCAATGGGGCCACCGAACGCACCCGCCCCTGGAGGGAAGATGAGCAGGATCGATCCGCTGGAGCCCCCCTACGAGCCCGAGGACGAAGCGGGGATCCTCCGGTGGATCCATCCCGAAGCCGACTTCGAACCGCCGACCCTGTTCCGCATCCTCCAGCGGCACCCCGATCTGACCCGGCGGCTCCAGGCCGTGGGTGGCAGGCTCCACGTGGGCGGGTTGCTCGACGACCGCGACCGCGAGGTCTTGGTGCTCCGCACGTGTGGAAGGGTCTCCTGCGCCTACGAGTGGGGCTCGCACGCCGCCTTCCACGGCCCCCGGGCAGGGATCGACCATGCCCTCGCCGAAGCGTTGGCCATCGGTCGGGAGCCGGCGCTCGTGCTGGACGATCGTGAGCGAAGCCTGGTCAGGTTCGTCGATGAGCTCGAGGAATCCGGAGCGTTGTCCCAGGCCACCTGGGACGGCGTGGGCCGGTTCCTGGACGCCGAGCAGCGCATTGAAGCACTCGTGCTGGTCGGCTGGTACCGCACGATGTGCCTCCTGTGCAACACGCTGCTCCTGGTTCCGGAGCCGTGGATGCGCCCGTGGCCGGCCGACGTGCCCGAATCACGCCGTCGAGCAGGACCGTGACCGGCGCTGAGATCGAAGGAGGTTCCAGGCCGAATGCTCCCGGGGTCTACGTGGACGGCCACCCTTTGGAGTGATGTGCCCGGGTTCACCGGGTGCGAGATCTCTCGTCCCGTCGGTTCCGCAGAAGGAGCGTGCTCCAGGTAGCCTGACCGTGCGCGCCAGGCCGCCACTACTGCGGAGCGTTCTTTCGAGCCAGGACGGTCGTCACGGTCACGGCGCCGGCCAGTGCCAGTCCGTCGAACACCTGGGCCACCCAAGAAGCCGCACCGAGGAATTCGAGCCCGCTAACGCTGAACGCCACGAAGTAGACGGCCAAGATCGTGCCCGGCACGTTGAACCTCCCAGGCCGGAACGCACTCCGACCCAGAAACGCCGCTGCCAGGGCGGCCAGGAGGAGGGTCCCCTCCACGAGTTGCGGATTCGCGTCGCCGGACTGTCCCACGGTGAGCACACCGGCCAGAGCCGCCAGGACTCCCGAGATCAAGAAGCTGGACAGCGTGAGCCTGGAGACCCGGAGGCCCACCAGTTGGGCGGCTTTGCGATTCGATCCGATCGACGTGAGCGCCCGCCCGTATGGGGTGTGCCCGAGCACGTACCACGCCACCAGTCCGACCGGAAGCAGCCAGAACAGTCCTTTGGGGATGCCCAACAAGTCCCCGGTGGCCGTGCGGACGAGAAATTGGGAGATTCCTGTCGAGATGGAGGTTCCGTTCGTGTACCACTGCACCAGCCCGGCCAGGAAGGTCGACATCGCGAGGGTCACGATGAAGGAGTTCACCCCCACTTTGGCCACGAGCAGGCCGTTGGCCAGACCCACCAGGAGGCCGAACACCAAGGTGATCACGATCGCCGGCCCCAGTCCCACGTGAAATCTCGACATGCACGTGCCCAGCACAATCGCACTGGCACCCATGTTCGCCCCCACCGAGAGGTCGAATTCGCCACAGATCAGAGGCACGATGCTGGCCAGGGCCAGGATGCCGAGGACGGCTTCACTGCCTAGCACGATCCTGAAGTTGTTGAGGGTGAAGAAACCACTGGACACCACGCTGAACACGACCAGGATGACGACAAAGATCACCAGCAGGCCGAAGCGCTCGGCATTCACCAGTAGCCGGCGGGCTTCCTGCCTCGCCGGTGGGGAAGGCTCGTCGGTTCGAATTGCACCGCCACCGCCGGTCACGGTGGTCTCTTTGGTCATGCTCACAGCGCGGCCTCCACGGGTCCGTAGGTCAGATGGGTTAGCAACGTGGTGTCGATGTCGGGTCCGTGGACCTCTCCTACGATCCTGCCGCCGGCCAGGACGAGGACCCGATCACACAGCAGGGCGAGCTCCTCGAGGTCTGAGCTGACCACCAGGGCGGTGGCTCCACTCGCCACGGCCCCACGAATGAGTCCGTGGATGTCGGCCCGGGCGCCGACGTCGACCCCTTGACTGGGCTCGTCGAGAAGCAGGACCTTGGGGTCCCTACGCAACCACCGGGCAAGTATCACCTTCTGCTGGTTGCCCCCAGAAAGCGTAGAGAGCTTCATGTCCACTGATCCACAGACGATGTTGAATTCCCTCACGGCTTTCTCGGCGGCGGTCCTCTCGGCTCGGGCCGAGAGGTGGCCGCGTCGCCAGAAGCGGCCGATATCCGCGGCCGCCAGGTTGTTCGCCACGGAGAGATCACCGAATGCGGCATCGGCTCCGCGGTCCTCTGGCACCAGTGCGAAGCCCGCGTCCATCGCCGCACGTTCGGTTCGGGCATCGATCGGGACTCCTTCGAGCAGGACCGTTCCGGCGCGACGTCCGCCTCCGAAAAGCGCGTGCAGGAGCCTGCTGCGACCCGAACCGAGGAGACCGGCGAGGCCCACGATCTCACCTTTGTGCGCCACCAGGTCGATGCCCTCGAGGGGCCCGACCGAGAAGCCGCGCAGCTCCAGGTATGCCTCTCTGTTGGTCACAGAGCCCGTCGGAGGTGCCTCGGCCAACTCGCGCCCCACCACCAGTTCAGCCAGCTCCCTGGGCGACAGTCCGATCGCCGGTCGGGTGGCGACGACACAGCCGTCGCGCAGCACGCTGACCGTATCGCTTGCGGTGAGGACCTCGTCCAGGCGGTGACTGATGAAGAGCGTGGTCTGGCCGCGCTCGGCGTAACGCCGGAGGGCTCCGAGGAGCACGGTGACCTCGCTGGCTGAGAGTGACGCGGTGGGCTCGTCGAGGACGAGAATGCCGTGGTCGGCCCGCTCCTGGTCTTGGAGGGCCCGGGCGATGGCCACCATCGTCCGTTCGGCCGGCCGGAGGGCGCCGAGCGGCAGATCAGGATCCACGTGGATATCGAAACGAGCTAGAACCTCTTCGGAGCGGGCCCGCGCCTGCCGCCACCTGATCCGACCGGCCCTTCCGGTCTCGAAACCTCGGCCCAGCGACAGGTTCTCGATGACGGTCATGTCCAGGAACACGCCGGGATCCTGGTGAACGAAGTGCACCCCGGAAGCCTTGGCGATCGTCGGCGTAAGAGAGGATGCCGGTCGCTCTTGGCCGTCTATGGCAACGGTGCCACCTGGGTCCGCTCGCACCAGGCCGGCCAGGATCTTCACCAGGGTGGACTTTCCGGACCCGTTCCCGCCTACAAGTGAATGGACGTGCCCTTTCCCGATTCGCAGGCTGACATCTCGGAGGACCCGGGCCGGTCCGTACGTTTTGGAGATGTCCGTGACGACCAGGGCGGCGGGAGGACCGCCCTGGTCGTCACGGTGGTCCAGGGTCACGACTTCCCGGTCTGCCAGAGCTTCGTGTAGTCGGCGATGTATGTCACGCCCTTAGGAACCCACGGGCCGCTGGCCGGCAAGTTGTGTGTCCGGTCGACGAGTTGGGTGCCGAGCCCCTCGTTCACCGGAGCGCTTCCCGGATGGGCGAACTGTCGGTTGAGCTCGTCGGCGGTGGCGTAGCCCCACCACACCTCGGGGAAGGCGTCGCATGCGTCCTCAGGTCCACCCGAACGGATCTCAGCGATGTTCTGGGGGAAGCACTCACCACCCGCCACTTCGAGGTTCGGACGGGAGACCTGCTTGAGGACCGTGTTGGCGTACTCTGTGAACGCAGCGTCGTTGGGCACGTTCAGGGAATTCGCTGTCGGGTACTGCTGCAGCGCCGTGGACAACTTCTGCTGAGCCCCTGTGCCCGTCAGTGTGCTGATGGCGATGGACGGGCTGTCCACGATCGAGCATCCCTTGCACTGCTTCATCTCAGCGCGGAAGCCGATGTCTGCGTAGCGCAGCACCAGAAATGTGGGCGTCGTGATGTCGATGACCTTCGCCTTGCCCTTGGTGGCGCCGATGATCCACGCAGCCTTCGCCGCGCCCCACGCTTCCATGACCTTGGCGGGGGTGTTGTACTTGGCGTACACGGCGTACGTGTCGTACACGGGGGCCCCGGCATGGATGTTGGGATCTGTGCAGTCAAAGGAGGAGAAGCTCGCGGTAGCAATGCCCGCGGCCTTCGCCTGCCGGAGGGGAGCCTCCGCCATGTTGCATGTGACGGCGATGGCCACGATCCCCTGCGCACCGTCGGCGATGGCCTGGGAGATTCCGACCGGATAGTTGGTCGGGTTGAGCTGCGCATCGTAGAGGTGCATCTGCCAACCGAGGACGGCGCCCGCCTGCATGATGGCATTGGCCGGCGTGCTGCAGCTGAGCGAGGCCTGGCCGCAAGAGATCACCCACACGTCCTTGCCCTTGACCGCCTTGGGGCCGGTAGCCGGTGGCTGCGTGAATGTGCCCTTGTACACGTCGGCCAACACCTTGGCCGGTGTTCCCACCCCGGCCACGGCGGTCGAAGAGGTGGTCTTTGTGCCGGACGAAGCGGAGGTCGTCGAGGTGGACTTGCTCGAGCTCGAGGAGGACGTCGACGAAGATGAGCAGGCCGAGACCACCAGGGCGAACACCATTCCCATGATCACGGGTAGCAGCCACGACCTTCCCCGTACCTGCATCCATCCCTTGCGTTGAGGATCGTTCACGTTACCAGCGCCTTTCTTGTGTTTTGGCTTTCACTCGGCCGTCTTGAGGAACTTGGTTGCCCTCATCTCCATCCGTCAAGAGATCCGGTGGATCCGGGACCCCGACCGTTGTCGCACGTCCCCGCTCCCCATCCCCCGCTCCCACAAGCTCGGGTCGACCGCTGGAGACGGTCTCCCTGACGCCGTTCGGCCCTGCTGTGGTTTTTGTATTCAATCAGGAATTGAATCGGGCGTCAATACCAGTTCGCGCGCGCCCAGCTACGTGCATCTCTCTGCAGGTTGGGTAACATGGCATGCCGACCACGCCCCTCAGTCGCCAGGCTCCGGCCTCTCGTGCCCTGTACACCGCAGTTCACTGCAGTTCACCGCAGTTCACCGCCGCCCGTCAGGACGAAGGTGTCCCGGCGATGTCGGCTCCGATATCCCGGCCAGCAGCTCCCTCCGGAGCTGCCACCTCACGGACCAGCTCTTCGACGTCGTCGAACTCCAAGCGGAGGACCCGGCTGATGACCGCGTGCATGCTGTACATGGCCGTGATGTAGGTGAGGTCCAGGATCTGCTCGTCGCTCAGGTGGGTCTGGAGCACGCTGAACACGGCGTCGTCCACCCGCCCGTGCTCACTGACGATGCTGTCCGTGTAGGCGAGAACGGCTCGTTCGAGCTGGGAAAACTCATCCGATATCCCCCAGCCCGGGATTGCCGCGATCTTGGCCTCGGACATCCCCAGGCTGCGGCACGACTTGCAGTGCTGGGAGAAGACGAAGCTGCTCCCAGCTAACCAACCGGCCCGGGTCTGTCCGAGCTCCCGAAGCACTGGGTCCAGTCGCTCAGCCGACCTCTGGTAGAGGCTGAACCCCGCAACCGCGTGCCGGAACACCTCCGGGGACAGTGCGAACACCGTCCACCAGTTGCCCGGGGTTCCCGTGGCGGTTCCAGGCTGGGCAACGGGATCCCGACCGGGGCCGAAGAGCCTGTCGTACATGGTGCACACCAGATCGGTCGGTGCCTGGTCCCGGGGTACCTGACGAAGTCGAGGCAAAGGATCCTCCTTCCACTGGAAATAGGTCACGTCTGACGCCGTGCAAGCGGAGTGCAGCGGATGCCCACGGCCTTCTCTCCGAGTATTGTATACTATATCTGGCGATCGTTCGTTCCGCGAACACACCGCGAACGAAGGGCGCAGGCGACATATTGCATACGAAAGTGGTCTGCATGACGACCCAGGGCGTGAATGTGCACACCGTCGAGCCGGACGAGGGAGCCAGCAGGGTAGGAGGGTCGACCACCACACCGGCCTTTGCCGACTGGCCCCAGCTGCTCTCGGCCCTGCAAGACGCTGCGAGCATGGTCACCTCGCTCCTGGAGAGTGCACCTGACACCGGAGGACGTCGAGAGATCGGGGAGTGGTCGGTCCGCGAAATGGCAGTGCATCTTTTGGCTGGCACCAGGATGTACGCGGAGTGCCTGGCCGGGACCACCAGCCCGCTTCGAGACCTTCGCCGGAACACCCTGGACGCGTTCAATGCCGGAGCGTTTCTGACGCAATCCGAGGACCGTGGGCCTGCACTGGCTAGCCTCCTTCGAGAGGCAGTCGACCGGCTCGCCTTCGTAGGCTCTGAGGTTCGAGCCGCGTCCGTCGTCGGCCGATTGCCCGATGCCCCCTGGCACGCCGGGATGCGGCAGCCCGCTCCATTCTTCATCCGAACCATCGTCTCCGAGCTCCTCCTCCACGGCTGGGACATGGCCAAGGTCCTCGGCCGCCGGTGGGATCCGGACGAGGCCACGGCGAGTGAAGCTTCCCGCCTGCTACTTGACGTGGTCCCCCTCATGTTCAATCCCCGCAAGGCGATCGGATGGGGAGGGTCCTTCTGGATCGTTGAGTCTTCGGGTTCGGAGTGGGGGTTCGAGATCCACGATGGTCTCTTGGAGATGGGAAGTTCGGCTCGGGCCGGTTGCCTCATCCGGGGACAAGCCTTCGAGATCATGCTCTGGACCAGTGGGCGGTGCGAGTGGAACGGATCCGGGCTGACGGCCAGCGGTCCGGCAGCCACATTGGCGGTCAAGCTGATGGACGCGTTCGAAGCGTTGTAATCAATGGCCCGCCATCGACAGGGACCGAATGGCCGAGCTCCTCGGGAGTCCTGGCGAATGAGCCTGCGATCGGCACGGGGCCATGGCATTTCGAGACGACGTCGAATGAGTGCGAAAGGGAGCGTGTGATGGGACGGCCGGGAATCGAAGGGCGTGTGGCACTGGTGACCGGAGCTGGGCGGAGGGGGAGTATCGGAAGGGCAACCGCCCTCCGACTGGCGGAAGACGGTGCCGACGTCGCGTGCCTGGACTTGGGGCGCCCTCCAGAGCACGCACCCGACTACGGGGTGGGATCCGAGAGTGAGCTGGACGAGCTGGTCGCGGAGATCAGGGCCACCGGGCGGCGGGCGATAGGAATCACCGCCGACGTCACCAACTGGGGGCAGATGCACGACGCCGTCGATCGCACGAGAGACGAGCTTGGGCCAATCAGCCTGTGCTGTGCCATGGCCGGTGGAGTGGGCTTCGGAAACGGGATTGCCCCCCTCCTCAAATTGACGGAGGACGAATGGGACTGGGTCGTTGACGTCAATCTGAAAGGTACCTGGATCACGGCACGGGCAGCCGCGGCCTCCATGATCGCTGCCGGTCTCGGGGGTCGGATTGTGACGGTGGCCTCCTCGACCGCGTTGGCCGGAGCCAATGGCGAGACGGGCATGGCCGCATACGCCGCAGCGAAAGCCGGGGTGATCGTGCTGACCCAGAACTTCGCGTCCGAACTGGGAAAATTTGGGATCAACGTCAATGCCATCAGTCCTGGAATGATCCGGACCCAGGCGTCACAGCCGGTGCGGGATCGCCTCGAGAACCGTGGTGACCTCACAGAGTGGCTGTCACGCTTCCCGCTGAGGCGCATCGGGGAGCCCTGGGAGATGGCTGCCATCGTGTCGTTTCTCTGTAGCGATGACGCCAGCTACGTCACTGGCGATGCGATCAATGCCACCGGAGGGCAGGCCCTGGGATGACCACTGCTATGCCCGGGTTACCTATCGGGACCTCCCCTGTGCGTGCCGTGGGGATTGCCGGGAGCTTGCGTCAGGCGTCATACAACCGCATGCTCCTGGCGAATGCCGTCGAGCTCGCTCCGGCGGATCTGCACATCGAAGTGTTCAGCCGCCTCGACGAGATACCCCTCTACAATTCTGATGTAGCTGAGACCGGCGATCCACCTGGGGTGGCGGCACTCCGGGATGCCGTGCGCGCTGCTGACGCACTGGTCCTGGCGACGCCCGAGTACAACTACGGCGTTCCCGGTGTGCTGAAGAACGCCCTTGACTGGCTATCGGTTCCGCCGGGGACTTCGGGTCTCGAAGGGCTTACTGTGGCATTGATGGGGGCATCGCCCAGCATTCTGGGAACTGCGAGGGCCCAGACTCAGCTCCGCCAAGTGTTCGTGTTCACCCAGTCCCACGTCGTGCCATTCCCCGAGGTCTTCGTGACCAAGGCCCACACCCGCTTTGACTCGGTCGGTCATCTCACTGATCCCGGAGCCACCAAGATCATCCGCCGTCTTCTTGAGAACCTGGTCGATCTGACCCGTCGCCTGGGCCGCGAGTAGGCCGTGTTCGATTCCCCAGCAAGGTCCCAGCATCGCCAGTGGTCGGCGCCTGTTGCCACCTCAGGTGACGAGCAATCCTCCGTCAACTGGCAGCACCGCACCGGTGACGTAGGAGGACGCGTCGGAGGCGAGGAAGATCAGTGCAGCGGCGCACTCCGAGAGCACGCCGAGCCGGCCCATCGGGATGCGCTGGCTCACGACCTGGTCCAGGAAGGGAGAACCCGCTTCGCCGGTCATCTCAGTCGGGAAGTAGCCGGGTGCCAGAGCATTGACCCGTATTCCTCTGCGACCGGTCCACTGCTGGGCGAGATCCCGAGTGAGTCCGATCACTCCGGCCTTGCTCGCGCAGTACGCAGCCTGAGGCAGGGAAGTGGTGGTCAATCCCAGGACACTGCTCACGTTGACGATGCTGGAGCCTGGATCCATGACGCGGGCGCAGGCCTGCGCCATCCAGTAGGTGCCCATCAAGTTGACGTCGATCACGTTCCTGAACTCGTCAGGACCCTCGCGGAGTGCCGGTACGGCGCGACCGATCCCGGCGTTGTTCACCAGGATGTCCACACGACCCAGTTCGTCCACGGCCTTCTCCACCAACAGCGAGCAATCATCCGTACTGGTGACATCCATGGTCACTCCCACGCTCGGGACACCGAGTGCCTCAACCGAGCGTCGGGTTCGTTCGAGCTCAGGGGCCCTGCGGGCTCCAAGGACTACAGCAGCACCCGCTTCGGCAAGGGCAATCGCGAATGCGACTCCCAGTCCCGAGGAGGCGCCGGTGACAATGGCAACCTTTCCATCAAGCCGAAAGCTATCGAGCACACTCATGACGCTGTCCTCTCTTGTGAAACTGACGTCCACGTGGTGCTGGATGCAAGGCGCCGCGTGCACTGAGATCCGCCCGCAATGACGTTCGCGCTTCACACCACCATCTGACGACGAAGTACCTTGATCACCATGCACTCGCCTGACGTCTGGTTGTTGGCCCCGAGACCATCGCAGAGCTTCCGGTGACGGTAACGTCAATCGAGTTACGAGGACAACCCGGCTGGGCGGGTCGGGTACGCCGCCATGGGCACATCCGAAGCGATCACGTGGCCCTCCGATCCGAATCGGACACGTGCACCTACGCCGAACTCGATCACTTGGTAGACCGTCTGACCGGTGTCCTGGCGGATGCCGGAGTCCGAAAAGGCGACCGCGTGGTGGTGCTCATGGGGAACTCCATCGAGATGGTAGCGATCCTGCTTGCCATCAACCGGATGGGATCTATCGCGGTACCGGTCAATTTCAGGCTCGTTGCCGACGAGGTCCGCTACGTGTTCGTTGATTGCGGCGCCGTGGCGCTGGTCACCGACACAGAGCGAGCTGAAGTAGTCGGTGTCGTGCGGAACTCTCTTGGGGAATCGATCCCCTGCCTCGTCCACAGGGCGAGACCAGCCACAGAGAGTACCGCTGCAGGTAGGGAAGGCGGAGCGCACCCGGATCGTGCCGGACGCGGAGCGCAATGGCTCGACCAGGCACTCGCTCGCTGTAAGACGCCACCGGTCGAAGCAGACGTTGGATCAGACGCCACCGCCTTCATCATGTACACCTCGGGAACGACCGGTCACCCAAAGGGTGCGATGCTGACGCACGACAATTTGTACTGGCAGGCATTCAATTACATGGTCGCGGCGCGCTTCGTGGACGAAGACGCCATCACCATGATCAGTGTCCCCATCTTCCACATCGCCGCTATCGGCGGAATTGTTCCGACGCTCACGCTGGGAGCCACGTGCCTCATCATGCCGAGCGGAGCCTTCGATGCCGGGCACCTCATCGACGTCGTGGAGGAGCAAGAGGTCACGGACATGTTCCTGGTGCCCACGCAGTGGCAGGCGGTGTGTGCTCTTCCTGGTCTCCTCGAACGTCGCTTCAAGCTTCGCTCGATCGGATGGGGGGCATCTCCAACCACCGAGGGCATCTTGAGGGATATGGCCCGCTGCTTCCCCGGCACCACGATCGTGGCGTTGTTCGGTCAGACCGAGATGGCACCGGTGACCTGTGCGCTCCGCGGCGAGGACTCGCTGCGGAAGATGGGATCCGTTGGTACGCCCGTCGCTTCCGTTGACATTCGCGTCGTAGACGATGCGATGAATGACGTACCTGACGGCGCTGTGGGGGAGATCGTCTATCGCGGGCCGAATCTCATGCGGGGGTACTGGAACGACGCTGCAGCCACCGAAGACGCATTCCGCGGGGGCTGGTTCCATTCAGGCGACCTGGTTCGCAAGGACGCGGATGGCTTCATCTACGTCGTCGACCGCAAGAAGGACATGATCGTGTCAGGTGGAGAGAATGTCTACTGCGCCGAGGTGGAGCAGATATTGGCGGATCACGAAATGGTTCTGGAAGCTTCGGTGGTCGGATGTCCGCACCCGAAGTGGGGCGAAACGCCGGTGGCCTATCTGGTGCCGGTAGACCCGAATCGGCCTCCCGAGTCTGCGGAAGTTCTCCTTTGGTGTCGAGAGCGAATGGCCGTGTTCAAGTGCCCTACGCGTGCCTTCGTGGTTCCCGAACTTCCCCGAAACGCGTCGGGCAAGGTGGTGAAAGGTGAGCTTCGGGCGGACGTGGAGCGTCGCCGCGCCGCTAGCGGGGATTGATCGAATCGGTCATGCACCCGGGAGCACTCGCCGAGGGAATGGGCGCCGCGAAGCTGGGGGTCGAAGTGCAACGACGCCATCTACCCTGACGACCGCAAAGCTTGTTCGGGCTGAGCGGGAACGGGCCGGATCCCGCGGCGAGACCAACGCAGTACCTCCACGGACGATCAGCGAAGTGCTGGATATCCCGTGACATCGCCATGCGCCGTACCGACCTCAGGGGCACCGACGCGCCCGCTCCCGTCGCCCGGGAGTCCTCAGAGCGCGATCCTCGGTGAGGTCGAGTGCGGACCTGACCGGGTCCCCCCGAGCTGATCCACCCGTTGTGCGAGTCCGAGCCCCAACATTGGGGGAAGGAGGACAGCACAGCTATGAAACGACGTCTGCACACCCCCGAACAGAACATCAGGAAGCTGGCCGAGGGCGAGAAGCTCCTCGGCCAGGGCCAGTCGATCGAAGAGGTGGCCAGGCACCTCGAGATCACTGACTCGACCTGGCACCGCTGGAAGAACCAGTACGGCGGCATGAAGGCCGACGACGCCAAACGTCTGAAAGAGCTCGAGAAGGAGAACAGGCGTTTGAAGAAGATC
>JAJYWF010000061.1 GCA_021791635.1 Actinomycetes bacterium
CGGCCGAGGAGACGATCGGGGCGTTCAAGGGCTTGCCCCCCATCGATCCATGGAACGGCACTGTGAACGAGAAGATCCCCCCGTCCGAAGCCGCTTCGAAGTAGCCCGAAGGGGCGGTGCCCGTGGTCTCGAGGAGGCCGTCGACGGTTCCTGTGGAGCTTGTATAGGCACCGCCGGCGGCGCACGTGGCCCCCGAGCAGGCCACGGCATCGAGGGAGGCGTCCTGGTGTGTCCCGGTACCCGCTGTCGAGGGCTCCGGAGCGGCAGTGGCCGTCCACGTGCCCCCCGACAGGGTGTCGATCAGGCCGTGGTGGTGGCCGGTCGAGTCCTTATATGTGCCCACTACGGTGCAGTTTCCCTCGGCGGTGCAGGATGCTTCATCCAGGGAGGCGTACTGGTCAGTCCCAGTGCCCGAGCTCGCGGGCTCTGGCGCCGCAGTAGCGGTCCACGTGCCCCCCGACAGGGTGTCGATGAGGCCGTGGTCGTGCCCTGTCGAGTCCTTGTATGTGCCGACCGCAGCGCAAGTGGAGGCAGAGCAGGCGACGGAATGCATCGTCGCGTTCTGGTCGCTTCCGGTGCCCGCTGTCGAGGGCTCCGGAGCGGCAGTGGCCGTCCACGTGCCGCCTGACAGGGTGTCGATGAGGCCGTGGTCGTACCCGGTCGAGTCCAAGTACCGGCCCACCGCGGCGCAGATCCCCGGCGCGGGGCAGGCAACGGATCCCAGGTTCGCGTACTGGTCTGTCCCGGTGCCCGCTGTCGAGGGTTCGGGGGCCGCGGTAGCCGTCCACGTGCCCCCCGACAGGGTGTCGATGAGCCCGTGGTCGCCCCCGGCCGAGTCCTCGTACCGGCCCACCGCGGTGCACGTGGAAACAGAGCATTCGACCGCGTTCAGATTTGCGTACTGGTCGGTCCCAGTGCCCGCTGTCGAGGGTTCGGGGGCGGCGGTAGCCGTCCAGGTGCCGTCCGACAGGGTGTCGATGAGGCCGAGGTCGTGGCCGGCCGAGTCCTCGTAAAGGCCCACCGCGGTGCAGGTGCCCGGTGCCGAGCAGGCGACAGACTCCAAGAACGCGAACTGGCCCGTCCCGGTGCCCGCTGTCGAGGGTTCGGGGGCCGCGGTCGTCGTCCACGTGCCGTCCGACACGGTGCCGATGAGGCCGTGTGTTGTCTTCGATGTCGCCGCTAGGAAGCCGCCCACCGCGGTGCACGTACCCGGGCGGGCACACGACACGCTTTCGAAGCCGGCGACCTCGTTTGCTCCGGTGACGGCGCTGCTCGGGAGCGGGACCGGGCTGGAGGACCACGCGCCTCCGGCGTAGCTCTCCAACCAGGGGGCGTCTCCTGTCGTCTTGGTCCTGAAGAAGCCCGCCGCCGTGCAGTCGCCCGGAGCCGGGCACGAGATCCCGCCACCTGTGCCTGGGACAGTCAGCGATGTGGACCCCTGGAGAGCGGTCGGCGCCGTGGTCACCCTGGCCGGGGTCCAGGCGGTGCCGGTCGCGGCCCCTGCCGGCACCTGGGCCACCGGGAGGAAGAGGGACAGGACGCCAAGTGCCAGGAGAGCGGAGCTCACCGTCCGTAACGGCATGAAGGTCTTCATGGGAGCACCCTACTTTTACCGGCACCGAGGTGCACGAGCTGCGCCCGCCGGCTACTCGCCGAGGAAGGAGAGCACGAGGCCGTTGACCTCGTCGGGCTTCTCGACGTGGAGGAAGTGTCCGGCGCCGGCGACGTATGCCGCCTCCGAGCCCTCGGCCAGGAACCGGAGCGGATCGCCGATGGCGTCGATGGCGAAGCACCCGTCGTCGAGCCCGTGGAGGTAGAGGGTCGGCTGGGGCGTGGGGGACATCGCCGCCGCCTGCTCGCCGGCCAGGTCCGGGTCGTGGCGGGCGCCGTCGTAGAGGTCCCGGTAGTAACTGATCGCGGCCAGCGTGCGCTCGGGCGTGCCGATGGCCTCCTTCACCCGGGCCACGTCCCAGGAGGCGTCGTACCCCGGGGACCAGTCGGCCCAGAGGCGGTCGATGAACGCGTAGCCGTCGATCGGGACGGCCGCCTCGGCCAGGGGGGACTGGAAGAAGAAGGTGTACCAGCTCCGGCGGAGCTGGTCGTAGGTGAAGAACGACTCCATCACCGACTGGGTGGGCGGGACCGCCGCGGTCACCACCCGGCGCCAGCGGTGGGGCTCGTGGGCCACCGCGCCGTAGGCGGCGAGCGCTCCCCAGTCGTGGCCGACCAGCACGGCGTCGTCCCCGCCGCCGAGGGCCTCGTGGAGGCGGTTGGCGTCGCGCGACAGCGCCCCGGTCTGGTAGCGGCCGTCGTCGGGGATGGAGGTCGGGGCGTAGCCGCGCATGAAGGGGGCCACGGCGTGGAAACCGGCGTCGGCGAGGTCCGGCAGCAGGTGGCGCCAGGTGTGCGCGGTGTCGGGGAACCCGTGCAGGCACAGAGCCAGGGGACCGTCGGGTGGTCCGTCGGCGAGGTAGGCGAACTCCAATCCGTTGGCGTGCACCGTTCCTTCGATCATGCCGGCCCACCGTAGCTGGGCGGTACGGTAGGGGAGTGCAGGCCACCTTCTACGGGGTGCGGGGATCGTGCCCGTGCGCCGGCGACCGGTACCGGCGCATCGGCGGGAACACCTCGTGCGTTCTGGTGACCATCGAGGGCGACCTCCCGCTGATCCTCGACCTCGGTACGGGCCTGCGGGCCCTGGGTGACGTGCTCGGCGCCGAGCTACGGGCGGCGGGCCGACCCCTCCGGGCCAACGCCCTGCTCACCCACCTCCACTTCGACCACATTCTGGGGCTGCCGTTCTTCGCCCCCCTCCACGACCCAGGCGCGGTGATGGAGATCTACGGCCCCCGCCAGGACGGCACCAGCCTGCAGGACGCCCTCCACGCCGCCGTCCAGCCACCGTTCTTCCCGGTCCACATGACCGAGTTCCGGGGCGAGGTGCGGTTCCACGACGCCGACGCCACCGACATCGCCATCGGCACGGCCAAGGTGCGGGCCCGGTCCGTCCCCCACCGGGGGAGCACGCTCGGGTTCAGGGTGGAGGCGGACGGGGCGGTGCTGGCCTACGTGCCCGACCACCAGGCTCCCGTCGATCGACGGACCGTCCCCGAAGGGGTGCTCGAGCTGTGCGAGGGCGCCGACCTGCTGATCCACGACGCCCAGTACACCGACGACGAGTTCGTGGAGAAGTCCGACTGGGGGCACTCCACCGTGGCCTACGCCGTGCGGGTGGCGGCGCAGTCCGGCGTGAAGCGGCTCCTCTTGTTCCACCACGACCCGTCGCACGCCGACCGGGACCTGGAGCGACTGGCGAGCGCGGCCCGTCGCTTGGAGGACGCCCGGCGTCTGACCGACGTCTCGGTGGCGGCTGAGGGACTGACCGTCGACCTGGGGCGCACGTGAACGCCGCCGAGAGCCAGATCGACCAGGCCCGGTTCCGCGAGGTGCTCGGTCACTTCGCCACCGGGGTCACCGTGGTCACCGCCGTGGAGGACGGGATCCCGGTGGGCTTCACCTGCCAGTCGTTCGCCTCGTTGTCGCTCGATCCGCCGATGGTGGCACTGGCCCCGGGGAAGTCGTCGACCAGCTGGCCCCGGATCGCCCAGGCCGGCGCCTTCTGTGTGAACATCCTGGCCGACCACCAAGAGGCGTTGGGGAGGTCGTTCGCCGTCTCCGGGGGGGACAAGTTCGCCGGGGTGGACTGGTTCGCCGGACCGGCGACCGGGACCCCGGTGCTCGAGGGCAGCCTGGCCTGGGTGGAGTGCGAGCTCGAAGCCATCCACGACGCCGGCGACCACGAGCTGGTGATCGGCCTGGTGATGGCCACGGGGGTGGGCCGGGGACGGCCGCTCGTCTTCTACCGCTCGGGCTTCGGCACGTTCGCTCCCTGAGCGCCCCGGCTCGGCTACCCTCGTCCCCCGTGCCCGCCATCGTCGCGTCGAAGACCATCGCCGACGTGATCCTGGTCGAGCCCGAGGTCCACGGGGACGACCGGGGGCGCTTCGTCGAGACCTACCGGCGCCAGTGGTTCCCCCTCGGCCGCGAGATGGTCCAGGCCAACCGCTCGGAGAAGGATGCCGGTGCCGTGGTGGGCCTCCACTACCACCTCCACCAGGCCGACTACTGGTACGTCTTGCGGGGGCGGGCCCGCGTGGTCCTCCACGACCTGCGCCAGGGGTCGCCCACCACAGGGGCGACCGAGGTGCTGGAGCTCGACGGTGGCGAGGACCGTGGACTGTTCATCCCCCCCGGCGTGGCCCACGGCTTCTCGTCGCTGACCGACGTGCTGCTGTGGTACCTGGTGGACGGCTACTACAACCCGGCCGACGAGCTGGGCTTGGCCTGGGACGACCCCGACGTCGGGGCCGACTGGGGAGTGACGTCGCCGGTGCTCTCCGCCCGTGACCGCCAGAACCCACGCCGGCAGGCCATCGAACCCGGCCTGCGGCCGCGGGCCGGCATGCGGACCTGAGTCAGCTCACCCAGCCGGGACGCCCCTCGACGCTCGCCAGCATGGCGGCGGTGCCCACCTCGATGGCCTGCCGGCCGGCTTCGACCGTCGAGCCGCTGGTGCGGAGGTGCTCCCAGGCGTCGCTGCTGCTCAAGGCGTCGATGGCGTCGACGAGAGGCTGCCGAACCTGGTCGGGGGCCTTGGCCAGCTCGGGGGCGAAGATCCGGGACAGGCGGTCACGTCCCCACTGACGTATGGCCTCCCGGTTCCTCCGGATCGTGGGCGAGCTCTGCTCCAAGAGCCGGGTGGCCCGGTTGAACGGGGCCAGTGCCTCCAGGGCGGCCGTCCGGGACTCGGCGAAAGCGGTCACCCGCTCCTCCAGGGGGGCATCGGGGTCGATCTCCTCGGACATGGACAGCACCAGGTCGAAGATGCGGGCCGAAGCGTCCTCGTAGAGACCCTCGACGTCGTCGAAGTGCTGGTAGACGGAACGCAGCGACACGTTGGCCCTCTCGGCGATCTGCTTCGCGCCGGGGGAGACCTCTCCCCCGGCGATGAGGTCCAAGAGGGCGGTGACGATCGCGGCGCGGGTCCGCCGGCCCCGAGCGATCCGCCCGTCGATCTTGGTGACTTCGGCCATCGATCTCCCTTCCTCTTTTCGACGATACCGTGAGGCGGAAGGGCCCGAAACGGAAGGGAGCCAGGATGAGGTTTGGGATCTTCTACGAGCACCAGCTCCCGCGCCCCTGGGAGCCCGAGAGCGAGCACCGCTTGCTGAAGGACGCCCTCGAGCAGGTCGAGCTGGCCGACCGCCTGGGCATCGACTACGTATGGGAGGTCGAGCACCACTTCCTCGAGGAGTACTCCCACTCCTCGGCTCCCGAGGTGTTCCTGGCCGCCGCCAGCCAGCGGACGTCCCGGATCAGGCTGGGGCACGGGATCGTCCAGCTCCCTCCTGGCTTCAACCACCCGGCCCGGGTGGCCGAGAGGATCGCCACCCTCGACCTGGTGTCCGACGGCCGGGTCGAATTCGGCACCGGGGAGTCCAGTTCGCAGATGGAGCTGGGCGGGTTCGGGGTGGACCGAGAGACGAAGCGGGACCAGTGGGCCGAGGCCCTCGACGTCGTGACCCGGATGATGGTCGAAGAGCCGTTCGCCGGGCACGAGGGAGAGTTCATCTCGGTGCCCCCCCGCAACGTCGTGCCCAAGCCCCTCCAACGTCCGCACCCCCCGCTGTGGGTGGCGTGCAGCCGGCGCGAGACCATCCACCTGGCCGCGACCAAGGGGATCGGGGCCCTCTCGTTCGCCTTCGTGGAGCCCGAGGAGGCCAGGGAGTGGGTTGACGACTACTACGCCACGTTGTCCTCGGATGCCTGTGTGCCGGCCGGGTTCGCAGTGAACCCGGCCGTGGCCTGCGTCGTCCCGTTCATGTGCCACCGGGACGAGGAGGTGGCGATCGAGCGGGGCTTGGACGGCGGGCACTTCTTCGGGTACTCGTTGGCCCACTACTACGTCTTCGGCACCCACCAGCCGGGGCGGACCGTGGTGTGGGACGAGTTCAACGAGAACCGCAGCGCCTTCGGGTTCGACCGGCGCGTGGCCGCCCGGACCGGCGGGCCCCTCGGTGCCCAGCTCCTGGAGGAGGGCGGGTTCGGGGCTCTCCGCGGTGCGATCGGGACGCCCGAGCAGATCAGGGACCTCATCAGGCGTTACGCCGCGGCCGGGGTGGACCAGCTCATCTTCGTGAGCCAGGCCGGGCGCAACCGGCACGAGCACATCTGCGAGTCCTTAGAGCTGTTCGCCGCCGAGGTCCTGCCCGAGTTCGCCGAGACCGCCGATCAGGTGGACCGGGACCGCATCGAACGGCTGGGCCCGGCGATCGACGCCGCACTGGCCCGCCGGCCGGCGCCCCCCACCGCCCCCGAGGGGTACCGGGTCGGAGTGGCGCCCGGGCTCTGAGCACCGCCGACCCTCCGGTGCTGTTTGAATAGTGGAGATGGCGCTGGCAATCGGAGCAGGGGTGGCGGCGCTGGTGGTGATCGCCGTCGGGATCGGGTTGGCCCGTCGTGGAGGCGAAGGTCGCTCGGTGGACGACTACCGCCATACCTTGGAGACCCTCCAGGGGCTGCGCGAGCACCCCAAAGTGCGGATCCTGAGGGCCACCGGGGTGGCCGGCGGGGCCGGTGGGGTGGACCAGGGGGCCGGCGGTGCCGGTGAGCCGGGCTCGCCCGGCTCGCCCGGTGGGGCCGATGCGGCCACCGTGGCCGGTGCCCCTGCTGGGTCGACGCAGAGCCCGAACGATCTGCGTTTCGAGGACCTGAGCCCGCTCGACGAGCGCACGGCGGCGTCGGTTCGCTCGCTCCAGCGCAACCGGAGGAACCAGTCGCGTGCCCTGTCCTCGATGAACCACCGGCAGCGTCGGCTGGGGGGCACGATCGCCTCAGTCGTCGTGGTGCTGGCGGTGCTGGCTGCAGTGGCGTACGTCGGGGCCGCGCACCACCCGGCCTCGTCACGATCCCGGACCTCGGCCGGCGGTGCGACCGCCACGACGGCCCGGCGCACCACCACGCCGCCCAAGACCACCACGCCGGCTCGGCGCACCACCACGCCGCGCAAGACCACTAGCACGACCACCACCGCTCCGTCGAAGTTCACCCCGCTGTCGGCGACGGCCACGACCGCCACGTACGCGCCACCGGCGGCGTCGTACTCGCTCACACTGGTCACCACCACCGGCGCCTGCTGGGTGAACGTGACCTCGACCACCGGCGCCACACTGCTCAGCCAGACGTTGCCGATCGGCACGACCAAGACCATCAGCGCCACCGGGGGCACCACCGTGATCCTGGGCGCACCCAGCGCCATCGACGTGTCGATCGACCACGAGCCGGTGGTCCTGCCTGCTGGCTTCCAGACGCCCTTTACGATGACCCTCCAGCCGTCGGCGGGGTAGCAGCGCCGGACACCGCAGCGGGGACCCCGTCCGACGCGCCGACGGCGTCGAGGAGGAAGGCCGTGGCCAGTGCCTCCTCGCGCCAGGCGTCGTAGCGCCCCGATGGTCCACCGTGACCGGCCACCAGCTCGGTGCGCAGGAGTGCCCGGCATCCCGGGTCCACCGACCGGAGCTTGGCCACCCACTTTGCCGGCTCCCAGTACCCGACCCGTGGATCGTGGAGGCCGGCGGTGACCAGCAGGTCGGGGTGCGGTACGTCGCCACGCACGTTGTCGTAAGGCGAGTACTCCCGGATCCACTCGTAGGCCTCAGGGTCGTGGAGCGGGTCGCCCCACTCCTCCCATTCGCCCACCGTGAGTGGGAGGGACGGGTCGAGCATGGTGGTGAGGACGTCGACGAAGGGCACTTCGGCGACCACGGCGCAGAAGAGCTCGGGCGCCTGGTTCACGACGGCGCCCATGAGGAGCCCGCCGGCCGACGCCCCCCGTGCCGCCAGGCGCCCGGGGGCGGCGACACCGGTCCCGACCAGGTGCCGGGCTACGGCGATGAAGTCGGAGAACGTGTGCTGCTTGGCCGAGCGTCGGCCGTCCTCGTACCAGCGCCGCCCCAGCTCGCCGCCGCCCCGGACGTGGGCGATGGCGTACGTGCACCCCCGGTCCAGGAGCGACAGCCGCAGCGACGAGAAGACCGGATCGACGGAGTGCTCGTAGGCGCCGTACCCGTAGAGGACGCACGGTGCGCCGGCCGGTTGGTCGGCCCGGTGGACCACCGAGACGGGCACTTCGACCCCGTCGGCGGACTCGGCCCACACCCGGTACGTCCGGTACTGGTCGGGGTCGTAGCCACCGAGGACCGGCTGGCGCTTCCAGAGGGTCACGGCGCCGGTGCGCAGGTCCACGTCGAATATCCCTCTCGGAGTGACCAGGGACGACTGCTGGTAGCGCAGGCTCGTGGATTGGTACTCGGGGTTGGCGTCCACCCAGGTGGTCGAGGGGTCCTCGGTCGAGGGGACCAGCCAACTGGCGCCGAGGGGTTCACCCCCGAACGGGTCCGAAGGATCGACGGGGACGACACGGACTCGGGCCTGGGCATCGGCCCGTTCCGATACCACCAGCCAACCGTCGAAGACGTCTAAGTCCTCCACCCGGACCCCGGCGCGGTGGGGGAGCAGCGGGCGCCAGGAGTCCCGACCGGGCGAGGTGTCGGGAGCGGCCATGACGGCGAAGTCGGGCGCGCCGTCGTTGGTGAGGATGACGAACCACCCTCCGCTCAGGTGCTCCACCGAGTACTCCGTGCCCGGGTGGCGGGGCTCGACCACGAACGGGACGGCATCGGGGTCGTCGGCCGGCAGCAGCCACTGCTCGCTGGTGGACGTGCTCTGGATCGCGACCACCACGAAGGCACCGTCCTTGGTCCGCCCGACCGACAACGTGAAGCGTCCGTCGGGCTCTTCGATGACCATGACGTCGGCCGTCGGGTCGGTCCCGATCCGGTGCCGCCAGAGCTGGTAGGGACGCATGGCCTGGTCGACGCGGGTGTAGTAGACGGTGGCGTTGTCGTTGGCCCAGGCCAGGCCGTAGTAGACGCCGGAGACGACCTCGCTCCCGGGCACCGGCGCACCACCGGGCACCGGCGCCGAGCCCAACGGTCGGAAGAACAGGTCGTAGACCTCGTCGCCGGTGGAGTCGGTGGTGTAGGCCAGCCACCGGTGGTCGGGGCTCACGGCCATCGAGCCGGTCTCGAAGAAGTCCAGCCCTTCACCCAAGAGGTTCTCGTCCAGCAGCACCTCCTCGTCGGGGTCCCCTCCTGCGGTCTGGGGAGGAGCCTCACCGGGCGCCGCCGGACGGCGGCAGTGGATGGGGTAGCTCTTCTGCTCCTGGGTGCGCACGTAGTACCACCACGGCCCCCGGCGCACCGGGACCGAGACGTCGGTCTCGGCGATCCGGGCCACCATCTCGTCGTAGACGGTGCGGCGGAGGTCGGCCAGCGGGGACAGGGCGGCGTCGGCGTAGGCGTTCTCGGCTTCGAGGTGGGCGACCACCGCGGGATCGTCCCGCCGGCCCAGCCAGTACCAGTCGTCCACCCGCTCGTCGCCGTGGGCTCGCAGGACGTGGGGACGGCGCTCGGGCTCGGGAGGTGCGGGCATCGGGTCAGCCTGCCACGGTGCCGGGCCGGCCGTGCTCCGGCCCCCGCTCCGAGTTGTTACTATCGACATAGGGGAAATTCCCCTCCACCGGGCGGCTCGACGAGGTCGCCGTGGACCACCGTGGGGTGGTGAGGAGAAGGTATGACGACCACCGATCTCGACCTCGGGCGCTACCAGCTGGGATGGAGCGACGAGGAGGACTACGTCTTCAAGCCCAAGAAGGGTCTGAGCGAGGCGATCGTCCGCGAGATGTCGGCGATGAAGCACGAGCCCGACTGGATGCGGGAGTTCCGCCTGAGGGCCCTGGCCCGTTTCGAGCGCAAGCCGATGGCGGCGTGGTTCGCGGTGAACATGCCCGACCTCGACTTCGACGACATCTACTACTACGTGAAGCCCACCGGTGGGCAGGTGAACGACTGGAACGACCTCCCCGACGCCATCAAGAACACCTACGAGAAGCTGGGCATCCCCGAGGCCGAGCGCAAGTACCTCTCGGGGGTGACGGCGCAGTACGAGAGCGAAGTCGTCTTCCACCGCAACAGGGAGGACCTGGAGCAGCAGGGGGTGCTGTTCTGCGACATGGACACCGCGGTTCGTGAGTACCCCGAGATCGTGCGCCGCTGGTTCGGCACCATCATCCCCCCCAACGACAACAAGTTCGCCGCGCTCAACTCGGCCGTGTGGTCCGGTGGCTCGTTCATCTACGTGCCCCCCGGTGTCACCGTCGAGATGCCGCTCCAGGCCTACTTCCGGATCAACGCCGAGAACATGGGGCAGTTCGAGCGGACGCTGATCGTCGCCGACGAGGGGTCCCAGGTCCACTACATCGAAGGCTGCTCGGCCCCGATCTACACGACCGACTCGCTGCACTCGGCCGTCGTGGAGCTGGTGGCTCTCCCGGGCAGCCGTATCACGTACACGACCATCCAGAACTGGTCGAACAACGTGTACAACCTGGTCACCAAGCGGGCCCGCGCCGAGGCCGAGTCCCATGTCGAGTGGATCGACGGCAACATCGGCTCCCGCCTCACCATGAAGTACCCGTCGGTCTACCTGGTCGGGCCCAAGGCGTCGGGCGAGGTGCTCTCGGTGGCCTACGCCGGACCCGGCCAGCACCAGGACGCCGGGGCGAAGATGATCCACGCTGCGCCCGAGACCAGCTCGACCATCGTCTCGAAGTCGATCTCGAAGGACGGCGGCATCACCACCTACCGTGGCCTGGTGCACGTGGACGAGGGGGCCAAGGGGGCCAAGTCGTTCGTCCGCTGTGATGCCCTCCTGCTCGACGACGAGTCGGTGTCCGAGACGAAGCCGTCGATGGAGGTCGGTGAACGCGACGCCCGTATCGGCCACGAGGCCACGGTGTCCAAGGTCGGGGACGACCAGCTCTTCTACCTCATGAGCCGGGGTCTCAGCGAGAGCCAGGCTATGGGGATGATCGTGAACGGGTTCATCGAGCCGGTGACCCGTACCCTCCCGATGGAGTACGCGGTGGAGTGGAGCCGCCTCATCGAGCTGCAGATGGAAGGGTCCGTGGGCTGAGCGCCGTGGCACTCTAGAGCCATGCCGATGCGTGAGGAGTGCAAGCACTTCCAGAGCCGGACCTACGCCTCGGGCGAGGTGGCCCGCTTCTGCATCCTCGACTTGGCCCCCGAGGCCCCGTGGCGATGCCCCGACGACTGCCCGTCCTACGAGCGGCGGCTGGCCGACGCCGGATGGGTGCACGGCAGCCTGGTGGAGCCGGCGATCGAGGACGAGCCCGACGTGCCTGCCGGGGAGGACGTGGCCGAGTTGCTCGAGAACGCCGAGGAGATCGTGAACGAGGTGGCGCCCGACGCCCTGGCCGAGGCCCGAGCCCGCGACGCCCGGGAGGCCGCCCGACAGTCGCGCCGGGGGCGGTGGCCCCGCCGGCGGGGTCGGTAGCTCGGCGGCGGGATCGGTAGCTCGCTCAGCCGCCGGTGAAGTTCGGCGGTCGCTTCTCCATGAAGGCAGCCATCGCCTCCATCAGATCGTCGGAGACGAGCATGCCGGCGTTCCAGGTGGCCACGTACTCCAGTCCTTCGGCCACCGTCCGCCCGTCTCCGGCGGCCAGGACCGCCTTGGTGCCCTGGACGGCCATCGGCGAGTTCGAGGCGATCTCCTCGGCCAGCGCCAGGGCGGCCTCCAGGGCCGCGGCGGCGTCGGGAAGGACGTGGTTCACCAGGCCGATCTCCAGGGCCCGGGCGGCGTCGATGTCCTTGCCGGTGAACGCCAGCTCGGCCACGTGCCCGGCGCCGATGATGCGGGGCAGGCGCTGGAGGCTTCCGAGGTCGGCCACGATCGCCACTTTGGCCTCGCGCACGGAGAACACGGCATCGGCGGCGGCGATGCGGATGTCGCAGGCCGAGATGAGGTCTACCCCACCGCCGATGCAGTAGCCGTGGACGGCGGCCACCACCGGCTTGGGGCAGTCGGCCACGGCGGTGACGGCGGCCTGCAGACGGTGGATCTCGGCCCGCCCGGCCCGGGCCCGCGCCGCCATCGACGCCGGGCGTTCGCCGGACGGGCCGCCGCCGGCCAGTACCGGCCCCATGGCCTTCAGGTCCAGCCCGACTGAGAAGTGCGGGCCCCGGGCCGCCACCACGACCGACCGGACCCCGGTGTCCGAGGACAGCTCGGCCATTGCCCGCGGCAGGTCCTCCCAGAGCGCCGGCCCCATGGCGTTGCCCCGTTCCGGGCGGTCCAGCCATAGCACCCCCACGTGCCCCTGGCGTTCGACGGTGAGAACCTCTGAGGAGAGCATGGGCGTCACGCTACCGGTCCCGCCGGACCGGGATCAGTCCTCGGTCCCGGCCACCACCGGGGCGTCGAGCGGGCGGCCGCCCATCGATCCGTAGAACCCGGCCCCTCCGAAGGCGAACACCCCGCCGTCGGAGGCCACCTCCCAGTAGCCCTGTCCTGTGGGCGCCGGAGCGAGGGCCACCACCGGGGCGTCGAGCGGGCGGCCGCCCATCGATCCGTAGAACCCGGCCCCGCCGAAGGCGAACACCCCGCCGTCGGAGCCCACCAGCCAGTAGCCGCTGCCCCCAGGGGCCATCGCCATTCCGACGACCGGCGCGTCCAGGTGCGTACCCCCGGTCGAGCCGACGTACGGTGCCCCACCGAAGGCGAACACCCCGCCGTCTGAGCCCACCAGCCAGTAGCCGCCGGTCCACGGGTCGGCCGCCATGCCGACCACCGGCGCGTCCAGGTGCGTTCCCCCCATCGAGCCAGAGAACCGCGCCGAACCGAAGGCGAACACCCCGCCGTCGGAGGCCACCTCCCAGTAGCCCTTCCCTGTGGACGTCGCGGTGATCCCCACGATCGGCGCGTTCAAGTGCTTCCCTCCCATGGAGCCATAGAACCGCGCCGAACCGAAGGCGAACACCCCGCCGTCGGAGGCCACCTCCCAGTAGCCCTTCCCTGTGGGTGCGGCAACCATGCCCACCACCGGGGCGTTCAAGGGCTTCCCGCCCATCGAGCCGTAGAACCCGGCGCCCCCGAAGGCGAACACCCCGCCGTCCGAAGCCGTCTCCCAGTAGCCGTGCGTACCCTCCTGGGCCACGCCGGCCTGCTCCAACTGGGGGAGCAGCCACGGCGCCAGCCACTCACCCCCGGCCATCGAGATGTGGATGCCGTCGCTCTCGCGCACCGTCACACCGTCGATCGTGCTGGTGAAGGCGCCACCCGGGTCGAGCTCGGTGTTGAGTGTCACCACCCCGACGGTGCCGGGGAAGCGGGCGGCCACGGCCTCGATGATGGAGTTGACGGCGTCGACCCGGGCCGGATTGTCCGACGGCCATGTGCCGCCTCCCGGCGGCGGCGGCATGTCCTGGAAGTACGGCGAGGTGGTGAGTAGGACACGGGCCCCCCGGGACGAGAGGATCTGGACGGCGAGGGTGAGCTGCTGGGCGATGTAGGCGTCGAAGGCTGGATCACCGGCCGACGTGAACACCCCGGGTTCACCGCTCCAGGTGCGGTTCGCCGTCTCCCACCTCCCGATGACCAGCAGGGCCACGTTCGGATCGTCCGTGGCCACGTCCTGGGCGTACAGTGTCTGCCACTGGGGCGGCGTCACGCCGTTGCACGGGAATGCCACCGGGTAGACGGTGCCGTGGATGTCGACTTCCGACCCCGAGACGACGCCGCAGCCCAGGATGGCGTCGTTGGCGATTGTGACGCCGTAGGCCTTCTCGTCGACCGAAGCGCCGATGCCCAAGGTCAGCCCGACCGAGTCGCCGACCAGGAGCACCTTGACCGGGGTGCCCCCGGCGGCGCCGGTCGCCCGCAGGGTCCACGAGAGTCCCCCGTCGGCCGTGGTCTCGATCGTGGCCGCGCCACCGACGGCCACGCAGTCTGTGGTCACCGGACAGGCCACCGACAAGAGCTGCGGAGATCCTGGGAGGACTTGGGGGTGCCATGCCTGGCCCCCGTCTTGGGTGTCGAGCACCGTGCCGTGGTCACCGACGGCGACGCAGCCCTTTGTGGACCAGCAGGCCACTCCGGTGAACGTCGGCGCGTAGGGCGTGGATGTGCCCGATGTCCCGCTACTCCAGGCCAGCCCCCCGTCGGTCGAGTAGGTGGTCAGTCCGGCAGAGCCGACGCCCACACAGACCGAGGTGGACGGGCAGTCCACCCGGTAGAGCACCGCGGGCGGTCCGAAGGTGTTCCACTCCACGCTTGTGAACGACGTGCCGAAGTTGTCGGTCATGTACAGGGTGCCCCCGTCGCCCGACACCAGGCAGGTGGTGGTCGAGATGCAGGTCACGTCGGTCATGATCCCTGTGACCGGAACGGATTGGAGGCGCCACACCGCGCCGCCGTCAGTGGTGGTGACGACCACCCCGGTGTCACCGGTGGCCATGCACTCTTCGGTCGACGGGCACGCGACCCCGTAGAGGGCGGCAGAGGTGCCCGTGGTCTCCTCGGTCCAGGTGGTGCCGCCATTGGTGGTGACGTCGGCGACGCCTCCGCCACCGACCGCCGCGCAGAATGTGGCCGTGGCGCAAGCCACCGCCAGGAGGGTCTGGTTCCCCAGAGACAGTTGCGGTGTCCACGTCAGCCCGCCATCGTGGCTGGTGGTGACCGTACCGGCCGACCCCACGGTCACGCAGTCGGTCGGTGACCCGCAGGCCACGCCGTTGAAGTCGACGGAGGCGGAAGTGGCGGCAGTGGCGGCAAGGGTGGTCCGGGCCGCCGCATCCGGATGGGCCGCCCCGGCGGCCACCGGCGTCAGCGCGGCGGCCAACACCAGTGCCCACCCGACCAATGCCGGTCGTCTCAAGGTCACGGCCCGGCGATGCCCACGACCGGCGCGTTCAACTTCTGGCCACCCATGGAGCCGTAGAACCCGGCGGTCCCGAAGGCGAACACCCCGCCGTCGGCGGCCACCTCCCAGTAGCCCTTCCCTGTGGGGGTGGCGGTGATGCCGACCACCGGCGCGT
>JAJYWF010000154.1 GCA_021791635.1 Actinomycetes bacterium
GGTCACGTCCTCGGGGTCACGGCCTCGGGGTCAGCTCGACGTGCAGCGCCTTCAATCCCCGCAGGAAGTAGTTGGGGTGGTAGTCGAAGTCGTTGGCACCGTCGACGAAGCGGACCGACTCGACCCGCTCGATCAGGACCTTGAACCCGTAGTACATCTCACGGCGGGCCAGCGGTGCGCCCAGGCAGAAGTGCCCGCCGAGCCCGAAGGCGAGGTGGGTCTTCGGGCGTTCCCGGTCCAGGTCGATGGCGGCGGGGCACGGGAAGTGCCGTTCGTCGCGGTTGCCGGCGGCGAACCGCAGGTTGACCACCGAGCCGGCCGGCATGGTGACCCCGTGCATCTCGACGTCGACCGCCGTCTCGCGGAGGAGCCCCTGGACGGGCCCCTCGGTCCGGATCACCTCTTCGACGAAGACCGGAAGCAGCCGCTCGGGGTCCGCGCACAGCCGCTCCCAGAGCCCCGGGTCCTCGACCAGGGCGACCAGGCCAGCGGCCAGGGCGTTGGTGGTGGTCTCGCTGCCTCCCACGAAGAAGTCGGCCATCATCTCCGAGTGGAGCTCGTTGTCGGTCAGGGTGCGTCCCCACTCGGGGACCTCGTTGTTCACGAGGTCGCTCAGGAGCGTGTCCTCGGGGTGCCGGCGGAGGCGCTCGAAGATGGGTTGGAAGTACTGTTGTGCCTCCACCTCCTTGCGGGCCGACCACAACCGCTCCTCCGGCGTCTGCATGAGCCCCAGTCTCTGGACCCAGGCGTCGGTCCACGCTTTGATCTTCGGCATGTCCTCCTCGGGCACACCCATCTGCCTGCCGATGGTGTAGAGGGGGAGCGGGATGGCGAGAGCCTGCACCCAGTCGCACCTGCGCTCGGACATGATGTCGTCGAACAGGCGGTTGGCGAGGTCCTCGACGAAGGGGTCCAGCTCGGAGATCCGCCCCGGGCGGAACGCCTGGTCGAACATGTGTCGTAGCTCCATGTGCTTGGGCGGGTCCAAGGCGTCGAGCGTCGGCACCGTCACCCAACCGTCGTCCTCGTAGACGGCCTGGATCCTGCGGTTCCACTCCGCCTCGGCGTCCATGCGGGCGGCCTCTTCGGGATCGTCGGGGCGGACGGCCTTCTCGGTCATCCCCGCCGCGCTGCCCACCCGGTTGGTGAACCGCTCCGGATCCAGGAGGACCGTCCGGATGTCCTCGTAACGGGTCAGGACGAACATGCCGGTCTGCGGATCCTTCCAGACCGGCGCCTGGTCCCGGAGCAGCTGGTAGGCCGGGTAGGGGCAACGGTTGGTCTCCGGATCGAAGAAGTTGACCTCGTCGGCTGTCGTCATTGATCCTCCTGTGCGGGCGGGGCGGTGGCCGGCGCGCTCACCTGAGGCCGGACCTTGCCAGCATATGATAATAATCATTATGCTGGCAAGGTCCGAGTGTGGAGGCCTGGCGTCCGACCGCCCGTGGGGCGGCCGAAGCAACGGCGAACCAGAACGAAGAGGGGAGACCGAGGTGGAGATCGAAGGCATGACGTTTGTGATCACCGGGGCGGCCCGGGGGATCGGCGCCTCGACCGCCGGCCTGGCTGCGTCGCGCGGGGCCAACGTCGTGGTCTCCGACGTCCTCGACGACGTCGGGGAGGCGACGGCCGCCGCCATCCGGGACGCCGGCGGCCGGGCGGTGTACCACCACTGCGACGTGTCCGACGCAGACCAGGTGCGCGAGCTGATGGCGGCGGCGGCCGGGCACTTCGGGGGGATCGACGTCCTGCACAACAACGCCGGGGTCCACGAGTCGATGATCACCGAGGACACCTCGCTCGCCACGATGAGCGAGGAAACCTTCGACCGGATCCTCGCCGTGAACCTCAAGGGGGCGTTCCTCTGCGCGAAGTACGCACACCCGCACCTGAAGGCCAGTCGGCGCGGTCCGTCCATCGTCAACGCCGGGTCCATCGCCGGCTGGATCGGGACCATCCCCGGCATCGCCTACGGCTCGGCCAAGGCGGGGATCGGTCTCTTGACGAAGAACCTCGCCGTCGACCTGGCGCCCGACGGGATCCGGGTCAACTGCTACTGCCCCGCGGCCGTCGCGACCTCGATGGTCACCGACGTCGTCGAGGCGGCACCGGACTCGGCGGCCATCATGAAGACCCTGGTGGGGACGCACCTCGTCCATCGCATCGGGGAACCGATCGACGTCGCCAGGCTGGTGTGCTTCCTGGCCAGCGAGGAGGCCTCGTTCGTCAACGGGGTCGTCTGGCTGATCGACGGGGGATCCCTCGCCTGGCGCGGCACCGTCGACGTCCTCGGGATGGAGTGACCCCGTGGCAGGGTACGGGCCCTGTTGCCGGGGCCCGTTGCGCGCCGCACTCTGAATCAATATAATAGTTATAAATATCCGACGCCGGTCGTGCGGATCCTGGCCCCGAAGGGTACGCCCGGTTCCGGAGTCCGGGAAGAGGGGCAGGAGCGATGACGGCACCAGCGTGGGACACCACCGCGACGACGACAGCCCGGTCCGCCGGCAGGGAGGGCGGGCCCCGTGGCGAGCGTTGAGAGCCGTCCC
>JAJYWF010000155.1 GCA_021791635.1 Actinomycetes bacterium
CCGCCCGACGGCGCCCGCCACAGCCGCTGGCGCATCCGCTCCTTGGACACGCACCGGCGCCACCGTCACCGAGTAGGCGAAGCCAGAGGCCGTGAGCTGTCCGAGGAAGTCGCGGTACCCCTCGGTCCCCGGGGACGCTACCAGTCCGATCCGCAGGGGCACAGCCGGAAGGGGTAGGGACCGGTTGCGTTCCAGCAGCCCTTCCTGGCCGAGAGCCTTGATCAGGGCTGCGCGCTGGGCTGCCAGCCTCCCCAAAAGCGACGTCACGTCGATCTCATCCAAGATGAAGCCGATCTCGGCACGCGGCCGGTAGAAGTCCAGGCTCCCCCGGAGGATGACGGTCATGCCCACTTGAAGTTCGATCCCCTGGCCGGCCAGCAGGGAGCGCAGGGGACCCCAGGTGCCGCGCCAGCACTTCACCCGCAACACCGGAGCCTGTCGATCCCCCGAAGCGTCGGGCTCCACCAGGTCGATGTAGCAGTGGCCAGTGCGGCCGGTCTGGTCGGCGATGCTGTGGATCTCTCCTCGGACCCACAGCTGACGCCCCCTGGGGAATACGTCGGCCAGGGCCCGGTCCACCTGGCCATATAGCTCGGAGATGGACAGAACCCCGGGTCGATCGTCTGTGCCCACACCGATGGCCTCCGGGGACCCGCCCAAGGCTCTGGCGAAAGAAGTAGAGGCGGTGACGCTGGACTTGGGAGCCTGAGGGACCACGACTGTCACCCTACCGACAGCAGGGACGCCGCTTCGGCGAGTGCTCGACGTCCATGGATTCCCCATCGCGTGTCCATCGATGTTGCCGGATCATATGCGTCGTCTCGTGGAGGCCCGCGCCTCGCCTCACCCGGGAGCCATGGGTGGAACACCACCAGCGAGCACCGTCACGAAATCTCGTGTCCACCCGACCAAGTACTGGTCGGCCGGTCTCTGCTGACCGGGAATCTCAGCCGCAAGTGTCCCCCCAGGGACAGCGGCAGCATCAAGCTGGACCCAGTAAGGGTTGATGTCGAGCTCCATCGCTACGACCGCTCCGGCACCGATCAGTGCCGAAGCCAGGTCGGCGGGAATGGCAGACATCGATGCCGCGTACAAAAGGTCACCGTTCGCGTCCTCGCCCAACGAGCTGCGGGCGACTGCCGGGCCGGGTCCCAACATCGCCCCCCACGCTGTCACGTCGGAGATGTTGGGGCTGGCCTGGCCGTTCTGGACCAGTGGCGGAAGGTTCTGCCGGGCGCTCACAATCTGTTGTGTAGGTGCCGGGAACCCCGCAGTCCCCCACACTCCGATAGCCGCGGCACCTGAGGCATTGATCGCCATGGTGGCCATGCCGGGAAGCAACGGCGTCAAGTCGTGCCCGTTCACCTCGAAACCCCCAGACCCGGTTGTCACCTTGAATCCCCCGTTGAACGCAGCGAGCAGAATTGGTCTTTCCGCCGCACTGACCACGGACTGGGCATTGGCGCCGAGTGTCGTGCCGTTCGAAGGGGGATCGGTGGCCCCGTCGTGGAGGTCGAAGTGCACCTGGCCCGAGCGGAACCGAACCACGGTGACCGTAGAGCCGTCCGAAGCCTGCACCGTCCGCTCGTCGATGGCCACCCCAGTGGACTCCCTGGACACAACCGTCCACCCAGGTTGGGCCGGCACGGTCGTCGTGGTCGTGGTCGACGTGGTCGGAGGCAGGGTCGAGGCCGGCAACGTCGAACTGCTGCCGGTCCGGCCCGGTCGGCCGGTCTGGCCCGGTCGACCGGATGTAGGTGGTGACGCGGCACCTCCGGCCAAACCGCACGAACAGAGCACGAGTCCGAGGACCACTACTGGCACCAGACGTGAGACTCCAGTGCAGCGGCCCCGAATAGAGCGACGAACGCGTCCCATGGGCACCGGGACATGGTCACCCGGGCCCACCAACACGGACAACGCGGCTCTCAGCGCCATCTCAGCCGATCAACTCTGGAGGCCAGAATGCATCCTCATAGACCACGCCATTGCGCCTCTCACCCGCCGATGGCCTCCTCGACAACCCCGCGAGAAGCAGCGTGGGTCTCGAATTTAGTCCGGATCGTTCGCCAGGAGGATGTCGCCGGGACCGGGTGGCCGGCGGATGCCGCCGGGACAGGGTGCCAGGCGGCGCCATCGATGACACGATCTCGTACCGCCGATCAGGGGGAGGGCAGAGTGGCTCCGCTGGGCGTGGTCGCGACGACACTCCGGTCACGCGACGTCTCGGGCCCCTCGGGATGCGAGGTGCCGATATTCACGGTGGTCCTTCCCGCTCCATCGTCGACCTCCTTGGACACCTCAGCCCGAACGCCGATGTCCCTCGAGAGAACTTGGACCAGCCTCGACGGTCGGCAAACCGTCCCCATGCATGCGACGCCGAGCTTGGGCGGCTGTCGCCCGCCAGCCACATAGGACCAGTTCGCCGGTGGTTTCGCCAGTGACATGGGACCACCCGGCTCGCCAGTTGTAGTACCACCCTGAGGGTCCACCTCCTCCGGCCCGACAC